>CALVHG010000123.1 GCA_944327285.1 uncultured Desulfovibrio sp. | reverse complement strand
GGGTGCAGGGGGTGTAGAGGGGCCCGGCCCCTCTCACCCCATGCCCCGCGCCGGGCAGGCGACCCGTCGCCCGCGCCGGGCAGCAGCCGCAATCTATGGAGCGTTTCAGCTTTGAAAAAGGTAAAACGCGAGGCGAGAGATGTTTTTTTGGCAGCAGAGAAGCGGAACGAGACGTGCCATAATAAAGCGCGTCAGGAAGAGAGGGGAGGCTGGGAAAAGGCGTTTTCGTAGTCCTCCCGCGCTGGCGCGACCAATGGCGGCCGCAGGCCGTGCCCGTTGCGACGGAGGAATGGGCGTCGCAACAGAGAAGAGGGGCCCCTTCTCCCGGCAGTGCGCGTTCGGACTTTCCGTCGGAATGCCGTTCGGCTGCGGAGGCCCCTCCCGGTATCGGGAAGAGAGGGGCTTTCGCAGCCGAACATCATTCCGGGTTATTTTTTGGAGAGTTTGCGCAGGGTGCGGCTGGTGTCGCGCACCATACGCAGCACGAGAGCCTGCATTTCCGGCGGCAGGCTGCTCAGTTCGTCGGCCACGGCGTCGGCCATGATGCGCGTTTGTCTGGTCGGCTGGCGGAAGAGATCCACCACGGCGCAATCCAGGCTTGCCGCGAGTTCGGGCAGGCGGGAAAACTTGGGCGCAATGGCGCCGTTTTCCATACGCGAGAGCGAGTCCTGCGTGATGCCTAGTCGTGTTGCCAGCTGGACCTGTGTCAATCCCATTTTCTTTCGTCGCGTGGCAATGACGGTGCCGACCTGCATCGCCAGAGTCCGCGCATTTTCAACGTCCATGATGTGCCCTCCCTGGACTTTCACTGCGCATGCCGCGTCCTCCTGTGAGCCGAAAAGCGACATAGCGCGTCCGGCAGGGATGGTCGTCGTCGGGGCGAACATCCTGCGGAACACGAGCCGTCCTGTCGCGTCGGCGTTTGCCGCGAGCGGCGGTATGAAGCGGAGCGCCGTAGCGGGCGGCGCGGTCGCGGCATGGAGAGGAGTACGCGAAAACATTGCGCATCTCTCCAATACGCAGGGAAAAGCGCTTCGTCAATGTCAAAAGAGGAAAAAAAATCGGGAGCATAGCAAGGATGATCAGGGGGCTCCTCCCGATGGTCGCTCTTTTTGCGGCCTCGCGACGCGAGGAGCCGGGCCGAAAAGAATCGGGATTTTCGGCTGTCGGCAGAGGGCGGAGGAGAGGCCGTCGGCTGCGGCGTATGGGGAGGTGGCGGGCGGGAACGGATTATTCCGCCAGACCTTCCAGCAGTTCCTCGGTCGCGACGAGGCGATCCGTATCGAGCAGAACCAGCATGCCGCTGCCAATTTGCGCCATGCCGATCACGCAGTCCGCGTCCGTAGCGAGGAGGTTGGAGGGCGGCTCCTGAATATCGGAGGTCTTGATGGTGTAGATGTGCTCGATGCTGTCCACCAGAAAGCCCACCACCATATCGTTGATTTCGATATTGATGATGCGGGTTTTCTTGTCGAAGGGGCGCACGGGGATATCCATGCGGGCGCGCAGACTGACTACCGGGATGACCTGCCCGCGCAGATTAATGACGCCTTCCATTATCTGCGGCGCGCGCGGTACGCGCACGATATCCTGCGGCAGCAGAATTTCCCGCATGCGCAGAATGTTGACCCCGTAGAGCTGATTATCGAGGCTGAAGGTCCCTATTTGGAGTATTTCGGATTGCTGTTCCCGCAGAGGAGGCATGGTCGGCTCCGTTCTCCCGTGGAAGGTTGACGCGGCGCGGCGCGCGGACGGAT
Organism: uncultured Desulfovibrio sp.; assembly: GCA_944327285.1. Taxonomy (GTDB): domain Bacteria; phylum Desulfobacterota; class Desulfovibrionia; order Desulfovibrionales; family Desulfovibrionaceae; genus Desulfovibrio. The sequence continues at coordinate 5,879 of CALVHG010000123.1, read as the reverse complement.
TGCCGGGGAAGGGGCAGAACCGTCATGCCTCGCGCGGCGACGGGAGAAGAGGCCGCGCGGGCGGCGGGGCTATGCGGCGCCCTGATTGTCTCCGTGAGCGTCTCTGTCATGATCGCGCTCGTCGCCTTCCGCTTCCGTCGGCATGGGAGGCTGCTGCGCGGGCAGCGGCCGCAGCTTGCGGCTCATCAGGCGATGCTGCACAAAATCCGCGGGCTTCATGCCGGGCGTAACGGCGGACAGAGGAAATTCCGCGCGGCCCAGGGTGCGATGGCCCCCGGCGCTGCCCACGTCGTGAAAACAGGCGTCGGCAAGGCGGCCTATGTCGCGGCTGCCGTCGCCCCGGAAAATGACGATGACCTTCTTGCCCACAATGCCGCTGACGGCAACCCACTTGAGGCCGTGCACCCGCGTGAAGAAGTCGGCCACGGCCACCAGCAGATCGCCTGTGTCCACTTCGTTGAGCCATGCCTGCACGCCGCCGCCGCGGCAGTCGCGCAACGAGCGGAAGGCGCGCGAAAAGAGCGGCAGCCAGGCGCGCAAATATTCGCTGCGGATGATGCGGCGCAGGATGCCCGTATCGGCAAAGCGCGAAAGCCACTGATAGGCGCGCAGGTCGTCCTCGCCGCCGGAGCGCTCGAAGGCCGCCGTATCCGTGCGGATGCCGTAGAGCAGGGCCGTAGCCAGGTGCGGGGACGGGCTGATGCGCAGACCCTGAAGATAGCGGGTCATCATGGTGCTGGTAGCGCCGAAGCCGGGGCGGATGTCCACCAGCGCGGGCGCGCGCGGCGGCGCGGTCTCCGCGGGAGCCGCGTCGGCATCGGGAGCGCCGTTTTCCGCAGACTTGCCGGAGGGCGTCGGCGCGGCGGCCTCCGGCGGAAGGGGCTTGGGGGGATGGTGATCGATGATCACGTCAAAAGGAATGGCGAAATAGGCGGGATTGTGGCTCGGCTGCGAATCCACAATCGCAAAATTTGTATACGAGGCGGCCTTTTCCGGCTGCCACTGGCGGGCCGGAATGCGCAGATAGCGAATCATGGCGAGGTTGTCCGGCCGGGTAACCTCGTTCGTGCGGGCAATGTCTACGCTGCGCACGCGCGTCTGCATAATGCGCTTGAGGGCCAGCGCCGAGGCCAGGGCATCGGGGTCTGCCGTGATGAGAATGCACCAGCGTTGATCCTTGGTCAGGGAACGGCGCCATTCGCGCATGGCGCGCATGGCGGCAGCATTGGTGGGAGTGGCGGGGGACATGGCTCCTCTGTGCCTGTGTTGCGGGTGCGGCAAATCGGAACGCCGTCAGCGTGCCGGTGCAAGCAATTCGTTCAGAGTCGGCAGAGACGCTTGCAGTCGCTGCCATGAAAACAGCTCCAGAACGTGCGTTGCCGAGGGAGGCAGAACCGCGGCCAGCGCTTCGGCCGTCTGGCGCTGCGCCGGAGTCCATGCGGTCAGCGCGGCGTGAGCGTCGCCCGCTCCGGGGGCGCTCCAGTGAATCATGCGCGCGCGGGCGGGCAGGGATGACCGGAGTAATGTATGTTGAGCGTACCCCATCGCATGCCCTACGTCCAGACAGAAAGCCGCCCCCTGCGCAAAAAGAAAATTTTCTCCTAAGGACAGCACGTCGCAGTGCTCGGTATTTTCCAGCAGCAGAGGCACGGAGCTGCGCCGACGCCAGACTTCGATGAAGGCCGTCAGCATGCGGCGTTGCTGATCGGGGCTGCCCGCGGGCGCATGCAGCACGGCGCAGCGCGGCGCGAGATGTTCGGCCCGGCGCAGCACCCGCAGGGCCAGCAGGGCCGTTTCGCGGCAGCCCGCCGCGTCGCCGTCGGACGGCCAGGGCAGATCGAGCGGCAGATGCACATGCCAGCGCAGAGGCCCGCCGTCGCGGCCGGGCAGACGCGCCAGATCAAGGGGCAGATCCGCGCGCGTATAAGCAAGGCAGGATTGCGTTTCAAAGAAGCACAGGGCCACCTCGTCCACGCGCCCGGCCAGAAAGCGTCCGTTTTCCGCCACATCGGCGGGCAGCACGAAGGAGGGCGCGGCAAGGCGAAAACAATCAGTCATGGGGCTGGGCTTCCTGAAGCATGGCCGTAAAGACGGCGGCCGGAGACGGACGCGAGAAATAATAGCCCTGAATCGTGTCGCAGTCCAGCGAACGCAGGAAGGCCACTTCGTGGGCGGTTTCCACGCCTTCCACGGTCACTTCCATATCCAGCGAACGGCACATGCTGATGGTGCTGCGCAGGAGGGTGTCGGTGCGCGGCGAGCCCATGCCCACAAGAAAACTCTTGTCCAGCTTGACGCCGTCCACCTTGAGCTCCTTGAGCATGCTCATGGCGGAATAGCCCGTGCCAAAGTCGTCGATGAGGATGGTCACGCCCTGCGCGCGCAGGCGGGTGACGGTGTCCTTGATAAGCGAGGCGTTTTCCAGCAGCACGCTTTCCGTGATTTCCAGCTGGAGCAGTTTGCGATCGTCCTCGGCCACGTCCAGCATGCGGATATAGCGTTCCACAAAGCCGGGATCATAGAGATGCAGGCGGGAGATATTGACCGACACGGGCACGGGCTCCAGCCCGGCCTTGCGCCATTCCCGTATCTGGCGACAGACGTGCAGGAAGACGTAGCGATCCAGATTGACGATAAAGCCGTTGCGCTCAAATTCGGCGATGAAGTCGCCGGGCGGCACCTGCACGCCGTTGCGCTGCCAGCGCACCAGCGCTTCCGCGCCCACAAGACGCCCGTCGGACGCCGCGTGCTTGGACTGATAGTAGATTTCGAACTCTTCTCTGGCCAGGGCCGACACCATGTCGTTTTCGATACTCTTGCGATAACGAATGATGCTTTCCATGCTCTCGTCGAAGAAGGCGTAGAGCTGTTCGTGATTGCCCTTGACGGTCCGGCGCGCCAGCGTGGACTTGTCGAGATAGGTTTCCAGCGGCGCGTCCTGAAGGGGATGTTCCGGCAGCAGGCAGATGCCGATGGACGGCACCAGGCGGTAGCTGTCGTTTTCGTCCACGCGGGTGTGGAGAATCTGGCAGCACAGTTCGTCCAGACGCTGCTCCAGCTGCTTCTTGCCGGTCAGCGGCAGCAGGGCCACAAAAACGTCCCCGGTATGGCGGGCGACCAGCTCCTGCGGCTTGCCCGCCCAGGCGCGCAGCAGGCGGTACAGCTTCAGCAGGGTCGCGTTGCCCGTCTCCTGATCCAGGATGCTGTTGACGAGCTTGAAATTGTCGATATCCAGCGACATCAGCGCCCAGCGGCCGGGCAGCTCGCTCAGCTGTTCGGAGGCTTTCATGAGAAAGCGCGTGTAGGAACAGCCCTCGGTGAGCTTGTCCACATAGACCTGTTGCCACAGGCGCGTGCTGGCGTTGTACTGCACCCGGTTGATATGCCAGATGAAGGCCAGAATGCAGAGAATCTGCACGGCGCCCAGCATGCCCGTGCCCAGCATGACGGAGCGCAGGCGATCTTCGGCCATATGGGCGGGCAGTACGGAAACGAGGCTCCAGTCGTTGATGCCCACGGGCATCAGGTAGGCGTAGCGGTTGCCGGACATTCTGTATTGCAGAAATTCCGTGCTGCCTTTGTCCAGGGCCCGCTGCACCCGCGCCGCCAGCGTATGACCTGTTTGCGGCAGGGCCGCCAGCGTGAAAATATAGTTGACGATGCCCGCGGCCTCTACCCGTCGGCTCGGCGCGATGACGGAACCGTCTTTTTTAATCAGGAAGGAAAAGCCTTCGTCCTGCCAGAATGTCATGACAAGATGGCGGGAGAAGTCGTCGTGCGGCATGACGGAAAACAGCGCGCCCACAACTTTGCTCTCCTTGAACATGGGCACGACGTACAGGTTTACGGGCTTGCCGTCCGGGCAATCCCGGAGGGGATCGGAAATTTGCTCCTGGCCTTCGAGCGTGGTCCGCCACAGGCCGGAGGCGGCGGGCATGGTGTCGCCGTCGGTTGTGAAGACGCGGCCGTCGGCCAGCACAAAGCCAAGGCGCTTGTCGTCCCGCAGCTTCAGAATGTCCTGAAGCTGTTTGACGGTCGCCTCCGGGTCGCGCAGAGCCATGTCCGTAAGGCGCGCGGCAATGAAACGCAGCGTTCGCAGCTGCCCTTGCGTGACGGCATGGAGCGTATTGACGCCCTGCCGGGCTGTTTCTCTCAGAGTAATGCCGGTGTCGTAGCGCAGATTGTCCCGCAGAACCTGCACAAAATGCAGGAACATGCCGCAGAACAGTAATACGGAAACAATAATCAGCAGAATCGAGGGAAACAGTGGTTTCTGTTTCATTGACATTTTGTCTTTACATCCGCAATGCTGTATACAAGATGCGCCGGAAGCGGCGGCAGCGCCCGTTCAGCTTCGAGCCACTGCCCAAGAAGGCGCGTCGCTTCCGTGCTTTCCGGATCCATGTCGTCTGCGGCCGCCGCCAGCAGGCACTCGTATATTTCCTGCGCCAGCTCAAACGCGCCCGCGTCGTCCTCGTCGCCGTCTGTTGCCGCGCTCCCGTGGCGCAGGTCCTTGTCCAGAAAATCTTCCGCAAAGGCGCGCAGGGCCGAATCTTCCGCCGGCAGTTCCAGACGTTCGCCCAGGCGGCGCAGTTCGGCTTCCGGGCGTTCCAGCACGGCGTCGTAGCTGACCGCCACTCTGGGAAGTCCCGCGCTGCCTGCCAGAGCGCCCAGCTCGTGCTGTATCCACAGCCGCAGAGCATGGGCTCGCGACATGCCGTCCCGCGCTTTCAGCGACGCCGCCACAGCGTCGGGATGCCGCACCGACAGCACGCAGGAAACCGTCACGCCGCCCCGGCTCAGATTGCCCAGCAGCGGCCGCCAGAAGGCCATCAGACGGCACAGACGCGGATCCTTCAGGCCGCATACCGGCCCGCTTTCCAGCAGTTCCAGCAAAAAGGTCAGGGCCTCGGCGCCGCTTTCGCTCAGGGCCGTCTGGCGCAGAGCCGCGACAGGCATGGGCTGAAGGCTGTACCAGCGCATGCCCATAGCCGCCAGCAGAGCGTTATTGGCCGTGGTGATGCGCCGATCCTCGAAGATTCCCCGCGGATTGCACGGCAACGCGGGCAGCAGTCGCGACCCCAGCGCCGCGCCCAGAGCCCCCAGGGCGCGCGTGATGACGCTCGTCCCGCTGCGGTGCATTCCCAGAACCAGAATCAGTCGCCGTGCCGCATCATTGGCCATATAAAATATCCTTTTTCGATAGCAGTGTTAAGGGGCGCGCGGCCCCTTGCGGGAACCGGACGGGAGGAACGCGGCGTCGGATGCCGCGATCCGATCGCGGCCGCCGTTCGGAAGGTCCGTCCGTTATACGAGCAGAAGCGGCGAGGGGGAAGGGAATTCTGGTGCGTTTTTCGGGAAATTTTTCCCATGAGGGTTCCCTTGCGCCTTCCCGCATGCCGGGGACGCAGAAAATCTGCCTGCGGGCGATGTTTTGCGCTCCGCAATTCCTTTGCGTATCTGATTCTAGCCGAGGCTGCGGGCGGGGGCAACCATGTTCAAGCCCGGCAGGCGGATATGACTTCTGGAAGAGGACGCGCCCCCGGAGAAAGTCCGGGGCCTTTTTCCAAAGAGTGGATTTGGGGAAGGATGGAGAATTTTGAGGGGGAAACTACGCGGAAAAGCCGGTCCCTTTTTGCCGCCGGGCACACTGAAAAAGCGCGCTGGGGAAGGGATGGGGGGACCGGGGGGAAGAACTGCAAGAACGCCTTTCCTTGCTTTGCTGCGGAAAGGCTGGGCCCTCTCGCGCTGTCAGAGGGGTTTCCCTTCCTTCAGCAATCAGCGTTCAGATGGCACGCCTATAGCATTTTCAGTTTGAAACGCTGTGCGTTTCAAACCATACGGCCTGTCGTTTCGCGGAAAAACGCGGTTTTTCCGCT
>CALVHG010000122.1 GCA_944327285.1 uncultured Desulfovibrio sp. | reverse complement strand
AACCCCTCCGCTCGCGCGGGAGGTGTTCCCTCTCCCCCAAGCCCCCTCTCCTTCCCCAGCGCGCTTTATTCAGGAAGATGGGGCGTTGCGGGCACGCGGCCGCAGTCCGTCAGTCACCGTCCCCCGGCGGCATGAAACAAAACTGGCGAAGATGTCACGCCTAAAGCATGTTCAATTTGAAGCGCTTTGCGTTTCAAACCATACGGCCCGAAGCGAGCGGAAAGAGCGCGTTTTTTCCGCTCGCTTCGGGCCGCCTCGCGTTTTGCCTCTTTTCAAAGGCAAAACGCTCTAAAAATGAGCCAGTGAATATATCATGTAATAAACAACAGGGAGCAAAGGACGAACAACCTTTGCTCCCTGTTGTTGTAGCGCATTTCGCCATCAGACGCGGGACTTTTTGCAATGTTCAGAGGAACACCCGCATCGCCCCGCCACTCTCGCACACTCTGAAAAAGCGCGCTGGGGAAGGGATGGGGGGCCTGGGGGGAAGGATTGTAAGAACGCCTTTCCGTTGGAAAGGCTGGGCCTCTCGCGCTAGCGGCGACCGAATGGCATCGCAGGCCGCCCCCGTTCCGACGAAGGAAACTACAGATAGAAATAAAGAGCGGGTTTTGGGGAAGATGGGGGAGTTTGAGGGGGAAGAAACCCTTTTTGCCGCAAGCAAAAGGGGTTTCTTCCCCCTCAAAACATAATACAGCTGCGCCTAGAGCGCTGGAGGCGCGCTCACCGCGCCGCTTTGCAGACAGTTATCCAGCCATTGCGCCCAGAGGACGCCCTTTTCTATCAGCGTGTCCTGCGTCACGCGCGCGGGATCGTAGAGCAGGAGGGCGGAACCGGTCTGCGTGTTGACGGAAGCCTCAAGCACGCCGGGAATCCCGGACAGCGCGGCCTGCGCCATGGCGGCGATACGGGCGTTTTCCAGCGCCGGATGACGCAGGCGCACCCGCCCTTCCGTAAAACTTCGCACATACTTGAGGAACTTCAGATTACCCAGCATTTATGCCGCCTCCTCAGGGGCAGGCAGCGCCCGCCGCGCCTCTGTTTCGGAAAGATGGGGCCGCATGGCGTTCAGCGTCACGCCGAGCGTGGTCAGATTATGCAGCAGGGCAGAAATGCCGGGCGACAAAATCATGAAAAGCCCCCCGGCAAGGAACAGACTGTTCAGAATCATGGTGATGCCGAAATTGACATGAATACGACGCAGGGTCCGGCGTCCCAGTTCGCGCGCCACAAGCAGAGCGCGCAAGTCGGGAGAAGAAAGCTGCACGTTGGCGACTTCACGGGCCAGATCCGCGCCGCCGCACATGGAAATGCCCACATGCGACGCCGACAGGGCCGGAGCGTCATTGATGCCGTCGCCAATCATAAGCACCTTGCAGCCCTGAGCGGCGAGTTCCTCCACCACCCCGGCCTTGTCTGTCGGCAGAACGCCCGCACGATATTCGGAAATGCCGAGGCGCGTCGCCACGGTCCGTGCCGTGCGCTCATCGTCGCCGGTCAGCATAAGAATGCGCTTGATGCCGGTCCGGCGCAACTCCTCAATGACAGACGCGGCTTCGGGCCGCAGGGGGTCCTCGATGGCAATGAAACCAGCCAGCCGACCATCCACGGCAAGATAAATGAGCGAGTGCCCTTCCGCCGTATGCGCGGCAATGGCGTCTTCCAGCACGTCAAGGCTCACGCCCTCATCCTGTTCTATGTAGTGGCGGCTACCGACGCAGACTTTCTGCCCGTACAGGCTGGAGGACACGCCGTGCGCCACGACGAATTCCACTTCGGCATGCTCCTCTTCATGCTGCAAGCCTTCCTCCTGCGCGCCGCGCACAATGGCGCGGGCGACCGGATGAGGGAAATGCTCCTCAAGGCAGGCCGTGATGCGCAGCACAAAATCACGCTCAAAACCGGGCGCGGACACCACATCCCGCACGGACGGCTGGGCATTGGTCAGCGTGCCCGTCTTGTCAAAAACAACCGTATCCACTTCGGCCAGCGCTTCAAGGAAGCGGCCGCCCTTAATAACCACGCCATGCCGCGCGCCTTCGCGCATGGAGGCCAGCACGGCCAGAGGCGTTGCAAGACGCAGAGCGCAGGAATAATCCACCAGCAGCACGGACGAAGCCCGCAGCGGATCGCGGGTCAGCAGCCAGACAAGACCGGCAAGGCCGAAGGTAAAGGGCACGGCCATATCCGCCATGCGCTCGAACTTGCCCTGAATACCGGCCTTGAGCGCCTCGGACTGCTCAATAAAGCTGACAACCTGCTGCAAACGGGTGCCGTCGCCCACATGCACGGCGCGGATAACGAGGCGCCCCTGCTCTACCACCGTACCGGAATAAACGGACGCCCCCTTGCCGCGCGGCACGCCGAGAGGCTCGCCGGTCATGGATGCCTGATTGACGACAGCCTCGCCGTCCTCGACAACGCCATCCACGGGGATGGAGCCGCCGTCGCGCACCACCACAAGATCGCCTTCCCGCACTTCCGACAGCGGCACGCAAACTTCCGTGCCGTCCACCAGCAGCCAGACCTGATCCACATTGAGCGCCAGACTGTCACGCAGGCTTTCCAAAGACTTGCGACGCGTCCAGGCTTCCAGCGTTTCGCCCAGCCCCAGAAGCAGAGTCAGCATGGTGACGGTGGAAAAATCCCGGCGCAGCAAGGAAACGCCTATGGCCGCGGCATCCAGCACATCCACATTGAGCTTACCGCGAAAGAGCTCCCGCAGTCCCTTGCACAGAAAGGGCAGCGCGCTGGTCAGGCTGGAAAAGATACGTAATGCCGGAGGCAGCAGCGGGCGCACAAACATGAAGCGGAACAGAGGCCAGAGCCCAGGATCGCCGTTTTCTCCAGGCACGGCAGGGAGCTCTGGAATAGAACCTTCAGCGCCGGAAGCGGAAAGCGGCTGCTGCCGCTGCGGGGCCTCGTCGGGAAGCGCGTCGCCAGCCGCGGCCAGCGCGGAAAGAACGCGCTCCCGCGCTTCGGGCAGGAAGAGCAGCAGCACGCTGCCCACCAGCGGATTGACGCGGACGCCCTCGACGCCTTCGACAGCGTCGAGCGCGTCCGCCAGCCCTTCGGCTTCCGACAGGGAGAAATGCCTGCCGGCGCGCGCACGCAGTCGAACGCCCTCGGAAGTTTCCAGTTCGTGAATAATGAAAAACCGCATGCGCGCTCCCCGCCTAGGCGCCCTTGCGCTGTTCCTGAGCGGCGCGGGCCTCGGCCGCGAGGTCTTCCATATCTTCCTTGACAGCCGCCACCTTGCGGGCCAGGGCTTCCTTAACGTCCATGCCGCGGCTCAGCAAGTCAGCGGCAAGAGGTTTGACGTCAAGCTTGCCGCGGCTCACGGCCACCGCGCCGATGGCGCCGACGGCGACGCCGCCCAGAAAAAACAGGGCATACTTGAAAGTTTCGTTCATTTTACGCTCCCTTCGTAAAGAAAAAGATAGTAAAAAAGGCGGCACAGCGCCCCGTCGCCGACGCTTTTCATAAAGTCGCGACGCGACTGTGCAGCCGTCTGCCGAATGAACACCCATCCGGCAACGCTGTCGCTCCATCCCTTTCCGGCCGGGCGGCGGCGCCATACCGCCGCCCGCACACACTCCGAAAGGGATGCGTCCGGCTTTTCTCCGAACAGAACACCTGAAGCAGCATCGACAACAAACGCCGTGCCTGCCCCGGCAGAGCCGGGCATCGGGAAAGCTAGTTGCCGATATCGACGCTGATGTGATCAGCTTCGCTGTTGCGCAAGGAAATAGTAACGCCGGAGATACGCAGCGCCACGGGGTCACGCAGCGGAGCACGCCCCACCACGGAAACAGTCGTTCCCGGAATGATGCCCATGTCGCGAATGCGACGCCCCATTTCTCCAAGGGCTTCCACGGCGGCGATTTTGCCCTGCTGTCCCACTGCCATCTGTCGCAGGCTGATAATGCTCATAACAGACTCCTTGTCGCTTGCAGAAAAAATTGCAACCAGCGTCTTTTTTTCTTCACAAAAAAAGTTTACGTAAACTTGTCTGTTTGTCAAGAGATTGGAAGTCAATTTCATTTTTATCGGAGGTCATCATGGAAGAACGCGCTCTTGTTTCCGCACCCCGCCCGCGTCCTTTAAGCACCCGCAAACTGGCTACCCGCGCCCTTGCCGGAACCTTTGCGGCAACCGTCCTGCTGAGCCTGATGGGCAAGAAAGCGCACATGGCGGCGGGCGTCGCCTTTACGGCGCTGGCTCTGCATCATGTCTGGACACGCCGCAAGGCATTGTAACGTCGCGCTGCGGCACAGGGCCGCAACAAGCCTGAAAAAAAACCGCCAACAACGAAGAAGGCCCCCGCGCGGCGGAGGCCTTCTTTTCTTGCGACAGCAACCTGAGGGCTACTTTCTGATATAGGGCAGATACGAGGGGTCTGTGCCCTGAATGTGATTGATGAGCCAGTCCTTGAGGAAGGAAAGCAAATCCGGCCCCACGTCGCTCTTGCCGTTCTTGTAGTCCTGCTCGATTTCTTCCAGACGTCGCACGAACTTCTGGTGCACGTCCATATGCTGCAACGTCTTGGGGTAGTCGGAATGCTTGAAGAACTGCTCTTCCGACGTAAAGTGCGCCACAGTGTAGCCCTTGAGCTGTTCAATAATCCTGCCGATGACATCGCGATCGGCCCGCGAACGCACAGCCCGGTACAAATCGTTGATATAGCTGCACAACATGCGATGCTGTTCGTCAATGATGGGCACGCCCAGCTTGAGGGAGTCCGACCATTCCACAAAGACATCCTTGCGCTGGGTCACGAGATCGAAATCTCCTGAAGCCACGGCATGCATGACAAGATCCAGCTCTTCCATGCTGCCCTTGAGATTCAGAAGCTGCCCCGTAAAATCAGACATGAGGGAGGCCGTGCGTTCGGCCACTTCATGCACTTCGTCCAGAGCGCTGGTGGTCTGCTCGCTGCTGCCGGACTGATCCTGCGCCGCCGTGCGAATGACGCGCAGATGCTCCGCGGTTTCTTCCATCCGGGTCACGATTTCCACCATGAATTCCCCGGCCGCTCCCGCGCGTTCCGAACCGGCGACAGAAAGTTCCGCAGCCTCTTCCACGGCATCCATATTGCGGCGGGTTTCTTCCTGAATGGCAAGAACGGCTTCTTCCACTTCCTTGGTGGCGCTCATGGTCTTTTCCGCCAGTTTGCGCACTTCGTCGGCCACCACGGCAAAACCGCGTCCGGCTTCCCCGGCGCGGGCGGCTTCGATGGCGGCATTGAGCGCCAGCAGATTAGTCTGATCCGCCACCTCGTTGATGACGCTCATCACCTGGCCGATATCGCTGGCGCGCTGGCCGAGCGTGTCCATGGCGCGCTTGAGGTGCAGGATGGTTTCCTTGGCGCGATCGATGGATTCCACCGCGCCCTTGCCCTGCTCCTGACCGGTCACGGCCTTCTCCCGCGAGGCTTCCGCATTATCGGAGAGATCGCCCACGCGCTGGGAGACTTCCCGCGCGGCGTGCGAAATCTGCGTCATGGCCGAAGAGACTTCCGCCAGACGGAAGCGCTGCACTTCCACGCCGTTATCCACATTGCCGACCAGCAGCGCCATATTGCCCAGTTCGGCAACAAGCTGCATACAGGAATTGTGCATCTGCTTGAATATCGGCATGGCCTTGTCTTTCTCAGCCGCAAGATCGCCAATCTTCTTCCTGGCCTCTTCCAGTTGCCCGGTCAGCTCCCGCGCGGCGGACGCCTGCTCGGCGCGGGCGCTTTCCACATCTTTTTCCAAGGAAGCGCAACGTTCGCGCAAAGACGTCAGGCATTCATCCACGGAATGGCAGAGAGGCGCTCCGTTGCCGGCTGTTCCCAATGCCGTTCTGATGCGCTCCTGCTGTTTTCGCTGAAGAACAGCCGCCACAAGACCGCCAAGAGCGGCAAGACCAGCGCCTGCCAGCAGAACGCTGCCGACAGTCCCGGACGTGCCCGCAACACCGGCGGCGATAACAAAACAGAGACAGAGTACAGACGCTGCGATACTGCCCATGAGCGACTCCTCTCGGGGGACAGGGGATATTTCAGTGAGGGAGCAGAGGCAAGGAGCTCTTTCCGGCACGCCATAACAGAGGTCCAAAGTCTAGTCCACTTGCCGGAAAAAGGAAAGTGCCGCAAAGGGTGTGGCCTTTGCCGGGCGCATGGCGTACCCTGAACAGAAACTAACAGGAAGGGAGGTCTTGCCCATGACGGCGATACGGAAAAGTTTGTTGCAGCTGGTGTTTTCCGGAGCCTATCTCCTGCGCTGGAACGACAAGCTGCGCCCCGTGGAGCTGGTGGAACTGGACAAACAGGCCCACAAAATGCTGACGGCCTGTTTGTTGTGGCAGGAGAATACCGCCTCTCTGCCCTGCGAAAGACGCACCGCCATAGCCCGGCGCATTGTGGAAGGCGGCATTGCCGACTATCTTTATCGTCTGATTATTACGGACATCAAACCGCCGGTCTTTTACCGCATCAAGGAAAACCCGGAGCATTTCCGCCAGCTCACGGGCCACGTGCTGAAACGGCTGGAGCCGAGCGTCGGCCCGCTGGGCGACTTCTGGCTCCGGCTGTGCCAGTGGCACGAACAGGCCTCGGAAACAACTGCGGCTCCCGACGATCTGCTGGCGCGACGCATTCTGGCTGCCGCGCACATGTACGCGTCCTCATGGGAATTTTGCCTGATCCGCCCGGTGAATACCTTTGACGAGGAAATGGAAGAAATTGCGGCGTCCTTCCGCAGCCGCCTCGACGCCTTCCGCAATCTTGCGGGGATGACGGCCATACTGGACGGGACGGACGCTCTGGCCCGCGTGGCCAATCTCTGCGGCAGGCTCCGTTTTCAGATTCGCTGGACGCAGGTTCCGCGCATTCCCGCCACCTCGGTGCTCGGACACATGTTCCTCGTGGCGGTCTACGCCTATTTCTTCAGTCTGAAAATCGGCGCATGCCCGGCCAGAGCCTGCAATAACTTCTTCTGCGGACTGCTCCACGATCTGCCGGAACTGCTGACCCGCGACATCATCGCGCCGGTCAAGACCTCCGTTCCCAGCCTGCCGAACATCATCCGTCAGTACGAGGAAGAGGAACTCCAGCACCGTATTTTCCAGCCCCTGCGCCGCGACGGCTATGGAACGCTGGCGGATCGCCTGGGCTACTATCTCGGCATGGAAACCGGCTCGGAATTTCACGACGCCATCATGCGCAACGGCCATGCCGAGCAGGTGGAAGACTTCTTCACCCTGCACGAACGCTTCAATCGCGACGCCCTCGATCCCAAGGACGGAGCCCTGATCAAAGTCTGCGATCGGCTGGCGGCCTTCATGGAAGCGCACAGCTCCATCCGCAACGGCGTCTCCGCCTCGTCCATGCAGGAAGCCTGCATCGGCCTGGGCAAGGACCTGCGCTCCAGCCCTCTGTCCGCTGTCCTCGGCCTTGAGGCACTGCTGGCAGACTTTGACTAGTGTTCTTATTATCCGCAGTTGATTACTGGGGGGAAGGGAAACCCCTCATCTCTGCTGTCGATGCCCGTAAGGCCCCTGCGTCGCCTAACGGGCACGGCCTACGGCCGCCCGTCGGGTCGCTGCTTGCGGCAAAAAGTTTTTTCCCCCTCAAACTCCCCCATCTTCCCCAAAACCCGCTCTTTATTTACGGCAAGCTGTGCCGCCGCACGTTTTACCTTTGAATCGACCGCTTTCATACAGGCTT
>CALVHG010000121.1 GCA_944327285.1 uncultured Desulfovibrio sp. | reverse complement strand
GAACTTGTTGCGCTGGAAAATGTTCCCCTCTCCCCCTCAAACTCCCCCTCTCCCCTCAAAAACCGCTCATACGGTCAATGAGGGCCGGAGGAACTTCAAAAAATCTTCATCGGGCCGCCGTCCCCCGGCGCTCCCCGCAAGCAGAACAGTTTGAAACGCTGTGCGCTTCAAACCATACGGTCTGTCGTCTCGCGGGCCCTCTACGCCAGATCGCGGCCGGTCGTGGTGCCGCTGAACGTGCCGTGCTTGACGCCCTTGCAGGAAATGAGCTTGTCCGCCAGACGGCGCACCCGTTCGGGTTCGCCCTTGAGCACCAGCACTTCGAGGCAGTTGTCGTGATCAAGGTGCACATGCAGGGTTGCGACAATAATATCGTGCTCGTCATGCTGCATCTGCGTCAGGCGGCGCGACAGATCATTTTTATGATGATCGTAGACCAGCGTCAGCGTGCCTGCGCCCATGAGCTGCGGATTCTGCCAGTCCTCTTCCACCAGCGCGCGACGGATGAGGTCCCGTATGGCTTCGGAACGGTTGCCGTAGCCCTTGCGCGCGCACAGGGCGTCAAAAGGCTCCAGCAAATCTTCATCCAGCGACACGCCGAAACGCGCCAGTCCCATGACGTTTTCTCCTTTTCCGCAACCGTCTTCCCCGGCACAACCGAAAGATCGAGCCGTTCCCCGCGCCGCCGCTACCGGAGTGCACCGGGGAAAAAGCAAAAAATCATTCCCGGACATCCGGTCAGCATCCCCCGCACAACCGGGAGACGGCCGCGCAGGGTTCGCCCTCCGCGTTGCCGCTCCCCGTCATGTACCAGAAAAAAGCGCGCTGGGGAGGGGTGAGGGTTCGGGGGAAGAACTACAAGAACGCCTTTCCTTCGGAAAGGCTGGGCCCTCTCGCGCCAGCAGAGGAGTTCCCCTCCCCCGACTAAAAAATATTCATCGCCGCCGGTCAGGCGCGGCGGATTTCCCAGACGCGGACGGTGACGGGCACGGGCTGGGCGTAGATGGGTTCCACGGTGCGGGTGTACACGGGACGACCGCTCCAGCGCACGCCGCAGCCGCCGCCGGACAGGGCCTGCAAAAAGGCGTCGTAGACGGTGCGGCCGGGTTCGGCCAGCCATGCCACGCCGTCCGGCGCGAGGGCGTGATCGAGAAAGCGCAGCACCGGCGAGACAAAGGCCCGTTCATACATGATATCGCCGCCCCAGATACGCGCGACAGAGCCGGGACGCACGGCGGGACGCCGCCAGTCCATGACGGCCCAACCGGGCTGGGGAACGTTGTTGGCGTCGGCATTGCGCCGCGCAAAATGGAGGGCGTCGGCTTCGTAGTCCATGCCGAGGACGCGCGCGCCCAGCCAGCGCGCCACAATGGAGGCCAGTCCGAGACCGCAGCCCATATCCAGACAGGGGCGTCCGGCGATTTCCTCGCGCCGTTCCTGCAACCAGTCGCACAGGGCCACGGTCGAAGGCCAGAGCTCCGTCCAGTAGGGCAGACGCTCGTCGTCGGCATCGGGATCGTCGCACATGGCGTTCCACAGGGTTTCCAGATCGGCGGCCCGATCCAGCCGCCACAAGCGCCCGCAGGCGCGCACCGCAATATGCGGCGCATAGGCGGAAAGACCGCGGCTTTCTTCGTCATTTACGGACATGGCACATTCACTCCGCGCGCAGCATAGCCCAAGCGGCCCCGGCTGTACAGCGCGGGAACGGGAGCGCCCCCGGACGGACAGCCGATCCGCCCCTGTCGCCCGGCGGGAAAAAACGCGCGTTTCCGGCGACGCCGCAGGCGGAACGTCAGGGAGCGCACCGCCGCCTTTGTTGTGTCCGCCTGCGCCTTTTGCTATGGTTTCAGAACGTCGCGCCTGCGGGAACGGCGCGGGAAAGGAGGCCCGGAAAACGGCATGGGACAGGATATTTTCGACGTCATCATCATATTGACCCTTGTGACTTTTTCCATTCGCGGCTTTCTCAAGGGATTTGTGGCCGAAGTGGCGGGCATTGTCTCCCTGCTGGGCGGCTTCTGGGTTGCGCATCATTTCCATCCGCTGCTCTCCCCGCGCCTTACCTTTATCAGCGAACCGGCATGGCGCACCATTGCCGCCTATGTGCTGCTGTTTATCGCCGTCATGCTCGTGGTGGGCATTGTCGCCCGCATTCTGCAAAAGATTCTGACCTTTTCCTTTGTGGGCTGGGCGGACAAGCTCATTGGCGGCGCTCTCGGCCTGACAAAGGGACTGATTCTCTGCTCGGTGGTGCTGCTGGTGCTGCAAAAGCTGTTCGGCACCGCGCCCTTTCTGCAAAATTCCCGCGCCCTCCCCTACTTCAACAGCCTGATTGAAACCATCAGACAGGGCATCCCCCCGGATCTGCTCTCGCGTCTGGGGCTGGCCTAGGGCGCACGACTTTTACAAATTATTCCCAATAAATAAAAAAATACAAACTACGTAAAGCCGCTGAAGATGGCTTGCCACTGGCTCCTGTCTCCCCCCTTGAAAAAGCGCGTTGGGGGAAGGATGGGGGGCCTGGGGGGAAGGAAACGCCCCTTGCGCGCTAGCCAAGGGGGTTTCCTTCCCCCCAGACAGCCTACGGAAAAACAACCACAACGCAAGACAACAAGGAACGGACAATGGCGACAAAGGCGCTTGAGGATTTGCGGCAGGTCATAGAACGACTGACGGCGGAAGACGGCTGCCCGTGGGACAAGGAGCAGACGCCGGAGAGCCTGGCGGAATACGTCATCGAGGAAAGCCACGAGCTGGTGAGCGCCATTCGCACGGGCACGCGGGCGGATGTCTGCGAGGAGCTGGGCGACGTTGCGTTCCTGCTGCTGTTCCTGGCGCATCTGTACGAAAAGCGCGGCGACTTCACGCTGGCGGACGCGCTGAACAACAACCGCGCCAAGATGGTGCGCCGTCATCCGCATGTCTTCGGGGATACGGTCTTTGAAAACCGCGACGAACAGCTCAAAACATGGGAGCAGATCAAGCGCGACGAGCACAAGGCCGAAGACGGCACGCCTCCCGGCCTGTTCGACAGCCTGCCGCCGAGCCTGCCGCCGCTGACCAAGGCCTACCGCATCCACTCCAAGGCCGCTCGCGTGGGCTTTACCTGGGAGCAGGACGAAGACGTGGAGCAGCAGGTGGAAGCCGAATGGCTGGAATGGCTGGACGCCTGCGCCGAGGGCGACGAAAAAGCGCAGAAGCACGAGCTTGGCGATTTGCTGTTCAGCATTACGGAACTGGGGCGGCGCAAGGGCATTAAGGCCAACGAGGCGCTCGATCTTGCCACCGGACGTTTTCTGCGCCGCTTTGCCCGCATGGAAGCCCTGGCCCGCGAACAGGACAAGGACTTTGCGGCCCTGACGCTTGATGAAAAAGACGAACTCTGGAACCGGGCCAAGGAAGAGGAAAAGGCCGCCGAAGGCGACCGTCCGCAGGAGTCCTAGGCCGTGCGGCGTCTTCCACAGACAGCGCGGAACGGAGAAGGCCGCGCCTCGTCCCGCGCCCGGACAGCCGCCGGAACACGTCTGCTTCTGCTGGCGCTGTGCGTGCTGCTGACGCTGGCCGGGTGCGGCCCGCGCGCGCACAGAACGCGGGAAGCGGGCCGGGGGCCCGCGCCGGAACTGGGTCTGCCCCGCGCCGATCCGGCCTATGTGCAGTGGATGGAACGCCAGTCCATGCTGGGCATGGCTCCGGAGCTGGCCTCGCAGGTTTCGGGCAGCGGGCTTATCTGGAGCAACAGCGCCTCGGCCGTGCGGCCCGGAATGCTGCTGGAAGCCGCGCCTAATTGGTTGTATATTACGCCGTCCACGCTTGCCTCGTCCGGCCCGGCGCTGCGGGCGCTGGCGCAGCCGGGCGTGACGGAGCTGATGAAACGCCTGGGCCTGCGCGGCCTCTATGTGACGCCCACGGGCGAAACCGGCGAAATCTGGACAGGCCGGGCGCTGCCGGGCGGCGACGATGTGACCACGCTGAGCCTTGCGCCGCACGCGGGCACGGAAGAGGATGTTTCCCGCCTGACCGCGACGCTGGAAGCGGCGTCCATACAGAGCGGCGGACAGATTCCCCCGGCGGCAACGGGGCTGGGCCCGGACTTTATTCTTCAGGCCCGGCACGCGCCGCGCTTTGACGGCATTTATGCCATGATGACCGTGCCGAAGGACCTCTGGTCCCTGCTGCCCGTCGTGCCGGAAGAATGGGAATGCCTGCCGCTGCGGCCGGAAAGCGTGCGCGCCCTTCAGGAACAGGGCGTGCTGCCGCGGGCCATTGTCCGCGACAGTCTCCCCTGGGCCGAGCCGGGCGGCTGGGCCGTTACGGGAGAAGTGCGGGGCGCGGACGGCGTGCCCCGGCGCTGGGTTTATCGGTACAGCGGGCATCCGCTGCGGCCGGTGCTGCTGTGGCAGGACCCGTCCGGGCAAAGCCGCCGCATTATTTCGGCTTCCATCATCCGGCATACGGGTTTGCAGGGGCAGACGCTGGCGGGCCTGCGCATGGAAGCCCTGCTCGGTCTGGACGTGCCGCCGCAGACAGAAGGCGAAGGCGGCAAAACGCGCCTGACGCCGGGACCGGAGGCGCTGGCCGACGCGACCCGCGAAATTCACCGCTATGGCGGCTGGGCCATGCAGGCGGATGTGCTGCCCGCGCGCCTCTCCGCGGCCGTGCTGGCAAACGGCACGGATTTTACGCGCGACGCCATGAGCGCGCCGGGCGTCGGCTACGCCCTTCTGAGCGGCGACGCCCGCCCGCTGGCATCCATGCTGCGGAACGCGCTGTCGCAGGGCGTGGATTTCCGGCGGCTGGCGCACGGGCTCGAAGCCGGGCGCAGCGTGGACTGGCGGCCGCTGGCGGAAGTGTCGCCGGAGCTGGTCGCGCGGGCGCGGACGCTGGCGGGTCAGCGCGGCGACGGCCCGCAGTGGACGACCGCGGCCTCGCTGGCGTCGCGAGCGCTGGGACTGCCGCTGTCCGCCGCGACCGACGGACGCGCGGGGGCCGACGCGGCTCGCTCGCGGGAGCGCCTGCGGGATGCCGTGGAGCTGTGCGAAGGCGTGCAGCTCGCCCTGCCGGGTTTGTATTTTATCAGTCCGCAAACGCTGACCGGCGCGCTGGACATTGCCGGAGACGCCCCTTCGGACGGCAAGACGCCGCTGCTGGGCGCGTCGCCCCTGAGCGAGCGGGAAGCCGCGCCGCTGGCCTTCGGGCCGATTGAAGAACAGCTTGCCGACGACGGCAGTTTTGCCGCGCGCATGGCGCGTCTGCTGCGGGCGCGGGCCGCGGTGCGACTGGCCGAAGGGCGCCTTGCGGCGGCAGAGGCCGACGCAGGCGGCGGATACGCGGCGGCAACGGCCCTGCCGAACGGCGGCTTCTGGCTGGTATTTGCCAATTTTTCCGACAGGCCGCGCGCTGTCGGTCTGCGCCTCCCTGTTGCAGGGGGAGGCGGAACAGCCATAGACGTTCAAAACGGCCGCCCTGTCGTCACGGCACAGGGCGCGCGCGAGCTGACGCTTGACCTTCAAGCCCGCCAAGTGCGCCATGTGCTGCTCGGCGCAACAGACAGCTCCGTACAAGGAGGGAACAATGACCGATGAAACCAAGACGACCGGCGTCATGGACGACGGCGCTCCCGCTTCAGGGCAGAGCGCGTCGTCCGGCCCGGCGACGCCGCAGGTGCGCCGCCGTTTCGGGACGCGCAGCAGCGGCATCGGCGAAGTGGTGAGCCTGCCGTCATCCATGACCGGGGCAGCCGATACAACTCCCGCGGGAGCCGCGGGCCCCGGAACCGGAACGCCGCCCCCGGCGGTAAACATGACAAAGGACATCCCCGCGGACGCGCCGAAGGACGCCGCGCCGACCTTCTCTGACGCCGGGGAAACGGAACGAGACGCGACGGCCGACGAGCCGTCGTCCGCGACCGAAACGCCCCGCCCCGCGCAGGACGCCATGTCTGACGCCGCCGCGGAAACGGAAGGCCCCCTGCCGGAAGACGCCGCAACGGAAAGCGACGCGCCCGCGGAGGAAGCGCCCGCGCGGCCGCGCGCGCCCCTGCCTGAGCCCGGCCCGGCGCAGGCCCTGTTCTCGGCCTTTGCCAAGTGCGGCCCCCTGTCGCTCCTGCTGTTGTGCTGTCTGCTTTTCTGGCCTTCCCTCTGGACAGGCGGTTTTTATCTGTCGCTGGAAGGCATTTTCGGACAGACCTTCTGGCATGCCCTGAACTCCGGCCAGTGGCTGACGCCCACCGTTGACGGCGCGGCCCTGCCTCCGCTTATGCACTGGCTGCTGCTGGGCCTGCATCGTCTGCTGACGCTGACCGGCCTGCCGGAAATGTGGACCTTCCCCCTGTACGGCCTTATTGGCGCCACGGCGGCGCTGTTCGGCGTCTGGGCCGCGGCCCGCGCCGCGGGCTTTGGTCAGGGCGCGGCCTTTGCCGCCGGTCTGCTTCTGCTGGTCACGCCGAGCTTTGTCGTTTTCGGCAACCATCTTGATCCGCAGGCGCTGGCTACCGGCCTGATGATGCTTTCTCTGGCGGGCTTCTGCCGGGGCTGGTCGCGGGAACGCGCGCCCTTCTCCCTGCCGCTGGGCTTCACTATGGCGGCGCTGGCTGGCCTGACCGGCGGCATCTGCTATTTCCTGGTGCCGATTCTGGCAAGCATTGTCTTTTTGCTGCGTCATATGGCCTTCCGTCGCGCCCAGAGATGGGACGCGCTCACGGGCTTTGCCCTCATGCTCGGCCTGCTGGCCGTCTGGGGCGGCGCGCTCATCTTCATGGCTTCGGATACGGGCTATGGCGACGCTTTTGTGGGCTTCCTCACCGGTTCGGACCCCCTGCCCGAATGGCTGGGAACCTATCTTGCGTTCGCCATCGCCACGGCCGTGCTGCTGCTGCCCTGGCTCGCCCTGCCCTTCTTTGTCTCCTGGACGCGCGTCGTCAAGGAAAGCTGGCACAATCGCAAGAACGGCGAACACCGCCCCTTCTTCCTCTGGCTGGCCTTCCTCGCCTCCGTTGTCATTTATTTTGTCCGGCCCGACGCCGGCCTGACGCTGCTGCTTCCGGCCACGCTGGCGCCCCTGCTGGCGCGCGCCCTGCTGCGCCTGTCCTTTACCGGCAGCCGCCTCTTCTATCTGTTTGCGGCGCTCCTGCTGCTGCACATGGGCATTTTCAGCCTGCTGTACAGCTTTGAATTCTCCATGAATCTTATCCCGCCGCAGTCCGTCCTGTTCCCCAGCGACAGCCTGCGTCAGGACCTGCTCTCGCTGCGCTTCCTGCCTATGGTTGGCGCGGTCTGCCTGTTCTCGGCAATCCTGCTGACCCGCTTCACCCGCCGGGCCTTCCCCGCGGGGGCACTGCTCGTGCTGACGCTGGCGGTCCTGCTGATCAATCAGCCCGTCCGCCTGCAGCTGGTGCATGAAGTGCAGCAGCGCATCCCGGCCATCGGCACAATCGAACTGCTTGCGGCTCCGGCCCCGGCGGCCGACCCCGCTCCCGAAGCGGTGCCGACGCCCGCGGACCCCGCGCTTACCGTAGAACCGCAGGACGCGCCCGCAGCTCCGGCTCCGGCAGAACCTGCTCCCGAAGCCGCTCCCGCTCCGGCGGAGCCCGCCCCTGCTGCCGCTCCGCAGGCCGCTCCCGCGCCCGCAGCTCCGGCTCCGGCAGAACCTGCTCCCGAAGCCGCTCCCGCTCCGGCGGAGCCTGCCCCCGCTGCCGCTCCGCAGGCCGCTCCCGCGCCCGCAACT
>CALVHG010000120.1 GCA_944327285.1 uncultured Desulfovibrio sp. | reverse complement strand
GTCGGCGCGGACCTTCCCGGCCCTTCGTGCCGGGTGATGTCCGCGCCTGCTGCGGCGCTCCGTCCGCCCTCCGGGCGTCCGGGATCGCCTTCGCGCCCGCGACATCGCTGCATCAAAGCAAGGGCGAAGGGCGTGGTCTTGGCGGAAGTCAGTTGTAGCGGGGGATGACGGGCGCGGTGGTGTCGGGAGGCGTAAAAAGAGAAAAAACAGCGAAGGCGCGTCAGTTGCAGAGGAAATATTTGCGTGGATAGTCGTGCCGGGCGGTGTGTCAGGGGGAAGCCCGGTGAGCAAGAGGGAAGCGGACAGGGAATGAATCAAGCCTTAACGGGGACGGTTGCCGCAGGGAAAGCGTCGGCGTTTCCGTAACGGGTTATCCTCCAGAAGAAAGCGCGCTGGGGGAAGGGGTGGGGCTTGGGGAGGGGGAACACCCTCTCGCGCCAGCAGAGGGGGGTCCCCCTCCCCAAAAAGAGAAGGAAACATAGAAAAGCGCGTTTGGGGAGGGATGGTGGGCTTGGGGGGAAGGGAACCCCTTTGTGCGCTAGCCAGCGACCCGAAGGGCGGTCGCAGGCCGTGCCCGTTAGGCGACGCAGGAGCCTTACGGGCATCGACAGCAGAGCAAGGGGTTCCCTTCCCCCCAATAAAAAACTCTTACGCCTCCCCCTCTTCTTCGACAGCGGGCAGGGGGCCGAGGGTTTGGGTGAGGGCGGCGGTAACGTCGTCCCAGGAGTGGCAGCGGCAGAGGGCGAGGCGGAGGGTTTTGGCTCCGGGGAGGTGCTTGACGTAGCGAGGCACGACGGAGCGCATTTTCCAGACGGCGGCGTCGGGGTGGTCCGGGGCGGCGTAGCGGCGGAGCAGGGCCATATGGCGGGCGATGACGGCGGCAAGGCGGGCGGCATCGGCGAGCACGGGCGCGCGTCCGGCGAGGAGATCGGCATGATCCTGAAAGATGGCGGGATTATGGAGCGCGCCGCGGGCATACATGACGGTATGCGCGCCGGTGCGGCGGATGCAGGCAAGGCCGTCTTCGGCGGAGAAGAGGTCGCCGCTGGCGATGACGGGAATGGAGAGCGCGTTGACGAGTTCCGCAAGGGCGTCGTGAGCGGCAACGCCGCCGAAGCCCTGCCGGGCGGTGCGGGGGTGCAGGGTTATCCAGCCTGCGCCGAGGTCCTGAAGGCGCAGGGCAAGGTCCTTGAAGACGTGATGCGCGTCGTCGAAGCCGAGGCGGAGCTTGAAGCCCACGCGGCCGGGACCTGCCGCGGCAATGAGCGCGCGGGCCACGTCGAGGGCGTTGTCGATATCGCGAAGCATGGCCGCGCCCGCGCCCTGTTTGAGCACCTTGTGCACCGAACAGCCCATGTTGAGATCAAACCAGCCGTAACCGGCTTCGCGCAGGAGCTCGGCGGCCCGGCCGAGAAAGGAGGCTTCCGCGCCGAAGAGCTGGACGACGAGCGGCTGATCGGCGGGCACGCTGCGGAGAAGATCGTTAGTGCCGGGACTGCCGTAAACAAGCCCCTTGGCGCTGACCATTTCCGTCACGCAGACGGCCGCGCCGTAGCGGCGGCAGAGCAGACGGAAAGGCAGGTCGCTGTAGCCTGCCAGCGGCGCAAGCCAGGGAGCGTCGGCGGAGAAGGGCAGGGCGTCGGGCGTCGGGCCGGGACAGGGGGGCAGGGCGGGAGTGGCAATCATGCGTCGGGGGTTCCGGAAGCGGGGCTGGAGGTTGTGTCCGGAGCGCTGCGGAAATAGCAGCGGTCCTCCTGACAGGAAATGTGCTGGAGCAGCGAACGGGCAAAGTCGAGAGCTTCGTAGATGGTCTCGGCGGCAAACCCGCCGCCAAGGTAGTCGAGCAGGCCGGTCCGTTGCAGAATGTCGCGCACCTGCGGACAGCCGCAGACAAGAATGACGGGCACGCTGCGGGCGTGGCAGCGCTCGATGAACTGTTCAAGGGCGTGTGCGCCGGAGGCGTCGAGCCAGAAGACGCGGGAAAGATGCAGAATCAGCACGCGCGGCGGGGTTTCCTCCACGCTGTGAAGACAGCGCTCCAGCTCGTGGATAGCACCGAAGAAGAGCGTGCCCTCGATGAAATAGACGGCGAGCCCGGACGGCAGCCCGTTAGGCAGGGGCCGCAGGAGCGGATCGGAGGCCGACATCTTGTGCACGCGGGGATGAGCGGCCTTGTAGATGAAGAGACCCAGCGAGAGGATGACGCCAAGCAGAATGGCCTGCGTCAGGTCAAGGGTCAGCGTGGCAAAGAAGGTGGCAAGAAAAACAATGCGGTCCGTGCGGGTGGCCACAAGGCAGAAACGGATGTCCGAAGGCTTGAGGGTCTGCACGGCAATGAGCATGAGCACCCCGCCAAGGGCGGGCATGGGAATATGAGAAATGAGCGGCGCAAGCAGGTAAAGCAGCGGCAGGGTCAGAAGCCCGGAGAAGACGGCGGCCATACGGGTGCGCGCGCCGAGGGCAATCATGGGGGCGCTGCGGGTGAAGGAGCCGCAGCCGGGCAGGCCGGAGGTAAAGCCCGCGGCAATGTTGCCGAGGCCCTGGGCGATGAGCTCGCGGCTGCCGTCGAAGGTGTCGTTGCGCACGCCCGCAAGCTGCTTGCCGATGGCCAGCGACTGCACGCCGCCGAGAATGGCAAGGGCCAGCGCCGGGGAGAAGAGTTCCCGCACGAGGTCGAAATCAAAGGCCGGAGGCAGGGACAGCGGCGGCACAATGTCGGGGATGTCGGCAATCATGGGCACGCCGCGGGCCGCAAGATCAAAGATGTCGGCGGTGATGCCCGCTATGGCCAGCGCGGCCAGCGTGGCGGGGAACAGCCGGGAAATGCTCTGAAGCCAGAGAATCAGAACTATCGTCATGACGGCGGGGAGCAGGCACCAGGGATTGACGGCCAGCTCCGCCAGCCGCGCGGCGGCATTGGCAATCTGGAAGAAAAAGCCGCTTGACTGCGGCGGGGCGATGCCGAGCACGGTCGTAAGCTGGCCGGAAGCAATCAGCAGGGCCATGCTCGCGCCAAAGGCGCTCATGACGGAATGGGAAATATAGTTGGCGATTTCGCCAAGGCGCATGATGCCCATGAGCACCTGAATCAGACCGCAGAAGAGAGCGATGCCGAAAATAACGCTCATGCGGACGGCTTCGG
Source organism: uncultured Desulfovibrio sp. (assembly GCA_944327285.1). Classification (GTDB taxonomy): domain Bacteria; phylum Desulfobacterota; class Desulfovibrionia; order Desulfovibrionales; family Desulfovibrionaceae; genus Desulfovibrio. Next base: position 4,874 of record CALVHG010000120.1, on the reverse strand, counting down.
GCAGTTGCAGCAGGGGCACGCCCGCCACGGAAACCGTGCCGAGCACGGAGAAGAGCACAAGGGACGTGGCGTTTGTGGGCCCGGCGGCAAGAAAGCGCGACGAGCCCCAGAGGGCCGCCACGATAACGGGCAGCATGCAGGTATAGATGCCGTACTGCGGCGCCACGCCCGCAATGACGGCATACGCCATAGCCAGCGGCGCGGCCATGGGCGTCAGGGTCAGGGCGGCCAGAAAGTCGCCCTTGAAATCGCGCAGGCTGTAGTCGGAAAAGTCGTGCAGAAAGGGAAAAAGGCGTGCGAGCATGGGCATCCCTGGGAAGGCGGTGGGCGGAAGCGCAGCCCCGCGATCCGGGGGACGGCGGGGCTGCGAAATCAGGGTCGGGTGACGGAAGATTCCTGCTGCTGGCTGCCGTCTTCCAGTTCCAGCACATCCTGCCCAAGGGCGTAGCGCATGAGCCGGGGACGATCCACGGACTTCTTGAGGGATTTGATGATGCGCGTCATGCGGCGATTGCCTTCCAGCACGCCGCCGAGGTGTCCCGCCAGTTCGGTAAGGTCCGTGCGGGCAAGGACGCTTTCCAGCTCAAGGGCGAGCCGTTTGCCGCGGGAGTCTTCGGGAAATTCGCCGAGCAGCTCGCGGCACAGGCGCAGGGCGCGGGCGTGATTGGCGTCAATATCCTCCACCAGCTCGCCGCAGTATTCGGCCTGATTGCGCATGATGTTCAGGGCGTTGTTGCCGTAGTGGGCCATAGCTCCCGCGGCTTTTTCCAGCGTGTCGCGGGCCACGGCCAGCCGCCGCCCCACGGTCAGCGAGAGAATGCGGGCGCATTTGGAAAGAAAGCGGGCGTCGTAGCCGTCAAAGCCGTAGTCCCGTTCGGTATAGAGCAGCACAAGGCCGAAAGCGGGCCGGTCGAAGCGGTCGCGCAGGATGAAGGCCAGACGGGAACGGTAGCCGGATTTGTAGATAACGCAGTCAAAAGCTTCGCCGCCGCGCTCCAGCCCGTGCAGGTCGTTGGACACCACGTAGCGGCCGTGTCCTTCCTGAATGACGCGCATCACCGGATGGCGGATCAGGCTTTCTTCCATCATGGGGGCGACGATGGGAATGGCCGCGCCGTCGGCGCGGGCCGCGGCCTGCACGACCCATTCGCCGTCTTCGCTGCGCATGCGGCAGACATAGAGATCGGCGTGCAGCGCGTGCACCAGAATTTCCGCGCTCTGGCGCAGCACTTCGGAAGGAACGGCCATGTGATCCGCAATGGCCACAAGATCGCTGGTCACGCGGAGCAGAGCTTCCGTTTCCGTCTGCATGGCGGCCACCGACGCCAGCAGCTGCAACAGACAGCGCCAGCCCTTGATGGGCGTCGCGCGCACCTCAGGGTGATAGCCGAGATCCAGCGACTTCTTGGCGGACAGGAAAAGCGCGTAAACAGCCTGACGCATTTCCGGGGGGGCGTGCTTCAGAAGCTGGGCGATATCTTCACGGGTGCAGGTATTGCTGTGGGACACGGAGAAGCCTTCTTGGTATGGCAACGCCACAGAAAAAAGAGAAAAAAGGCGTCGCGTTTCCAAGGCTAGACCCTCTCCGGCGGCAGGTCAAGGGCGGGAAGAAAAACAGGGTGTCCGCATTTTGACTCCGCGGCGGCATGTGGTCTGCCGTTTTGGGCCGGGCTTGTTTGCGTTCCGGCATGCGGCGTCGGGAAGCGCGGCATATTTAAAATAAAAAGAAAGGAGGCATGTTTTTTGCAAAATAAAACGAAACAGAAATGAGGAAACAGCTATGAAGCGCCGAACTCTTGTCGTGGCGGGAGCCGCGCTGGCGTGCGCCTCGACGGTCGTGGGGCTGCTGGCCGGTTTTGTGCCCCCCCAGGAAGATTTTGTTTCATTGCGTCGTCCTGCCAGAGATTACGTGGTCGTTGCCGGGCCGGACGACATGCCCCGGCCTATCGAGCGCATGGGCGACGGCGTGCGGGTCTGGGCCGTGCGTCGCGACGCCGTGCAGATTGTTCGCAAGCCCGGCGACGCGGCCCCCGCGCCCGCGGATGCCGTGGTGAATTTTGACGGGCGCGGCGTGCGTCTCGAACTGGGCGCGGCGTCCCTGCGTTTTGCCGGGGCCGTTCCGCCCCCGTCCTCCCTTGCGCCGCTGGTCAGCATGGACGGCATGAGCGTTCCCGCTCTGGTGGCCGGGCAGCCCGCGCGGTACGGCGAGGCGCTGGACATGCGCGGTCGTCCCCTGCGCTGGCAGGGCGCTCAGGCCCTGCTTGAAGGCTATTCTCTGCCGGGGCCCCGCGTGGGCGAGCTGGACTTCGACGATCTGATGCCGTTGCCCATGTTTTCCGGCGGCCCCCTGCTGGCGCATGCCTCGCGTTATCGTTCGCTGGTGGAAGACAGCGCCCGCCGGTACAATCTGAATCCCGATCTTGTTTTCGCCATTATTCACAGCGAAAGCACCTTTGACATTGATCTTGTCAGCCATCGTTCGGCTATGGGGCTCATGCAGCTGCTGCCCACCACCGCCGGAGACGAGATTCACCGTTTTCTCTACGGCAGTAAGGGCAACGTATCCTTTGACGAACTCAGTCAGCCGGACATCAATATCCGCTACGGAACCGCCTATATCCATATTTTGCTGACGCGCTATTTCGGCGGCGTGCAGGATCGCCGCTCCCGCGAGCTGTGTATGCTGGCGGCCTACAACATGGGCCCCAATCGTCTGCTGCGCTTTTTCGGCAAGACGCGGGAAGAAGCCGCCGCGGCCATCAATGCCCTGTCCAGCGAAGAGCTGTATCGGGTGCTGACAACCGATCTGCCCGTGCGCGAGACGCGCTTCTACGTGGCCAAGGTGCAGCACTACCGTCAGGCCTACGCCGCCGGACATCAGCGGTAGGGCGTTTTGCCTTATCGCCATGATCGCGATTTTCGTCCGCAGGCAAACCGGGGGAGGGAGAAATCCTTCCCCCGGTTCGTTTGTGTGCGGGACGCAACAGGACGGGGCCGCATCGCGTTCTTTGCGGCCGCCGTCTTCCGGAGCATTTTCAGTTTGAAATGCTGTGCATTTCAAACCATACGGCCTGTCGTTTCGCGGAAAAAAACGCGGTTTTTCCGCTCACTTTTGGCCGGGCGGCGCTGTGCCGCCGCCTTCGCGTTTCACCTTTTCAAAGTTGAAACGCTCCGGAAGCTGGCGCAACGCGCGGCGTCGTCGGCTTCCGGCATGCGGCGTTACAGGAGATCGGAAATTCCGACATAATTCCCGCTCATTTCCGCCGTCCGCATAATACCCTCAAAGAGGTAATCGTCCTTCTCTTTAAGCGCGTCCTTAAAGATGGTTGTATGCTCCTTCAGGTAGGCCAGGACGCTCCCATAGGAGGAGAATTCCGGCGTGTCTTGGGAGGCGTCGGGCTCTTCCTTCATATACGGCTTCAGCAGGGAGCGTTTTTCCAGTTCATCCCAGATCGCAAAGGTGCGGTCCACATAGGCATATTCCTTGTCGTCAATGTCTTCCCAGTAGGAGACCTTTTTAACAAGGTCATCCGGAACATCCTCTCTGGGAATAAAGGCAGAGAAGCCGCACGATTCCAGCGCTTCCATGTAGCGCAGGCGGCAAAAGCCCACATCGCAGCGGTCTTCCGCCTTAAAAAGCTGCTTCAGGGCGGCGTGCTTCGCCTTGTTGCTCATCTTCGCGCGGGCGACAGCCTCGGCAAGAACCTCGGTGGCATATTCAACGTCGTGCATGGACATGGAGACTCTCCTTGTTGATGGTTGCGGGGAGGGGAATACCTGCTTCCAGAAGAACGTCGCGGAAGCTTTGACGCTCGCGGCGTTTTTTATCGCTATGCGTTTCTAGAGCATTTTTAGTTTGAAATGCTTCGCATTTCAAACCATACGGCCTGTCGTTTCGCGGAAAAAGCGCGGTTTTTCCGCGAAACGACAGGCCGGGCGGCGCAGTGCTGCCGCCTTCGCGTTTCATCTTTTTAAAAGTTGAAACGCTCTCTCACGGCGCAGCCTTGCGACGCAATAAACGCGCCGTAGTTCCCCATTCGTTCTCACGCGCTCCGTCGCAACGGCGAAGCCCGTTTCCGCCGCCGTCCGTCGGCGTTTTTCCCCTGTCTTCGCGGGCTTGTCCTTTGCGGCGAGAAAGGCTAAAAAAACTTGAGAGATTTTCAAAAACGGGATATGCCTCAGTTTCCGGCGTAAGCCGTATTTCAACCGTGTCCGACTCCCCGATCACGTTACAGGAGATTTTTCATGCGTATTCGTTTCGTCGTTCTGCCGTTGCTGCTTCTCTTTGCCCTTGCCTTCGCGGGGTGCCAGCAGACCGAGCCCGCCAAACCTGCCGTGGCCGTGGTGGACATGAGCCGTCTCTTGACGGAAAGCGAGCCCGGAAAGGCCGGTATGGCCTTCCTCGAAGGGCTTCAGAGCGATATGCAGAACAAGCTGAACGCCATTCAGGAGCGTCTTGAAAAGAACGACAAGGACGAAGAAGCGCAGCGCGAGCTGCAGATGTCTTATATGACGTTCCAGACCCGCATGGGCAAGGAACAGCAGAATGTCGCCGGGCAGCTCTATGACATGCTGCAGAAGGTGCTTGGCGAATACCGCGCGGCGCATGGCTATCAGGTCATCATCAATCGCGAGGTTGTCGCTTCCTTCGATGCCAAGACTGACGTGACGGATGCCATTCTGGCTGAAGTCAACAAGCAGAAGATTACCTTTATTCCGCTGGAGCAGGACGACGCCGCTCCCGCTGCGGAGCAGTCCGCCTCTCCCGAACAAAAGGCTGCTCCCGCTGCGGAAAAGCCCGCCGCTGCTCCTGCAACGGACAAGGCCCCTGCGGACAAGTCTTCCTCCCAGACTGCGCCCGCGGCCGGTAAGTC
>CALVHG010000119.1 GCA_944327285.1 uncultured Desulfovibrio sp. | reverse complement strand
GGGAACCCCTCTGCTAGCGCGAGAGGGGTTGCGCTTCCCCCGAGCCCCCCCCGCCCTTCCCCAGCGCGCTTTTTCAAAGGGCGCTGGAGCTCGTGGCGTGCGCTCTCCGCAGGGCTTGTGCAGTTGGTGCTTCTTTCCATTTGAAATGGTTCGTCGAGTTCGTGTTGTCATGCCCGAATCAACGGGCTGCCCGCGTGGGACAAACTCCGAGGACGCCCCTATGATGGATTATCTTGTTTCCGGTTTTCTGGCAGCCGTGACGCCCCTGAATCTGGCCATCATGGCCGTGGGGCTGCTTGTCGGCATCATCGGCGGCATGCTGCCGGGCATCACCACGGTGACGGCCGTGGCGCTGTTTGTGCCCTTCACCTTTTCCATGCCGCCGGACATGGCGCTGATCGGGCTGGGAGGCGTCTTCTGCGGCGCCATGTACGGCGGGGCCAACGCCGCCATCCTGATCAACACGCCCGGACAGCCCGGCGCCATTGCCACCACGCTTGACGGCTACCCCCTGACGCTCAAGGGCAGGGCGGAAGAAGCCCTCTACGTCGCCCTGATTGCCTCGGTGCTGGGCGGGCTTATCGGCACGCTGATGCTGCTGTTCTTCTTTGAGCCGCTGTCCAGCCTGGCCCTGCATTTCGGTTCCGAGGCCTTCTTCTGGATGGGACTCTTCGGCCTGTCCACGCTGGCGGCCATGTTTCCCGGCAATATCGTCAAGGGGCTGCTGGGCGGCGTCATGGGGCTGGCCCTCTGCACCGTGGGCATGGACCCGGTTATGGGCATGCCGCGCTTTACCTTCGGCAGCTTCACCCTTGTGCAGGGGCTGGACATGGCCACGCTCATGATCGGCCTGTTCTCCATCTCGCAGATGCTGGTCATGCTCGAATCTGACGAGCAGTATATTGTCTCCATGCAGCGGCAGGCCCGCGCCTTCCGCACGGCGTTGATCGGCGTGCTGCGCCATACCCGGCTGCTGTCTGTCATGTCGCTGCTGGGAACCTTCATCGGCGCTCTGCCCGGCGCGGGCGGCAGCGTGGCCGCGCTGGTGAGCTACAACGAGGCCAAGCGCTGGGACAAGCATCCCGAACGCTACGGCACCGGCGTCATCGAGGGCGTTCTTGTGCCGGAAAGCGCCAATAACGCCAGCGTGGGCGGGACGCTGGTGCCCCTGCTGTCGCTGGGCATTCCCGGCAGCGCCGCGGCGGCCGTGCTGGCGGGCGGCCTCATGGCGCAGGGCCTCACCCCCGGCCCGCAGCTCATGGAGAAGTATCCCGACATTACCTATACCTTCATCGTCAGCATGCTGGTCGCCAACGTGGGCATGCTGCTCATCGGCTACCTGCTGGTCCGCATCTGCACCCGCATTCTTGACGTTCCCAAGGTGCTGATCATTCCCGGCGTTATCTCCATTTCCTTCCTCGGCGCATACGCCCTGCGCAACAGCATGTTTGACGTGCTGCTCATGGCCGTGTCGGGCGGTCTGGCCTACGTGCTGCTCAAGGCCCGCATCATGCCCGCGGGCATCGCGCTTGGCCTCGTGCTCGGCAGAATCATTGAAGAAAATCTCATTGTGACCCTGCATCGGACGCAGGCCGAGGAAAGCGTCGTCGATCTGCTGATCTTTTCGCCGCTGTCCCTGCTGTTTATCGCGGCCTGCGTCGTGGCCGTGGGCCTGCCCGTGTGGATGCAGCGCCGCAAGCAGAACGGCGCCGGTCCTGTCGCCGTCTCCCGGCGTCTGGGCGGCTTCTGGCGGCGCTTCGATTTCTGGGTGGTGCTGATCATCACGCTGCTCGGCGCGTTCTTCTTCGCGGAAGCGCTGCGCATTGACGGCATTTCCTCCTACTTCCCGCAGGTTGTGTACGCCTCCATCGTGGGGCTGGGGCTGCTGATTATGGCCATGCAGGTGCGGGAAGGCTGTCGGGAACAGGACCGCGTCGCCCTGAGCCGGGGACAGATGCTCGACATCGCCTTTTATGCGGGCGTCATGCTGCTGTCCTGCTTCGTCATCGAACCCCTTGGCTTCTATGCCACCATCTTTGTCGGGCTGATTGTCATGGCGGGCTACGGGCGCTTCCGCATTTCCGGCGAAGCCCTGACGCTGAAGGCCGCGGGCGGCGTGCTGGGCTTTGGCGTTCTGCTGCTGGCCGTCGAATACGCCTGCTTCACCCTGCTGATGGATGTGCAGCCCCCGGCGGGACTGCTGCCCTGAGTTCTCTTCGCGCGTCGCGGCGCGTCTCGATACTGACCGCCGCGACGCCGGGTTATGTTTGTTTCAGGAGGATCGCCCATGAGTCTTGTGGATCGCATCAGAGATAAGGCGGCGCGGACGCCGCGTTTGCCGCTGGGGGTCTGGCCCACGCCCTTCATGCCCATGAACGGCCTGCGGCGGGCCCTGCGCGAGGAAGGCGCGGACTGCCCCGCCCTCTGGGTCAAGCGCGAGGATCTTACGCCGCTGGGCGCGGGCGGCAACAAGGTGCGCAAGCTGGAATACGTGCTGGCAAAGGCCGTGGCCGAAGGCGCGGACGTGCTGCTCAATACCGGCGAGGTGCAGTCCAATCAGGTGGTGCAGACAGCCGCCGCGGCCGCGCACGAGGGCATCCCCTGCGAACTCTTTCTTGGCCGCACGGACCCGCCCCTGTCCGAAGACGATCAGGAAACCGGAAATATTCTGCTCTGCCGCATTCTCGGCGCGCGCATCCATCTTGTGCCGCCGGGCGAGGATCGCGCCGCCGCCATGCGGGCCCGCGCCGAGGAGCTGAAGGCCGAAGGCCGCAGACCCTACGTTATTCCGCGCGGCTCCTCCACGGCGGAAGGCGCGCTGGGCTCGCTGCTCTGCTTTTTTGAGCTCATGGAGCAGGCGAAGGAGCGCGGCTTTGTCCCGGACGCCGTGGCGGTGACCGTGGGCAGCGCGGGCACGACCGCGGGCTTTCTGGTGGGCGCGCAGGCGCTGTCGCTGGACGGCGGCCCAGAAGTGACCATTTGCGGCTTTGACAGCTTCGGCACGGATTATCCCGTGCTGGCGCAGGATCGCATCATGCAGCACGCGGAAGAGTTCTGGCGTTTTCTGGAAATGCCCGGCTCCTGCACGGATCGGCTGCTGCGTCTCTCCTATGACTTCGTGGGGCCCGGCTATTCCCGCCCCTATCCCGCCATGATTGACGCCGTGCGCCTTGTCGCCCGGACGGAAGGCATGATTCTTGACCCCAACTATACCGGAAAGGCCATGACCGGCATGCTGGACATGCTGCGGCGCGGCCTGTTCCCGCCGCAGGCCAACGTGGTTTACATGCATACCGGCGGCCTGCCCGCCCTGTTTGCCATGCGGCGGCATTTTTAGAGCGTTTCAACTTTGAAAAAGATGAAACGCGAGGCGGCGGCACAGCGCCGCCCGGCCCAAAGTGAGCGGAAAAACCGCGTTTTTTTGCGGCACGTGCCCTTCAAAGGGCATGGTTCCGAAATAAATAAAAAAATCTGGCCGGGACGGCCGCCCGGTCCGTACCCTTCGCGGCGCGGAGGGACGCGGCTTCTTCCTGTTCGATGAGGAGGTTTTCTCATGGCTTTTGCGGATAAGAACAATGAAAAAATCGGTGCGGTTAATCGCGGCACGCCGTGCGAGTCCGGTCTGTGCGGTTTCTGTCGCGTGGATTGTCAGGGCCGTTGCGAAACGTGGCTGAGCTCGATGCTGGGCCGCCGGACGCTGGTTCCCAAGGATTACGGCAACGCCTCTATCGGCAGCGACAACACCGCCTTCAGCGGCGTCTCTTACAATGCCCTGCGCATTCGCGGGCGGGCCTTTGGCGGCAAGGGGCTGGACGAGGCCGCGGCCCGTTCCGGCGACGTGGCCTATGTGGACGCCCGGCTGGAAACGCGCGTCGGCACGCATGCCCGCTACGATTGCCGCTATCCCTTTGTTATCGGCGCGTTGAGCCGCAATCCCGTTGTGGACAAGTACTGGGACAGCTTCGCCGTGGGCGCGGCCCTGTGCGGCATTCCGCTTGTCATCGGCGAAAACGTGGGCGGCGGCGACAGAAAGACCGTGTTCAATGCCGACGGCAGCATCAGGGAACTGCCCGATCTGGATCGGCGCATTGCCGTATACAAGCGTTATTACGACGGCAAGGGCGCGCTCTTTGTGCAGCTCAATCCCAACGACGCCTATAACGGCGTCGCCGATTACGTGGCCAGAGTCTACGGCGACGACGTCTGCGTGGAAATCAAGTGGGGGCAGGGCGCAAAGCCGCTGAACGGCGAAGGGCGCATTACCGATCCTGAGTTCGCCCGTTTCATGAAGAGCCGCAGCTACTGTCTGCGTCCCGATCCCGAAGACCCGCAGGTGCTGGCCGATTTCCGGGACGGAAAGTTCCGTCATTTTACCCGGTATACCAGCATGGCTTATCCGGCCCTCAACGATCCCGACGCCGTGATGGAGGAAGTGGCCTCCAAGGTGGAATCCCTGAAGCGGCAGGGCGCGCGGCGTTTCTCGCTCAAGACCGGCAGTTTCGGCGCGCCCGATCTGGCGCTGGGTCTGCGCGTGGCGTCGGACCTGGGCTTTGAGCTGTACACCGTGGACGGCTCCGGCGGCGGCACGGGCATGAGTCCCGCCGATGTCATGGACCACTGGGGCGTGCCGTCGGTGCTGCTGCACGCCATGACCCACCGGCTGGCGGCCCGTCGCGCCGCGGCCGGTAAGCCCGTGGTCGATATCGCCGTGGGCGGCGGTCTGGCCCGGCCCAGTCAGATTTTCAAGGCGCTGGCGCTGGGCGCGCCCTATGTCCGGGCCGTGTGCATGTCGCGGGTGTTCATGGTGCCCGCCTTCCTCGGCTGCAACATCGAAGGCGTGCTGCGGCCGGAACGCCGGGCCGAGGTCAACGGCTCGTGGGACAGCCTGCCCAAGAGCGTGAGCGACATCGGCCAGACCCCCGAAGACATCTTCGCCGGGTACGACGCCCTGCGCGAGCGCCTCGGCAGCGACGAAATGCGCCGCGTCCCCTTCGGCGCCATCGCCATGTGGACCCTCTGCGACCGCCTCGGCGCGGGCCTGCAACTCCATATGGGCGGCGCGCGCAAGTTCGCCGTGGACCTGATCGGACGCGACGACATCTCCGCCGCCAACAGAGAAACTGCCGAAGCCACAGGCATCGACCTCATTACCGAACAGGATATGGAACTCGCCGAGCGGCTGGTCGTCGGCTAGTAGATGGTCGAGGGAGGGAAACCCCTTTGCGGGGTTTTGGCCGGGGGGAAGAGAAACCCCTCTGCTGGCGCGAGAGGGGTTTCCCTTCCCCCCGGACCCCCCATCCCTTCCCCAGCGCGCTTTATTCGGGGAAAAGTCAGGGATACGAGGCGACCCCGCCACCAAAGACAAGTGGCGCGTGTACAGTCTATTTATTTTATCTATTGAAATTATTTGTAAAATTTGTGTTAACACGCCCTAGAGCGCGTTCATCTGAAGAGCTCTTCCGGGAGGAAGGAAAAACCTTTGTGGGTTTCGGTCGGGGGCAGGACTCATTATCAAGAGCTGTTTTCCTGCGGGATAACATGCAAGAAAACAAAATATCACTGCATGTTATGGAAACGTCTATTTTTGCTTGTCTGCACATTATGTGCGGGTTTTGGGGAAGATAGGGGAGTTTGAGGGGGAAGAAACCCCTTTTTGCCGCAAGCAGCGACCCAACGGGCGGCCGTAGGCCGTGCCCGTCAGGCGACGCAGGAGCCTTACGGGCATCGACAGCAGAGCAAAGGGGTTTCTTCCCCCTCAAGAAAACCGTAATGAGTCCTGAACCTAGCAAATAGTGTTAACAGGCTCTAATGCGGCGTGTCGCGGGCGCGAAGACGATACAGGAGAAAGCTATGCTGGATTTGCTGATCACCAATGCGCGGCTTGTGGACGGCACGGGCAACCCGTGGCGTCGGGCGGCCGTGGGCGTGCGCGATGGGCGCATTGTTTTTGTGGGCGGAGCGCATGACGCGCCGGAGGCGGTCCGAACGCTGGATGCCGGAGGGCATGTGCTGTGCCCCGGCTTTATTGACAGTCACAGTCATTCAGATTTGCGGATTTTTGATGATCCCGCGGCTTCCATCAAGATCATGCAGGGCATCACCACGGAAAATCTGGGGTTGGACAGTCTGTCCGTCGCGCCTGTGAGCGACGAGCACAAGGAGTCGTGGGCCACGCATATCAGCGGACTGGACGGCATTGCGAAACATCCGTGGAACTGGAACAGCTTCGCTTCCTGGCTGGACGTGCTCGACGGGGTGAATCCTTCTGTTAATTTAAGCAGTTATGCTGGGCTGGGGACCATCCGGCTGCATGTCATGGGCATGGAGGACAGGCCGCCCACGCCCGATGAGCTGGAGCGCATGAAGGAGCTTGTGGCCCGCTGCATGGAGGAGGGCGCGCGCGGGGTGTCCGCCGGGCTCATCTATACGCCTAACAAGTACCAGTCCACCGAGGAGCTCAAGGCCCTGTGCGCCGTGGCGGCCCGGTATGACGGTCTGCTGGACGTGCACATGCGCAACGAGGCCGATCACATGGCCGAGGCGCTGGACGAAGTTATCGACATTGCCCGGAGCACGGGCATTCGCGTGCTGGTGACGCATTTCAAGCTGCGCGGCCGCCGCAACTGGGGCAATGCCCGGCGTCATCTTGACGTTATCGACCGGGCGCGGGCCGAGGGGCTGGACATCGGCATAGCCCAGTATCCCTACACGGCCAACAGCACGCTCATGGCCGTGGTGGTGCCGCCGTGGTATCACAGCCGGGGCCCGGAGGGCTTGTTGCGGGCGCTGGTCGAGGAACGCGAACAGGTCAAGGCCGACATGCTCACCGTAGACGGCTGGGAGAATTTCTCGCAGGTCATGGGCTGGGACAACATCTATGTTTCTTCCGTGGCGAGCGAGAAAAACCGGTGGTGCGAGGGCCTCAGCGCCGTGGAACTGGGAGAGCGGCGCGGCGTTTCCCCGGCGGATGCCGTGCTGGATCTGCTGGTGGAAGAACGCCTTGCCGTGGGGCTGCTCGGACACGGCATGTGTGAGGAAGACGTGATGGAAGGCATGAAGCATGAAACCATGTGCCTGATCACCGACGGCCTCCTCAGCGGTTCGCGGCCGCATCCGCGCACCTACGCCGCGTTCCCGCGTTTTCTGGCCCGCTACGTGCGGGAAAAGAAGCTGCTCTCGCTGGAAGAGGCCGTGCGCAAGATGACGTCCTCCTCGGCGCAGAAGCTGCGCCTGCGCCGCAAGGGCCTTATTCTGGAAGGCTACGACGCGGATATGGTCATTTTTGATCCCGACACCATCGCCGACGTGAACACGTTTGAAAACCCCTGCGTGCCGCCGGTAGGCATTGATTACGTGCTTGTAGACGGACGCATTGTTGTGCATCACGGCGTCCATACGGGCGAACGCCCCGGTCGAACCGTGCGCGACTAGGGCGAAAGGGCCTCGCCTGTCCCGCCGACGCCGTAACCGGCCCGCCTGTTTCCTCTGTGTTCCGGGGAGCAGGCGGGCTTTTTTGCGTATTTTAGAGCGTTTCACCTTTGAAAAAGATGCAACGCGAGGCGGCGCTGTGTCTCCCTCGCGTATTGCTTTTTCAATGACAACACGCTCCATCATGCCGCCGGGGGACGGCGATTGCGGGGAAAGCGACGGCATTTCCGTAGCGCCTCATCCTCCTGATGAAAGCGCGTTGGGGGAGGGGCGGGGGCTTGGGGGAGGGGAACCTCCCTTACGCGCCAGCTAAGGGGGTTCCCCTCCCCCAACACTACGAATCTCCAGAGCATTTTCAGTCTGTCGTTTCGCGAAAAAACGCACTTTCTCCCCCGCTTCGGGCCGTGCTGCGCTGTGTCCCCCTCGCGTCTTGCTTGTTCAATGGTAAAACGTTCCAACATGCCGCCGGGAGACGACGATTGCGGGAAAGCGACGGCATTTCCGCAGCGCCCCATCCTCCTGATGAAAGCGCGTTGGGGGAGGGGCGGGGGCTTGGGGGAGGGGAACCTCCCTTACGCGCCAGCTAAGG
>CALVHG010000118.1 GCA_944327285.1 uncultured Desulfovibrio sp. | reverse complement strand
CGTTCGTTTGTTGGTTTGTGTGGGAACTTCCAACTTATCGAACTGGGAAAGGGTGAACAACCTATTGGAACACAACACCTAGAGCATTTTCAGTTTGAAATGCTTTGCATTTCAAACCATACGGCCTGTCGTTTCGCGGAAAAAACGCGGTTTTTCCGCTCACTTTGAGCCGGGCGGCGCTGTGCCGCCGCCTCGCGTTTCTCCTTTTTCAAAGGTGAAACGCTCTAGTTCATGCGGGCTTCCCGTTCTTCATTGGGATGCGCCTTGCGCCAGATGGTGCGCACAAGCAGGGATTCTCTGTGAAAGGCAAACAGAGGAACGATGGCGCCGATGACAAGACCGCACATGACAAAGAATGTCGTGAGACCGTTAAAGAAAATATCGCTGAGGAGCGCTTCGCGCAGCGGGCCCTGGTCGGCGCTGAGGAACTGCATGGTCGCAAGAATGGTCTTGTAGGCGAACATGCCGGGAATCATGGGCAGCAGCGCGGGGAATGAAAACAGTTCCGCGGGCGTATGCCAGCGTTTGGCGCAGGGAATGCTGAGCAGAGAGATGAGAATTGCGCCGCAGAGGGAGCCCAGACCGATGCCGACACCTTCATTGAGGAGCAGAAAGCGCGTCATGTGTCCCAGTCCGGCAAGAACGCCCGCCACGAGGCATATTTTGACGGGAGGGTTGGAGATAAGCGCGAAGCCGATACAGGCCACAAAGGCAAAGGCCGCGTCGGCCAGGGCCGCGCCGATAAGAGCAAGAACGTCCATCACAGCAGCCAGACCCCCAGAAGCATCATGGTCAGAGAAAGCCCTATGGCAATACAGACGATAAGCACGCTGGCCTGCACGGCGCGCGCAATGCCCATGAGAGCATGACCGTCAAGAATGTCGTGCATGGCGTTGATGAGAGGAATGCCGGGGATGAGAAAAAGAACGCTGACCCCCAGCGCTGTCTGCGGCGTGGAGCCCAGCTGCCAGATGACGGCCGGGGCGGCAATCAGGGAAGCCACAAAGGACGAAATAATGAAGATGACCTTATGGTTGAGACCGAACGCCGTCAGCTTTTGGCGAACATAGAATCCGGCAAGCGTCGCGATAAAGACAAAGAGCATGGCGACGGCGTCGCCCTCAAACAGGCGGCAGAAAGCCGCGTTGGCGCAGGCCACCAGCAGGCGCAGGCGCAGGGGCGGCACCGAGGGCAACGTCAGGATGCTTTCAAAATCGCGCCAGGCTTCCGCGAGGGGAAGGTGTTCGTCAACGATGCGCCAGCCCAGGGCATTGAGCGCGGAAACGCGGCTGAAATTGGGACCGCCCGGCGGTATTGTGCAGACGGCAGTCTTGCTGCTGCCGCCAAGACTGTCCGAAACAGTCAGCATCAGGTGGCGGGAAAACATGGCGATATCCACGGTAAAACCGTAGGCTTCGCCGATGCGCTGGGCATTGCGGTCTACGCGGGAGGTCTGCGCGCCGCAGGCCAGCAGCGTTGTGCAGAAGGAACGCAGAAAGGCCAGCATCTGCGATACGCTGGGGCGGGAGCTGTCGTCGGCAAGAGCGCTGGCAGCCTGCGTGACGCATGTCAGCGGCGGATGCTGCCAGGTGGAATTGAGCATTTGCAATGCTCCGTCTGAAATCGAAGGCATGGGAAAACGGCAGGCGGGTCGTTACCGGTTAAAAGCGATTGAGGGGTATTTGGCGGCCGCGGGATGCGAGAGACGAGGGGGCACTTTGCCTGTCGGCAAAAGCGCCCCCCGGTGCGGAAAAGATGCGGATTGCCAGGGGTCGATGCGAAAAAAGGACTGAGACATTAGGGGGATATTGCGGGCGGTGCGCACGTCTTTAGTCAGGCGGCCTCAGATTTCCTGTTCATTTTCATTGAACAGCCAGTGCAGGACGCGCTTATGGACGCGGAGGCGATTTTCCGCCTGAAGGAGCAGCAGGGAGGCCGGGCTGCACAGGACGGAGCGATCCACCTGCACGGTATTCATGGGCGTGGAGCCGAGCAGAAGGTGGGCGTTGGGAGCGGCCTTGGACATGAGGGCTTCGGAAATGCGCCACTGTTCCTGCAATTCGTCATCCAGTCCGCCGCGGCAGCCGGCAAAGACAAAATCCACGCCTTCAACGGCTTCTTCCGGAGTGGAGACGAAATCAATATGCACGCCGTGGAAGTCGGCGGCCTGTTGCAGGCGCGTGCGGTCGAGCAGGAGGGGCAGGGCCACGCGCAGGCTGTAGGGGAAGAAACGCAGCCCCTCGACAAGAGAATACAACGCGCCGTTATCGCAGCCGGCCCAGCCTATGGTGACGTCCTTAAGCGAGTTGCGGGAGTAACGCAGCATGCAGGCAATGTCCGCCAGCACATGGACAGGATGTCCGTCAGGGCTGCCGGCATTGACGACGGGGAAGGTGATGATGTCCCATTGCGGCGTGGCCCAGGAAGAGGCCGGGAGACCGTAAAGATACAGACAGTCTACAAAATAGCCGAACTGGCAGAGGAGTTCGCGCTGATAGTTGCCTTCCAGATCCTGCCGCCATGAGCCGATGCCCTGATAGACGACGGAACCGCCCATCTGGCGCACGGCGGCGGTGACGCAGAGTCGTTCTATAAAGGCTTCTTCGCAAAAGAACAGTGCTGCAGTGCGTTCCGTCATGAAATCCGTGGGAGCCTTTGCATCAGGAATGCCGCGTGCCTGTTGTACCAGCAGCCAGGCTGTTTCTTCGCCAAGATCGCTCAGACTCATAAAATATCGCGCCATAGAAACCTCCATTCAGATCACGATGTTGTTGTCATAGGAACATCATGATAAATGTCTCGTGACGTCCTGTTTTTTTGTAACAGTCGCAGGAGTAGCTGTCCAGATATGCCTGTCGAACTTGAGAAAACAGCGGTTACGGGTTATGGATTCGCACGAAAGATGCGAGATGGCAGGATTTCTGCCGATACGATTTCAGAGCGTTCTGTCTTTGAAAAAGGCGGAACGCGTGGCGGCTGCGCAGCGCCGCCCGGCCCGAAGCGAGCGGAAAAGCGTGCTTTTCCCGCGAAACGACAGGCCGTATGGTTTGAAATGCAAAGCATTTCAAATTGAAAATGCTCTAAAAGGTGCGTCATGAAAGCTTTCATGTTTGATTTGGACGGGACGCTGCTGGACACGCTGGCCGATATTGCGGCCGCCTGCAACTCTCTGCTTGCGGCGCATGGCTGGCCGCAGCATCCTGTCGCGGCCTATCGCCGCATGGTTGGCAACGGCTTTGCCACGCTGATCCGGCGGGCGGTGCCGGCCTCGGTTCTGGAATCGCTGGACGATCATGCTCTGGAGCGTCTGGTCGAGGAGGGACGCGGCCTGTATGCGCAGCATCTGCACGACGCCACGGTTCCTTATCCGGGTATGCGTGACGTGCTGGCGGAGCTGGCGCGCAGGGGCTTTGCCCTGGCGGTGCTGTCCAATAAGCCGGACGATATGACGCAGGCCGTCATTGCGCGGCAGTTTTCCGCAATTCCCTTTGCGCGGGTGTGCGGGGGCAGGGCGGGGATGCCGCTCAAGCCGGACCCGGCCGGAGCGCTGGCGATCCTGCGCGAGATGAGCGTCGCGCCTGAAGACTGCTTTTATGTCGGCGACAGCGACGTGGACATGCGGACGGCCAGAGCCGCGGGCATGGTTCCCGTCGGCGTTTCCTGGGGCTTCCGGGGAGAGGAGGAGGTCCTCGCCGCGGGCGCTGCCTGTGTGCTGCGGCAGACGGAAGATGCGCTGCTGCTGGCCGAAGGTAAACTTCCGCTCCGCAATTGAGCGGACTCTGCCGACTGCGGCAGAGGAAACCGTCTGGATTTCCCGCAGCCCGGCCCGCCGCACAGCAACGCGCGTTTGCCGCGAGCGGCCATATTTGTGATCACTGTCACAGATTTGCCATCCGCGCTGCCGTAGGCAGGAGAAAAAGAGTCGTTTTTGCAACGGCCGTATTTGCAAAGGAGCGTAAAGGGATGGAGCGTCCTATTATCTATATTGACGAAGATCGGTGCGACGGTTGCGGGAAATGCGTGCTGGATTGTGCGGAAGGAGCGTTGGCCGTGATAGACGGCAAGGCCCGGCTGATCAGCGAAAGCTACTGCGACGGCCTGGGAGCCTGTCTGAACTGTCCGCAGGACGCGCTGCGCCTGATCACCCGCGAAGCGCCGGATTTTGATGAGGCTGCCGCGCTGGCTGCCAAGGCGGCGCGAGAAGGGCGTTCTTCTTCCGGCGGAGGGCATGGGTGTCCGGGGAGCGTCGCGCGCAGTCTGGCGCCGCTGTCTCCGCTGGAGGCGCCGACGGCGGATGCGGCATCGACCTTGCGCGCGCAGGCGCCGTCATGGCCTCTGCAACTGCGCCTGATGCCGCCGACGGCCCCCTTCCTGCGGCATGCGCATATTCTGCTGGCGGCGCATTGCGCGGGTTTCGCCTTGCCGGATCTGCATGAGCGCTGGCTGCGCGGCCGCGTGCCTGTCATTGCCTGCCCGAAGCTCGACAACAGCAACAACGACTATCTGGATCGTCTCGTGGCGATTCTGCGGGGACATGCCGATGCGCCGCCGCGCAGCCTG
Source organism: uncultured Desulfovibrio sp. (assembly GCA_944327285.1). GTDB lineage: Bacteria > Desulfobacterota > Desulfovibrionia > Desulfovibrionales > Desulfovibrionaceae > Desulfovibrio. Next base: position 3,776 of record CALVHG010000118.1, on the reverse strand, counting down.
ACGATCCTGCGCATGAGCGTCCCCTGTTGCGCCGGTCTGGAGCATCTGGCGCATGCCGCCGTCCGCCAGGCCGGACTCGATATTGTTCCGCAGATTCATGTAATTTCTTTGGGGTAAATTTTTCGCCCTTGACAAAACATAGTAAAAAACTATGTTTTAGCTGTGAACGCGCACATCCGCGCCGAGGTGACATCCATGCCCATACAGATTCCCGCCGATCTCCCTGCCCGCGCCGCCCTTGAAAGCGAAAGCATCTTCGTTATGACCGAAGATCGCGCCACCCGTCAGGACATACGCCCGCTGGAGATTGCCATCGTCAACCTGATGCCGACAAAGATTGCCACCGAGACGCAGCTGCTGCGCCTTCTGGGGAATACGGCGCTTCAGGTCAATATCACCCTGCTGCGCACGGCCGAGCATCAGTCCAAGAATACGCCTGTGCAGCATCTGGAGCGTTTTTACAAGACGTTTGACGAAATCCGGCATCGGCGTTTTGACGGCATGATTGTCACGGGCGCGCCGGTGGAGCATCTGCCCTTTGAGCAGGTGGACTACTGGGAAGAATTACTGCGCATAATGACCTATGCCAACGAAAACGCCTTTTCCACCCTGTATATCTGCTGGGCGGCGCAGGCGGCTCTCTATCACTTCTATGGCATTCGCAAGCATGCCCTGCCCCAGAAGCTCTCCGGCGTGTATCCGCACCATTCTCTGGTGCCTTCCTGTCCGCTGTTCCGGGGCTTTGACGACGAGTTCCTCGCGCCGCATTCCAGAAATACCGAAGTGCGCCGCATTGACGTGGAAGGCGTCGAGAACCTGCGCATTCTTGCCGAGTCGGACGAGGCCGGGCTGGCCGTGGTGGAAAGCCTCGATCATTCGCAGGTCTTTATGACGGGCCATCTCGAATATGACCGGGGAACGCTGGATGCCGAATATCGGCGGGACATGGGGCGCGGGCTCAATCCTGAGGTGCCGCGTCACTACTACCCGGACGGGAATCCCGAAAACATCCCGCCCATGACATGGCGGGCCCATGCCCACCTGTTTTACAGCAACTGGCTCAACTACTATGTCTATCAGGAAACGCCCTTTGATTTGCGGAGCGACGGGGCGTTGCGGGGGCGTGAATGAAGTTTTCCACGCGGACGCGCTACGGCCTGCGTTTTCTGATTCGTCTTGCAGCCCAGCCGGAAGGCGAGCTCTTGCAACTCGGTCAGGTGGCGCATGACGAAAATATATCTCCCGGATATCTGGAGCAGATAGTCCGGGCGCTCAAACCCCTGGGAATCCTTCGCGCCGTGCGCGGCGCGGGCGGCGGCTATGCGCTGGCCCGGCGTCCCGACGAGATTTCCATGGAAGACATCTTTCTGCATCTGGAAGGGGAGATTTCTCCCGTGGCCTGCCTGACGCGGGATCAGTGCCGACGCGCCGATCAATGCGTCACCCGCAATTTCTGGAGGCAGCTTGACGAACATATCCGCAGCTTCCTGCGTTCGCAGACGCTGGCGGACATCATAGCAGCGGAAAAGCTCTGTCTGCATTAGAGCGTTATTCCTTTAAAAGAGGTAAAACGCGAGGCGGCGAACCGCGCCGCCCGGCCCGAAGTGAGCGGAAAAACCGCGTTTTTTCGCAAAACGGCAGGCCGTATGGTTTGAAACGCGAGACGCTTCAAACTGAAAATACTCTAGGAGACATCACCATGTGGAACTATACTGACGCTGTTCACGATCATTTCCTGCATCCGCACAACGCGGGACGCCTTGATGATGCCAATGCCATCGGCGAGGTCGGCAGTCTCGCCTGTGGCGATGCTCTCAAGCTCTATTTGAAGATTTCCGACAACAATATTATCGAGAAGGCCGGTTTTGAGACCTTTGGCTGCGCCAGCGCCATCGCGTCCAGCTCCGTGCTGACGGATATGATCATTGGAAAGAGCGTGGACGAGGCGCTCAAGATTACCAACAAGGATATTGCCGAGGCTCTCGGCGGGCTGCCCAAGGAAAAAATGCACTGTTCCGTCATGGGGCAGGAAGCTCTGGAAGCCGCTATTCGTCAGTGGAAGGGCGAGCCGCCCGTGCCGCACGCGCATGAGGAAGGCAAGCTGATCTGCAAGTGCTTCGGCGTTACCGATGCCCAGATTATCCGCGCTATCCGCGAAAACGGTCTCAAGACCATTGAGGAAGTGACCAACTACACCAAGGCGGGCGGCGCCTGCGGCGACTGCAAGGATCAGATTGCGGAAATTCTTGCGGCGGAGCTCAAGCAGCAGCCGCTGACGGAGCTCAAGCCCCGGCCTCGTCTGACCAACGTGCAGCGCATGAAGTTGATCATGAAGACCATTGACGAGGATATCCGCCCGCAGCTGGAAGCGGACGGCGGCAGCATTGAGCTGGTGGATGTGGACGGCAAGCGCGTCATCGTCAGTCTTGGCGGACGCTGCGCCCAGTGCCGCGCCAGCGCCGTGACGCTGCATGATCTGGTGCAGCGCCTGCTGCGCGAACATGTGGAGCCCGATCTGATCGTCGAGGAGGCCTAGCCATGAAAACTATCTATCTCGACAATAACGCCACAACGGCTGTTGCGCCCGAAGTGCGCGATGCCATGCTGCCCTATCTGACGGAACTGTACGGCAATCCCTCCAGCATGCATACCTTCGGCGGGCAGGTCGGCCGCGCCGTAGAAGATGCGCGGGAAAAAATGGCCGCGCTGCTTGGCGCGCAGCCTGAGGAAATCCTGTTTACGTCCTGCGGTTCCGAAAGCGACAACACCGCCATCTGGAGCGCTTTGCAGACGCAGCCCGAAAAGCGCCGCATCATCACCACGCGGGTGGAGCATCCGGCCATTCTCAACGTCTGCCAGTACTGGGAGCGGCAGGGCTATCACGTCACCTATCTTGGCGTGGACGGCAAGGGGCGTCTTGATCTGGACGAATACGCCGAGGCCCTCAGCGAGGATACGGCGCTTGTCTCCATCATGATGGCCAACAACGAAGTGGGCAATATCTACCCCGTGCAGCGCATGGCGGAAATGGCGCGCGAAAAGGGCGTGCTGTTCCATACAGACGCCGTGCAGGCCGTGGGCAAGGTTCCCTTCCGGCTTTCCGAAACGGCCATAGACATGCTTTCCCTGTCCGGGCACAAGCTGCACGCCCCCAAGGGGATCGGCGTGCTGTACATCCGCAAGGGCGTGCGTTTCCGTCCCTTCCTGCGCGGCGGGCATCAGGAGCGCGGTCGCCGCGCCGGCACCGAGAACGTGCCCTATATCATCGGCATGGGCGAAGCCGCCCGTCTTGCCGCGGAAAATATGGAAGCCGAGCGCCGCGATGTGGCCCGTCTGCGCGACAGGCTGGAATCCGGTCTGCTCAAGGCCGTTCCCGACTGCATGGTTAACGGCGACGTGGAAAACCGTCTGCCCAATACGAGCAACATCGCCTTTAAGAATGTGGAAGGCGAAGCCATCCTGCTCATGCTCGACCGGCTCGGTATCTGCGCCAGCTCCGGTTCGGCCTGCACCTCCGGGAGCCTTGAGCCGTCCCATGTGCTGCGGGCCATGGGGGTTCCCTTCAACTATGCGCATGGCTCCGTCCGCCTCTCCCTCTCCCGCTATACCACGGAAGAAGAGGTTGACTTCGTCATCGCCCATATGCCGGACGTCATCAAGACCCTGCGGGACCTCTCGCCGTTCAAGGATTAGCTTATGTTGAGGGGGAAGGAACCCCTTTTGCTCGCGGCAAAAAGGGGTTCCTTCCCCCTCAAACTCCCCCATCTTCCCCAAAA
>CALVHG010000117.1 GCA_944327285.1 uncultured Desulfovibrio sp. | reverse complement strand
GTGCCGAGGCCGAAGCCCGCGCCAAGGCGGAAGCCGAGGAAAAGGCCCGGCTGGAAGCCGCGCGCCTGGCCGAACAGCAACGTCTGGAAGCCGAAGCCCGCGCTCGCGCCGAGGCCGAGGCCCGCGCCAAGGCGGAAGCTGAAGAAAAGGCGCGGCAGGAAGCCGCGCGTCTGGCTGAACAGCAGCGCCTGGAAGCCGAAGCCCGCGCCCGCGCCGAAGCCGAGGCTCGCGCCAAGGCGGAAGCCGAAGCTGCTCGCGTACGGCTCACCCCGGCCGTGCGGCAAACCGTCACCGCTGAAGTCCGGGCCTGGGAAGACGCGCTTGCCGCGCACAATGCACGCGAACTGACCGCCCTTTATGATACGCGCGCCTTCAACAAGGTCGCGGGCGTCCCGCGCGGGCTCCCCTACGGACAAACAGTGCGGGATCTCCGCCGTCGCTATGCGGCGCCGCTGACTGTGGTCAGTCGCGCGCCCCGTCTGGCGCTGATAGGCGAGATTGTGGAAAGCCGCAGCGATCAGCTGCTGCTGAGCGGACGCGGCATGGAGCAGGGCGAACGGGTTCTTTACTGGCAGCGGGGCAAGGACGGACGTTTCCGCATTGTGGCGGAAGCCTTTACGTCAGGCGACAGCGGTCTGTCCGCCCATTATCTGGAGCAGATCAGCGGCGAAGTAAGCCGCACAATTGAAGCCTGGCGCGTTGCCTGGGAAAAGGGCGATCTGAACGCCTACATGGCGTTCTATACCGATGATGCCGTTCAGGCGGGCCGCCGCACGGCGCGAGCCATCCGCGCCCAGAAGGAACGCCTCTGGGGCAGAGTGTCGCCCACGCTGGTCCAGCTCTCCGGCCTGCGCCTGGCGCTGGATGAAAAGGGCGGCCTGCGCGCCGATATGCTCCAATCTTACGCCGACAGCGCCGGTCACAGCGACAGAGGCACCAAGACGCTGCTTCTGGCCTTTGACGGCAAGCGCTGGCAGATCGCGCGGGAAGACTGGGCCGCCGAATCCCCTCTGCCGGAGATTTTTGACGCCGGGGGCGGAGAATGAAATACAGCGAACGGCTAAGTCTGGTTATCATCCGGGAAGACGGTCGCCGTCAGTCCTGGCGGCTGCGTCGCGTCTGGCTGCATGCGCTGCTGGGTTCCCTGTTGCTGCTTCCCTGTCTCGTGGGGGCTCTGGGCTGGTTCTGTTATGACGCATGGCTCGAAAATCGCCTGATGCATGAGGAACTGCTGCGCCTCGAAAATGAAGGCGAAGCCATGGAAGGCAAGCTGGAACGCCTGGAACAGGTCTCCATCCTGCTGGAAGAAAGCGCCGTGCCTGGCCACGACATTCTGACGCGGGCGCTGGCCCAAAGCGACATGGGCGATACCGTTGCCTCGCCGGCCGAGGAAAACGCCGCGGCAGCCGCGCCGGGCGGGGAAGAAGCCGCCATGAAGGAGCAGATGACCCGCGAAGAAGGACCGGGGCATGCGGAATTTCCCGCCATTACAAGCGACTACGTCGCCGTAGATAAGGTGCGGGTGCGTCTGGTACGCAACCGCATGCTGCGTATCGCCCTGGACTTGCGCAACACGCGGGACGGTCGGGCGGAAGGCGAAGTCACCGCCATACTGGTGACGCCGGAAGGCAAACATATGCCGCTGAAGTTTTCGCCTTCTGACGTTGGCAAATTCAGCATTCTGCGTTTCAAACGCGCCGTCATGAGCGCTAATTTACCCAAGGGAGTAGACAACGCGCTGAACGGAGCACAGGTCCTGCTGGAAGTGCGCGACAACACTGCCAAAAGAACCGTCGTCTTCCGCAATATTTTTGCCGTAGAGCAATAATTACACCTGATTTCTTCCCGCTCATGGCCGGGGAAAGGGCGCATCCCTTTCCCCGGTTTGTCTTTCATGGTGCAGGCACTCACGCTCACAGCTCTTCTTTCCTCAAAGAAAGCTGTTTTGGGGGGAAGGGAAACCCCTCTTCTCAGCTGTCGATGCCCATTCCTGCGTCGCCTGACGGGCAGCAACCGCAGATCCCCTCAAAACAAATTCTGCCCCGCGCAGCGCATCTGCCGCGCCCGCCGGGGCCCCGTCATACATGGACTTTTGCCATATTTTGGCGTATTGTAGACTGTTCCGCCACAAGGGCGATTATTCCACATCGAGGCCAACGCATGCCCAATCTGCAACATATTCGCAATTTCTGCATCATTGCCCATATCGACCACGGCAAGTCCACGCTTGCCGACCGTATTCTCGAATTGACCAAGGTGGTCAGCCAGCGTGAAGCGCGCCAGCAGTATCTGGACAAAATGGATCTGGAACGGGAACGGGGCATCACCATCAAGGCGCAAACCGTCCGAATCCCCTATGTGGCTGCCGACGGGCAGGAATACGAACTCAATCTGATTGACACCCCCGGACATGTGGACTTCAACTACGAGGTTTCCCGTTCGCTGGCCGCCTGCGAAGGCGCCCTGCTGGTCGTGGACGCCACGCAGGGCGTGGAAGCCCAGACGCTGGCCAACGTCTATCTTGCTCTGGATCACAATCATGAAATCGTGCCTGTCCTCAACAAGATAGACCTGCCCAGCGCCGAGGTGGATCGCGTCAAGGCGGAAATCGAAGAAGCCATTGGCCTTGATTGTTCCTCTGCCCTCCCCGTATCCGCCAAAACAGGTATGGGTGTGGACGCCGTGCTGGAAGCCATCGTGCATCAGCTCCCCGCGCCGCAGGGCGACCCCGCCGCGCCGCTCAAGGCGCTGATTTTTGACTCCTGGTATGACAGCTATCAGGGCGTCGTGGTCCTGTTCCGCGTGATGGACGGCACCGTCAGACTTGGCGAGAAAATCCGCCTCATGAGCACAGGCAAGGAATACGAAGTCCTGCGCCTCGGCGTCTTCTCCCCCGAAGCCACGGATGTGAAAGAACTGCATGCGGGCGAAGTGGGCTTTCTCTGCGGCAGCATCAAATCGCTGGGCGACGCCCGCGTAGGCGACACCGTCACCCATGCCGATCGTCCGGCCGACGCGCCCGTGCCCGGCTTCAAGGAAGTGCAGCCCATGGTCTTCTGCGGGCTCTATCCTTCCGAATCCGACGATTACGAAAATCTCAAGGCGGCGCTGGAAAAGCTGCAGCTTAACGACGCCGCTTTCAGCTATGAGCCGGAAACGTCGCAGGCTCTGGGCTTCGGTTTCCGCTGCGGCTTCCTCGGTCTGCTGCATATGGAAATCATTCAGGAGCGCCTCGAACGGGAATTCGAGGTGGCGCTCATCGCCACGGCGCCTTCCGTGGTCTACAAAGTGGAAACATCCGACGGCAAGACGCTGGAAATCGACAATCCGGCCCACTTGCCCGACGCTACCAAGATTCGCGCCCTGTACGAGCCCTATGTCAGCATGGATATCCATGTGCCCAACGAATACGTGGGCAACGTCATGAAGCTGTGCGAGGAAAAACGGGGAACGCAGAAAAATCTGCACTATCTGGCCACCAATCGCGTGGTGGTGACCTATGAGCTGCCGTTCGCGGAAATCGTTTACGACTTTTTCGACAAGCTCAAGTCCTGCACCCGCGGCTATGCCAGCATGGACTATCAACCCGTGGATTACCGGGAATCGGATCTGGTGCGCCTCGACATTCTGCTGAACGGCGAACCCGTGGATGCCCTGGCCGTCATCGTGCACCGGGAACGCGCCTACCAGTACGGACGCTCTCTGGCGCTCAAGCTCAAGCGAACCATCCCGCGCCAGCTGTTCCAGGTGGCCATTCAGGCGGCCATCGGTCAAAAAATCATTGCCCGCGAAACCGTTTCGGCCTTCCGTAAGGACGTGACGGCCAAGTGCTACGGCGGCGACATCACCCGTAAGCGCAAGCTGCTTGAAAAGCAGAAAGAGGGGAAAAAGCGCATGAAGCGCATGGGCAACGTGGAACTGCCGCAGGAAGCCTTCCTTGCCGCCCTGAAGGTAGGCGACGAATAAGCCCGGTCGAAACCTTTTCCAGAGAGGCCGTCTGATGCAACATCGTCTTTCCAGCCCTGCCGCGCCGCTGCCCGTATGGACCCAGAGCCTCGGCTGTCCCAAAAACAGGGTCGACACGGAACATGTGCTCGGTTCGCTGGGTATTCCCGTCAAAAGCGTGGAACATATGGGGCGCGCCCGTCTGGTGCTGATCAACACCTGCGGTTTCATCGCCCCTGCCGTCAGCGAAAGCATACGGGCCATTTTGGACGCCGCCGAGCGTATCGCCGCCTGCAAGCGTAAACCGCTGCTGGCGGTCGCGGGCTGCATGGTCGGGCGTTACGGCGTCGAGGAACTGGCCCGCGAACTGCCGGAAGTGGACCTCTGGCTGCCCACCGCGGAGCTGCCGCGCTGGCCCGCCATGCTGGCTCAGGCGCTGGCCCTGAAAGACGCGCCTGCCGTTACGGACGGTTCCTGGCCGGGCCGCCTGCTGTCTACCGGCCCAGCGCATGCCTGGCTGAAGGTGGGCGAAGGCTGCCGCCATGCCTGCGCCTTCTGCACCATACCGTCCATTCGCGGCCCGCTGGCTTCCGCGCCGCTTGCCGCCCTGCGCGAAGAAGCCCGCCTCCTGCTGGCGCAGGGCGTCCGGGAAATCAATCTTGTGGCGCAGGATCTTACCTCCTGGGGAACGGATCTCTCTCCTCGCGCCCGCTTGCAGGATTTGCTGGCCGAGCTGCTGCCGCTGGACGGTCTGGCCTGGCTGCGGCTTCTCTACCTGTATCCCAGCGGCGTGACCTCCGATTTATTGCAATTCATTCAGACGGCCGGTCCGAACCTGCTGCATTATTTCGACATTCCTCTGCAACACGCGCATCCCGACATCCTTTCCCGCATGGGACGCCCCTTTGCCGGCGATCCCCGCCGCGTCATTGACAAGGTGCGGGACGCTCTGCCCGACGCCGTGCTGCGCACCACCTTTATCGTGGGCTACCCCGGCGAAACAGAAGAGCACTTCGAGGCCCTCTGTCGCTTTGTGGAAGAAACTCGTTTTCATCATGTGGGCGTTTTCGCCTATCAGGCCGAAGACGGCACGCCCGCGGCCGCCATGCCCGATCAGGTTCCCGACGAAGTCAAGGAGCGCCGCCGGGCAACGCTGATGGAACTGCAACGCGACATCAGCGAAGAGCATCTCGCGGCTGCGGTAGGCAGTCGTCTGCCGGTTCTGGTGGAGCGCCCCCATGACGAATGGCCCGGCCTGCACGTGGGCCGCGTCTGGTTCCAGATGCCCGAAGTGGACGGCATCACCTACGTGAGCGGTCCGGGCGTCACGCCCGGCGCGCTTGTGGATTGCGACATAGAAGACAATACGGCCTACGACCTCACGGCGCTGGCCTGAACCGCCCCTACGATACGATCATGAGCAGCACCGAAGCATGGCGGTCCCACTTCGCGGGACGCCCTACCCCGGATTTGACCCTGAGGCCGCGCCATCTCTCTTTTGTTCTGGACGAAGCCGCGGACGCGGCTCCCGATCGCATGGCTCTGCGTTTCCAGAACATGCGCATGACCTATGCCGAATTACGCGAACGCGCCGAACGCTTCGCCGCGGCCCTGCGCCAGAGCGGCGTTCATCCTGGGGATCGCGTGGCAATCATGCTGCCCAACCTGCCGCAGACCATCGTCGCCTTCTGGGGCGTCATGAAGGCGGGCGCCACGGCAGTCATGACTAATCCCCTGTATCGGGAAACAGAGCTGAAACGCCATTTCAGGGATGCCGGCGTGCGCGTTCTGATTACGCTGGATCTCCTCTGGCAGCATATTGCGCCGCTCATGGGGACTCTCGGACTGGATCGCGTTGTTGTTACCGATGTCGGCGACGCGCTGCGGCCCCCGCTCCGCTGGCTCTATGCCCTTAAGCAATGGCGCTCCGCCGACAAGCCCTCCATCCCCTGGAGCGAACGCATTGTGCGCTGGCGGGACTTCTGCGCATGCAAGGAGCGCTATCGTCCCGCAGAGGGCAATCCGCATGCGGAAATTGCCCTGCTGCAATATACCGGCGGCACAACTGGCGATCCCAAGGGGGCCATGCTGACCCACGCCGGGCTGACGGCGCAGCTGACGCAGCTGCTGTCCATTCTCGACATTAAAGACGAGGACAGCCACATTTTCCTGTCCATCATGCCTTTTTTCCATGTCTTCGGGCTGATGGGCAACATTGTGCTGCCTGCCGCCATGCGGGCAACCACCATTCCCGTTCCGCGCTATACCCCCGGTGATCTTTTGAGCACCATTGACCGTTTCCGCCCGACCTTCTTCGTCGGAGCTCCGTCCGTCTACATTTCTCTGATGCAGCAAAAGACCATCGCGCAGCATGATCTGACCTGTATTCGCTACTGCATCTCCGGTTCCGCCCCCTTCCCTGCCGAAATGCTGCGCCGCTGGCAGGAGCTGACCCATGCCGCCATTACCGAAGGCTACGGGCTGACGGAAGCCTCGCCGGTACTCTGTGCCAACCCCATTTTCGGCATGCAGAAAATCGGCTCTATCGGCATTCCTCTGCCGCTGACCCAGGTTCGCATCGTCGCCGACGACGATCCAACCCGCGAACTGGGCGACAACGAATGGGGAGAGCTTGTTGCCAAAGGGCCGCAACTTATGGCCGGCTATTGGAACCGCCCGGATGAAACCGCCGCTACTCTTCGCGACGGCTGGCTGCATACCGGCGACATCGCCTATCGAGACGAAGACGGCTACTATTTCCTTGTGGATCGCAAAAAGGATCTTGTCATCGTCGGCGGTTACAATGTTTACCCGCGCGAAGTTGAAGAAGTCCTGTATGAGCATCCGCACGTGGCCGAAGCCGTGGCCGTCGGGGTCAAGCATCCTACGCGCGGCGAGGCCCTGAAAGCCTTCATCGTTCCCAAGGCGGGAGCAATTCTCAGCAAGGCCGACCTTGCGGCGCACTGCCGGGCGCGGCTCGCCAACTACAAGATTCCCAAATTTTTTGAATTCAGAACAGATCTGCCCAAGACCATCATCGGTAAAGTCCTGCGCCGGGCTCTGCGCGATGAAGAAAAAAAGAAGTCTGACGACGGGCAATCCTCCTGATTCTGAAGCATGTCCCGCGCACCCTGCGCCTTTCCGGACAGCTTCACAGTACAGACGGTTTCGGGCATTCATCCGCCCTTTATTCCAGCCAAGGAGAATACCATGCTGCACAAAACGCACTCCACGCTGAAAATTCTGCTTCTCTTCTTCTGCGCCGCCTTCTTCTCTCTGGTGTCCCCCTCGCTGCCGCTCGCTGCGGACGAAGAGGCTCCCGCCACAACGCCCTCTGAGGAGCAGCGTTCCTTTAATGAGCGCCTGCGCGGCCTCTGGGGCGACGCTAAAAGCGCAGGCAGCGAACTGGGCTCTCAGGCCGGGGAAATGTGGGACTCCGCGCGCGAATCCTCCTCGGAGCTCTGGAACGATGCCCGCAAGCAGGGCAATATCTGGGCCGACGAAGCCCGCCGCCGCTGGAATGAAAGCGGCAACTAAGGCTGGCTTTCGTAACGTTATAGTCGGGGGGAAGGAACCCCCTTTCGCTAGCGCGCAAAGGGTGTTCCTTCCCCCCGAGCCCCCCATCCTCCCCCAAACGCGCTTTATTCGGCAAGCAAACCGTACGGCAGCACGCCCGCTTTCCGTAAGCAATCGTCCCCCGGTAACGCAGAAGGACATTTAGAGCATTTTCAGTTTGAAACGCTATGCCTTTCAAACCATACGGCCTGTCATTTCGCGGGAAAACGCGGTTTTTCCGCTCACTTTGGGCCGGGCGGCGCTGTGCCGCCGCCTCGCATTTTTACCTTTTTCAAAGGTGAAACGCTCTAAAAACAAATCTGCGAAAAAATTCTGCCCGTTGAAATCCAAAACAGCCCGCCGGTTGATGCCGACGGGCTGTTTCTTTGTATCTGCCGGTTTCCATGAAGATTCCTTCCCGGCATGCAATGTGCATTTTGCCATAAAAGGAAAAATCTTCTCTCCAGCAAAAGATCGCGGGGGTAACAATGCTTATTTCCACCGGTTGCTTGTCGGGATCCTGTAATCCGTTTGCCGCTCTCAAAGGCTCAAAAGGAGAGTCTGCACCCCAGGCAAGTTTCAAGGCGCTTCTGGGAATCTCTCCATCTGAGACAGAGCAAACTCCTGCCATGAGCCAGACACAAGCGGATTTCATGACCTACACGCATAGCAGCGCAAAAGGCCGCGCCGAATGGAGTTCGCTTGACCTGAAAGACATGTCGCTGGAGCAGCTCAATGTGCAGCTGGAATCCATCACGGAACAAATCAGCTCCCTGCGAGAAGAGCTAGCTGTTGTGTTCCAATAGGTTGTTCACCCTTTCCCAGTTCGATAAGTTGGAAGTTCCCACACAAACCAACAAACGAACG
>CALVHG010000116.1 GCA_944327285.1 uncultured Desulfovibrio sp. | reverse complement strand
TTTCCGCTCACTTTGGGCCGGGCGGCGCTGTGCCGCCGCCTCGCGTTTCACCTTTTTCAAAGTTGAAACGCTCTAGTAGTAACAGGGCTAGTACCGTTCCGGCATATAGTGGGGCGGCAATTCTTCCACGCTGCCGGGAACGCCTGCCTTCAAAAGCTCCATCTGCCCGCGCAGAGCGCGCAGCATTTCCACGGCCTCGCCCAGCTGCTGCTCCACGGCATCCAGTTGCCGCTGCTGCGCCGTCAGAGCCGCATTCAGGGCTTCCAGCCGCTCTTCCTGAAAAAACGTCAGTTCTTCCAGGCGAATCAGCCGTTCCTCATGATTTTCCATGTTTCCTCCCGACAGGCCGGGCTCCGCCCTTATGCGGCACGCGCCCAAAGTCCGGCATCAGGATGCGATGCTGCCGCAGGCGCTCGGCATCGCTGCGCGCCACGTAGACCGGTTCGCCCTTTTCATTACATCCGCTGTAAAACATGGCCGTCGCCATAGTGCCCGGCGTCGGGATGAAGCACTGCGTCTGCTGCGGGGCCCAGTGCCGCGCGCCAAGCCAGCGGGCCAGCTGCCGCATGTCGTCGTCGGTACAGCCGGGAAAGGCGCTCATCAGATAGGGCACGACATACTGCTCGCGTCCGGCAAAACGGCTCAGCCGCATAAAGTGTCCCAGGAAACGCTCAAAGACCTCCAGCGGCGGCTTACGCATGGCAGCCAGCACGCCGGGCGCGCAATGCTCCGGCGCGAGCTTAAGCTGCCCTCCCGTAAACTCTTCCGCATAGGCGACCAGCGCGTCGGGCTCCCGCAACGCCATATCCGCCCTCACGCCGCTGGCAACGCGCACGTGCCCCACGCCCGGCACGGCGGCCACGGCGCGCAGCAGCGCCACATACGGAGCCTGCGGCGTCTCAAAATGACGGCATACCGAAGGATAGCAACAGGAAGAACGACCGCAGGAGGAAGCGCGTTCCGTACCGTCCGGCAGACGCGTCGCCGTCTCGTCCTGCGCGCAGCGACCGTTCCACATATTGGCCGTAGGGCCGCCCACATCGGAAATGGCAAGCCCTCTGCCGCGTCGTCCGCGCAGCTCCGCCGCGAGCCGGGCCGCCTCATCCACAATGGAGGCCTGCGAACGCGAACTCAGCCGCCGCCCCTGATGCAGGGCCAGCGAGCAGAAGGAGCAGCCTCCGCCGCAGCCGCGGTGCGCGGTAATGCTGGTGCGCAACATTTCCTCCGCGGGCACGGGCTCCGTATAGGAAGGATGCGCCGTCCGCCGGAAAGGCAGAGCATAGAGCGCGTCCATTTCTTCCGTCGTCAGAATGGCTGCGGGCGGCGCCATGACCAGCAGCCGATCTTCCACCGGCTGCACGGCCCAAGCATCCCGCCTATGTACGTGGCGCTCAACATCGCGCGTCAGCGTCAGCAATTTTTTGGGTTCCGCCAGAATCTCGGCATGCGAGGGCAAGAGCATGCAGGGACGCTTGTCCCAGCCGCACGGCACAAAACGCGGACGCGGCGAAGATTCCGCCTCGTCGCGTTTATCCAGCCATGCCGTCCCTGGAATGCCGCGCCAGTCCTCCCCTCTATCCAGACGACGGGCTAGCTCCAGAATGGCGCGCTCGCCCATGCCATAAATAAGAATATCCGCCTTGGCATCCAGCAGAAGCGGCCGCCGCAGGCTATCTGTCCAGAAATCATAATGGCTGACTCGCCGCGTGCTGGCCTCGATGCCGCCCAGCGCCACCGGCAGACCGGGAAAGGCGCGCCGCACCAGATTGGCATAGACAATACAGGCCCTGTTGGGACGGGCCCCGGCACGCCCTCCGGGGGTATAGGCATCGTCATGCCGCTTCTTGCGGAAAGCCGTATAATGGGCCAGCAGGGAATCCACAGCGCCGGCGCTCACTCCGGCAAACAGACGAGGGCGCCCCATGCGCGCAATATCGTCCGCCGTATCCCAACGCGGCTGCGCCACCAGCCCAACCCGGAAGCCGTGCGCCGTCAGCCAGCGCCCCAGCAGCACCGCGCCGAACGAGGGGTGATCCACATAGGCGTCGCCGTTAATCAGCAACACGTCCAGCTCATCCCAGCCCAGCGCGTCCATTTCTTTTCGGCTCATGGGCAAAAAGGACGGCTGCGCCGCGCCCCAGGCCACCGACGCGCACCAGGGGGCCGTCTGCCCGCCGGAACGGGCTCGCGCATCGCCGGCCCGTGACGCCGGGGCGGATTTTCTCTCCGTCCGGGCGTTCCGGGGCTTCGACGGCTCACCGCCGCGCCGCGCGCCGTCCCCGGAATGGGCCGGACGCGCGGGCGCGGGAAAAGAGGAAGGGTTTCGCCTCACCAGAAACCTACCTTGAAGGCGGCGTCACCAGAGGCAGACCGCCGGGCGCGGCTTCTCCCGCAGGCGGCATGCCGCCGCCACGGGGGCCGCCGGCTCTACCCATGGCATGCTGCCGCATGAAGGCCGCCCATTCCTCATGGCTGATGCCGCCGTTCTTGTCGGCATCAATGGCCTTGAAGGCCGCGTCCGTCATGTTGGGGAAGCCTTTCTTAAACTCTTCCGGGCTGAGGCTGCCATTCTTGTCGGTATCGACAGCGTCAAAACGGCTGCCATCACCCGCGCCGCCGCCCATGCCGGGCATAGCGGGCGCATCCTGCGCGCCCAGAACCAGCAAAACGGCCGCTGCCGCCAGTAACATCTTGTGCATGAGTCTGTCTCCTTAATGTCTCAGGGGCGGAGGAAATACTCTTTTGAAGGGGAAGCCCCCCTTTGCTCTGCTGTCGATGCCCGTAAGGCTCCTACGTCGCCTAACGGGCACGGCCTACGGCCGCCCGTCGGGTCGCTGCTTGCGGCAAAAAGGGCCCAGCCTTTCCGTAGCGAAGCGAAGAAAGGCGTTTCCGTAGTTTCCCCTCAGACTCCCCCATCTTCCCCCAAACCCGCCAATCAGGCGTTTCAAACGAAAATTACCCTAGTCTTCCAGCTGGCCGGAGCGCACGCCGTCAATGAACAGGCGCAGATTGTCCGGCTCTCCGGGTTTGTGGTCGTCAGGATACAACAACGCCGACATATAGAAAACAGAACCGATGCGTAAGGAATTACGGGCGCTGTTGGAAAAACGATGCAGGGCATGCGTCACCCCATCGCGCAACACGGCGTCTTCCACGCCGGCGACCAGTTCGGCCGCCTCGCGATCCATGCCCGCCAGCAGCGTTGCCTTTTCCTTCATGGCGGCATTGTAGGCGTCTATATCTCCGACATCCAATTCTGCCAGGGCCTGTCGCTCTGCGGCCATGACCGCGGCATAACGCGCTTCCATCCATTCGATAAAGGCTTGTGTCCCCGTCATGATACCTCCTTGCTCCGGCCGGACTGTCCGCAGCATACGTTTTAGAGCGTTTTGTCTATAAAAAGGCAAAATGCGAGGCGGCACAGCGCCGCCCGGCCCGAAGCAAGCGGAAAAACAGCGTTTTCCGAGAAACGACAGGCCGTATGCTTTGAAATGCAACGCATTTCAAACTGAAAATGCTTCAGGACCTGTAACATTAAGTTTCTATTTATTTCAAATAAATAGAAACACAGCCCACACAGAACCTTTGAAAGATTCTCATGGCCTGTGTCCTCTCTGAAAAAGCGCGTTGGGGAAGGATGGGGTCCTTCCCCCCAAAAGAACGATTAGGTAACACGCCCTAGAGCGTTTCAACTTTGAAAAAGGTGAAACGCGAGGCGGCGGCACAGCGCCGCCCGGCCCAAAGTGAGCGGAAAAACCGCGTTTTTTCCGCGAAACGACAGGCCGTATGGTTTGAAATGCACAGCATTTCAAACTGAAAATGCTCTAAAAGAAAGGGGAGGGCGCACGCGCCTCCCCCTCCGTTTCGGATTTTATTTCGCGCAGGCAGCGCGGTATGGCGGCCGCAAGCCGAACCTGTTGACGAACAGGCGCTAATCCCAGTGCCGGCGGTCCTCGATGGGACGGATCTGCGGCGGCAGGCTGCCGGGGGTAAGCACCTTGAGTTCGGGACGCAGCTTGATCTTTTCGCGGAACTGATGCAGCAGCTCGTCCTCGCGCTTGAAGCCGCTGGCCTCGACAAAGAGCGTCATTTCGTCGATGCCGCCGGGGTTGGTAACTTCGATCTGCCACCGCTTGATTTCCTCGAAGCGGCTCATGACCTGTTCCACCTGATGCGGGTAGACGAACATGCCCTTGATGCGGGCGGTGGTGTCCACGCGGCCCACGATATTGCCCAGACGGGGGCTCGTGCGGCCACAGGCGCAGGGGCTGCGGTCGATATACGAAAGGTCGCCCGTGGCAAGACGAATCAACGGATAGGTCTTGTTGAAGGCCGTCACCACGATTTCGCCAACTTCGCCGTCCTTGAGCGGAATGCCGGTGTCAGGATGGCAGATTTCCACGTAGCAGCGATTGGCAATATGCAGCCCGGTCTTGTGGAAGCATTCGTAGCCGATGCAGCCCACGTCCGCCGTGCCGTAGCCCTGCCGCATGAGCAGATCGTACTTCTTTTCCATCTGCGAACGCATCTTTTCGGACAGACGCTCGCCGGTGACAAAAGCCACTTCAAGGAAGAGATCCTTGCGCAGGTTGAGGCCCTTTTCTTCAGCCTTCTGGGCAAGGTGCATCAGGAAGCTGGGCGTGCCCACATAGCCGGAGACCCGCAGCTTCTGGATAATGTCAAGCTGGGTGGCGGCATCGCTGGGCCCGGCGGGAATGACGGCGCAATTAAGGTTGCGCAGGGGTTCCTCGAACATGAGGCCCGCGGGCGTCAGCTGATAGTTGAAGGTGTTCTGCACCACGTCGCCGGGGCGGAAGCCCACGGAATAGAAGGCTTCCGTATAGCCCCAGTAATCTTCCCCGTGATCTTCGGGGTCAAAAATGGGACCGGGCGACAGAAAGACGCGCTTCAGGTCGCCGATGTCCTTGGTCAGCAGGCCGCCCAGACGCGGGCCCATGGACTGAAGAAAGATCAGCTCCTTCTTCTTGAGAATGGGAATATGTTTGATGTCCGACAGGGTCTTGAACTTTTCGACATTGAACTGGGCGCGATCAAAACGCTTCTTTACGTCTTCGGAATAGCGATAGGCATAGGACAGGAGATCCTTCAGCTGAATAAGGCAGTACTGACGACGTTCGCTTTCATCAAGCACTTCCTTGCGGCTGTAGATTCCTTCGGTGCGATCTTTACGGGTCATGCGCATCACCTTGGCAGATTTTTTCAGGTAATTTCCATTGTTAGACAATTGTCAAGATTTTTGCAAGAACTTTTTTAAAAAATGCGCAATATCAATATGTTACAACTTTATGTTACTCACGCCGCCCCTGGGCCGGACGATTGTCTTTCCGACTCCGCGACATCTCGCGGGGGCTGCCGACGCTCCAGCACGCGCCGCCGCAGGCTGTCGTACACCGGCTCCACCCCCATTCGGGACGCCGTCAGCGCCGCAATATAGGAAGTCAGAACCACCAGAGGGGCAACGGCATGGCAGCCCGCCATTTCCACCACCAGCGCCGCCCCCGTCAGCGGGGCACGCACAGTGGCAGCAAACAGCCCCGCCATACCAAGGACAAGCAGAGTCGGCATCTGGCCGGGCTCAATCAGCCCCCAGGCAAGCAGCGGCGACGCGCAGCAGGCCCCGGCCATGCCGCCCGCCGCCAGCATGGGCATAAGCAGGCCCCCGGAAATGCCCGAAGCAAAACAGATGCAGGAAAAAACAATCTTTGCAAGAAGCAGTAACGCAAGCAGTCCCAGCGGGCGCAGACCATTCTGAAAATCCATGACGCCCAGCCCGATACCGCCAACAATAGCCGGAAAAGCATACAGCAGCACACCAGACAGCAAAAAAGGAAAGAGCGAGCGGACAACAGGCGGCAAAGAACGCAGCGAATCCTCCCACAGCGTCAGCCCCATGAGCCCTCTGTTGTAGCCCGCGCCCAGCACAGCCGAAAACAAGCCCACCGGAACAACAATCCATGCCTGCCGCCAGTCCAGCCACGGCACCGCCGCAAAAGGAAAGACCAGCCCGAAACCGAAACAGAAGGAAACCACCAGCCACGCCGTCCCGGCCGCCACAGCCACAAACAACAGCAGGGGCAGCGTCAGCGGCGCGCGCATTTCCTCA
Source organism: uncultured Desulfovibrio sp. (assembly GCA_944327285.1). GTDB lineage: Bacteria > Desulfobacterota > Desulfovibrionia > Desulfovibrionales > Desulfovibrionaceae > Desulfovibrio. The sequence goes on along the minus strand of CALVHG010000116.1, from coordinate 2,454 downwards.
AAGGCAAAACAAAGCCCCGCAAGCGGCGCGCCAAAGGCCGCCGTCAGTCCCGCCACGGCTCCGCCCACAAGATGACGCGGCAAGTTTGTTTCGTCGGCGTCATGAAAGACCCGCCCGACGCCCATGCCTACAGCAGCGCCCATCTGGATGGACGGCCCCTCGCGCCCTACGGACAAACCCGCCCAAAGGGCCGCCAGCGTAGCCACAAACTTGCACCAGAGGACCCGCGCCCAGCGCATGGACGGCAGACGCCCCAGAACCATCAGCTCCACCTGCGGAATGCCGCTGCCGCTGATCAACGGCTCATGTCGCAATAATATATGCGCCAGCAGGCCAAGACCCAGCAGCACCCCGACGATTCCCGCCACGGCCCCGACAGAAAACATGTCTGCGGAGCGCAGCGTCGCAGCGGAAAAATCCAGCAGGATGTCATACAACAAACGGAACGCGCCGATAACGCCGCCCGCCACGGCCCCTGTTGTCAGCGCCTCCGCCAGCAGACGCCCCGCGCCCAGACGCCCCAACGCCTGCGCATCCCGCAGCAGCGGCGGCAGAAAAGAATGAAAGTTCATGCAGGGCTCCCCTGGAAAAAATTTTCGGCAGCATTTCCCGAACGTCCCGGAATGTCAAATACAGCTCCGGGACGCGCCTCACGACAAAAAAATCGTTACACGGCATAGCGTCAATTATTTTTTTCTTTACAAAACAAATTGTTATAACAACAATTACAAAAAAGTCGATCTTTTGCCCAGAAAAAACTTGCCAAACGAAACCAAAACGCATAGAAGGACTCTTGCCGTGACGTCCGAAAGGACACGGGCCGAGGTAGCTCAGTTGGTAGAGCAGGGGACTGAAAATCCCCGTGTCGGCAGTTCAATTCTGTCCCTCGGCACCAGCAGCATTCCAAGAGCTGCGCAATGCGCCGCTCTTACAATAAAATTTTCCCGCGTCGTCATCTGACAACGCACGGGCCGAGGTAGCTCAGTTGGTAGAGCAGGGGACTGAAAATCCCCGTGTCGGCAGTTCAATTCTGTCCCTCGGCACCACAAATTCAGGGCTTGCAGCATGCTGCAAGCCCTTTTTCTTTGCGTTTGCTATTCCCCGTAGCGCTTCGGGCAAAGTTACGTTGGAGCGTTTTCAACTTAGAGCATTTTCAGTTTGAAACGCTGCGGTTCAAGCCATACGCCCTGCCATTTCGCAAAAAATAGTATTTCCGCGCACTTTTATCAAAACTGCACGGATCCGCCACCTCGCGTTCTGCCTTTTTCAAAAACAAAGCTCTCCCAACTATATTGACATATCAAGTTTTAGTAATATAGCATGCCGTCATGCTGCGGATAATCCGCAGCGCAAATACAAGGAGCGTCCATGAACATCGGCCAGGCACTGCGCGCGGCATCCCGCCCAACTATTTCTCTGGAATTTTTCCCGCCCGCACAGGAAGAGCAACTGCCGGACTTTTATGCAACCGCGGATCGTCTTGCCGCGCTGCGTCCCCTGTTTGCGTCCGTCACCTACGGGGCCGGCGGCAGCCGTCAGCACAGCACGCTGAACGTCACGGCGGAGCTGGCCCGGCGGGGCTGGTGTGCCATGGCCCATCTTACCTGCGTGGGCGCGCAGCCGGACAGCATTGACGCTTTCCTCCGCGACCTGCGCGCCGCCGGTGTGGACAACGTTCTTGCGCTGCGCGGCGATCCGCCTGCCGCAGCCGCCGAAAACTGGGACTGGAGCAACGGTTCCTTCCGCCATGCCGTAGACCTTGTGCGTCATATTCGCGCAGCCCAGCCCGATATGGGCGTAGGCGTGGCCGCCTATCCCGCGCCGCATCCCGAATCCCTGAGCTTCAGCGCGGATCGACGGCATCTGACGGAAAAGATTCTTGCCGGAGCGGATTTTGCCATCACCCAGCTTTTCTTCGATGTGCGCGAATATCTCGATCTGGTGGAGCGCCTGCGGGCCGCGGGCTGCGACGTGCCCGTCCTGCCGGGTATTCTGCCCATACAGAGCTTTGCTTCTCTGCGTCGCGTCCTGTCGCTCTGCGGGGCCTGTATTCCCGGCAAGCTCTATCTTTCGCTGGAAGAAGCCGACGCCAGGGGCGGCGCCGAAGCCGTGCGGGAAGTCGGCCTGCGCTTCGCCATCGATCAGATCCGCCGCCTCGTGGACGCCGGCGCCCCCGGCATCCACCTCTACACCCTCAATAAGGCGGATCTCTGCCTCCGCCTCGTGAGCGAATGCGGTCTTTAAATGAGATAGCGGGGGGAAGGAAACCCCTTGGCTAGCGCGCAAGGGTTTTCCTTCCCCCCGGCCCCCCATCCTTCCTCAACGCGCTTTTTTCGGGAGGATGCTGCGATACGGCTATGTCGCCGCGTGCCCCCCGGCAACCGTCCCCCGGTAACGCAAACAAACTCTTCCCGAACCTTTTTTATAGAGCCTTTCAACTTAAAAAAAGGTGAA
>CALVHG010000115.1 GCA_944327285.1 uncultured Desulfovibrio sp. | reverse complement strand
TTTCCCTTCCCCCCAAGCCCCCCATCCCTTCCCCAGCGCGCTTTTATCGGGAAAAAGTCAGGAATACGAGGCGACCCGCCACCAAAGACAAGTGGCGCGTGCACAGCCTATTTATTTTATCTATTGAAATTATTTGTAAAATTGGTGTTAACAGGCTCTAGAGCGTTTCACCTTTGAAAAAGGTTAAACGCGAAGCGGCGGCACAGCGCCGCCCGGCCCAAAGTGAGCGGAAAAACCGCGTTTTTTCCGCGAAACGACAGGCCGTATGGTTTGAAACGCGCAGCGTTTCAAACTGAAAATGCTCTAGAGAAAAGCCCGCACAAGACAAACCAGACCAGCCACGCCGATAATACACAACAGGACCTGCTGAAAAGCCTTTTGCGGTATGCGCTTAGCCACCGGAAACGCCAGCAGCGTCCCCAGTATGACGCCCGGCGCGCCGAACAAAGCATATCCCAGCACCTCCGGCGTATAGAAACCGGCCCAGGCCTGCAAAATAACGGTAAACGTGCCGCGAATGACGAAAAAAACGCCCAGTGTCCCAAGAAAGACACGCGGTTCCCAGCCCATATACAGGCCATAGGCCCCGATGGGCGGTCCGTCAAAGGAAATGGCCGTTCCCAGCAGGCCGGCGCCGAAGCCCGCCGACGCCCCCAAAAGACGCGGATGACGCATGACGCCCTGCACGCGGAACGTCTTCTGCCAGTAGACATAGTAAATCAGCAGCAGCCCCACGGCCCCCTGCAACACGGCCCCGGAACAGATTTGCAGAATATATAAACCGGCGAACGATCCCGGAATGGAACCCGCCAGCATGGGCCAGAGCGCGCTGCCGCGGCAGTGACGGCAATGCATGGCCGCCAGACAGCCGTCCATAACCACATTGAGCACGCAGGTCAGGGGTATAAGCTGATGCACGGGAATAAAGAGCGCCAGCAGGGGAAAAGCCACCATAGCCCCCCCGATGCCGCTGACGCCGGAGACGAAGCCGCCCACGAGCCAGGCCCCAAAAACGCAGGCATCGTAAATATCAGGCATGCCTTTCCTCCCGAAGCGCCCGTTCGTATTCCGCCAGCGAACCGAAGCCCAGACGCTCCATCAGGCATTCGTAGCGTTCCCGCGCCAGATTGCGACGCTGCTCCTGAGCCTCCTCCACAAGCAGCGCATAGGCGGCCAGCGTCCGATCCGACCAGGTTTCCAGCTCGCAGGCCAGATAACGGCTAAAGCCCGCCTGTCCGTCCGCCAGAACAATATGAGGAAATTCCCGACTCAGGTCGGCGCGCCAGCGACTTTCCGCAGCGACGATTTCGCCGATATTTTCATTCGTCTTCAGCCGCGGAATGCGGTTATCCATACGCGCATACTTTTCCGTCATCAGATTGCGCCCCTCCGCCTCGGCCTGCACGAGATCCTGAAGATAGGATTCCAGTACGGCGTCGCTCTGGACACAGAACGTAATTTCCCGCATCAACCTGAACGAATCCGGCAGTTTCTGGCAATCCGCCATTCCCCCTTCGTTGCGCACGCTCACAAACATCTTCAGTTCCCGTTCAATAATCTCCCGTAACAACTCCTGACGGCTCACAACGCCCTCCTTGCCCCTGCGACGCGCCGGGAGACCTCCTCCGCCGCGCCTGTTTTTTTCACAGAATGACCTTTTTCCGCTCGCATCGGGCCGGGCGGCGCTGTGCCGCCGCCTCGCGTTTTACCTTTTTCAAAGGTAAAACGCTCTATGCATACCGCGTGCCGAATGCAACAGACGTTGCAAACAAGAAAGCCGCCCCGGACAGGACGGCTTTCCATCGAATACGTCCTTCCGAATGCCTCCCGCATGGAAAGCATCCGGAAAACCGTCACAAGCTACTTCTTGAAGAACACAGCGATATCCTTGCGGCCAAGCACATTCTCGCGAACCTTCTCTTCCGGCAGAGACGCCCAGTGCTTCTTGTTGGAGAAGTAGAAGATAAAGCCAAGCACAACCCACACGCCCAGGCAGATGAAGGGGGCCGTGCCGATGCGGGCAGGAGAACCGGGCACAAGCAGGAGCAGAATGCACATGATGGCGGTAATGGTGCCGACGGCGCAGCAGAAGAGCTTGAGCGCCTTGCTGTCCACGTTGCCGCTGCCGAGAATCACGCGCCGCGCCGCAAGGCAGGTGAACAGATAGCCGATGCCGGTACCCACGGAGCTCATATCCACGGTCCAGGCCACGGCGGAGCGACCGGCAAAGGGCGTGAGCAGCACAACGATAACCGTGAACAGAATAGCCTTGTAGGGCGTCCGATACTTGGGATGAATCTCGCCGAACCAGGCGGGCAGGATGCCGCTGCGCGCCATGCTGAGCAGCAGACGGCTGGTGGCAATGAAGAAACCATTGGTACCGGTGCAGACCGCGCCGAACACAGCCACGGCAAGCACGATACTGCCAAAGTTGCCGAAGGCCATGGTCGCGACTTCGCCCGTACCCCAGGCGGCGCCGCCGGAGGCGCGCTGGGCGTCAAGCTTGGCCAGCAGTTCAGGATAAGGAACGGCCATGCCCACGGAGAGCATCACCATGGCATAGAGGATCACGCCGCAGAAGATGGCGACAATCATGATATTACGGGCACGGGAAGGCTCGAAGGCGAATTCTTCCGCAGCCTGCGGCACCGTATCGAAACCCACGAACAGGAAAGGAGAAATGGCAAAGACGAGCAGAACGCAGGCCACCATGCTCCGCTTGTCGGAGAAGGCGGGAGTAAGGTTGGAAACGCTGGCAGTATCCAGGGTCAGCACGCCGCCAAACAGCGCCAGAATGCCGAAGGTCAGCATAAAGGCCAGAATCAGCTGCAGCATGCCGGCAAAGCCGATACCGCGATAGTTGATGTAACCGAAGAACAGCGTCCCGGCGGTCATGAGAATGACCTCGCCGGAATAGACTGTCCAGCCGGCAATGTCATAGAGCTCCCCAAATTCAAATACTCCGGGGAAAAGGAAACGGAAAATAACGGAAAGCGCGGCAATATCAATGGCCACAATGGCAATATAACCGATAACAAGCGCCCAGCCGCAGACAAAAGCCGCCGTCGGGCCGAAACCGATATAGGCATAGGCAAAGGCGCCGCCGGCCACGGGAGCATACTTGACCATGTAGCTGAGGCAGACGGCAACAAAACTGATCAGGCAGGCGCCAACAAAAAAGCCCAGCAAGGACCAGCCTGTGGAAGAAACATGTCACCAGGCAGAACAAAGCACCCCCAGCCTACGATCGAACCAAGCGCCAATGCGCAAACCTGCAAAGGCGATAATGACTTCTCCAACCGAACCTGTTCCGACATATCATTATCTCCATGATTAAAGTTGATACCGCTGCGGATTGCTTGTTATGGCAGCCAAAAGGAAAGATAATGCAATAGACATACTATATTTATGTATGAATATGCATCAAAACTATAGTTCATCTTTTAATTAGCAATAAGCGTGCCGCATGTGAAAAACTTCTCTACCTCCCGAAAATTCTTATTTTCACGACTCAAAAAGAAATGGTAACTATTCTAAAAAATATAATTTATGTGTTTTTATAAAAATTTTTTTATTTTAATAAAAATTTCCATCTATAAAAACAAGTGCTCAGCAGGCTTTGTGATTATCAGAACAACACGCGCAACACTTTTTCTCTCATCGCCAGACTACCGCCGCGAGGCCAGACGCTCCCGGCCGGGCAAAGCTCTCGGCCGTGTCGCGCAAGAATCACAGCTCGGCATACGCTTTGCATTATTGCGACAAAAAGGGTTTCAAAAGTAAAACAAGCATCCCGATCAGAATCAATTTGTGAAAAATTATGAAAACATCTTTACCTTTTTTCTTTGACACGCATCATTGCAGCGACATTCTCGCCAAAAACGGCTATCTGTATGTTATACTTGGCAGTCTTTGCTTCAGTACGAGACAGGAACGATACAGGCCCTTGCTCCAGAGGGAACTCATCCGCTGACTATCGGGGCTCTGCGCATGGAGATAGGAGCCGCGGCCCTCTGGCTCTGGTGCGCCTGCCGCAAAAACCTGCCGCACAACCCTTTATCCTGGCCGCTGCGGTGGCTGCTCCCCGCCACGCTGGGACTGCTGGGCTTTCAGGTATTCTTCTTCGGCGGGATCCAGAGTAGCGGCGTTGCCGTCGGCACGGTTACTGCCATCGGCGTTTCGCCCATTATGGCCGCCGTTCTGGCCCGCGTTGTCCTGGGAGAAAAACCGGATCGCCTCTGGTATCCGGCAACTCTGCTGGCCCTGATCGGCCTGTGGCTGCTCAATATGCAGGACGGGCAAACGCTTCGGCATCTGCCCGTCCTTCCCCTGCTGGCAGGCTGCTGTTATGCCTGCTATTTCGTCTTTGCCAAGCCGCTTGGCCGAAACCACGCTCCCGATCATGTCATGCTGCTGTTGTGCGCGGGCAGCGGCGTCTTACTGTTGCCTGTCCACCTGTTCCTGCCCCCCGGCTGGCTGTTGGAACCGCGCGGCATGGGCATAGCCCTGTATCTGGGAGTCGTCACAGCCGCGCTGGCGTTCAGCCTGACCCTTGCCGGTCTGCGCCGCACGCCGACAGCCATTGCGGCCACACTGGCCCTGATCGAGCCGCTGGGGGCCGCCTGCTGGGGCGTCTTCTTTCTCGGCGAGCAGCTGAATCAGACTCAGGCGGCAGGCATGTTCCTGCTGTGCGTCGGCGTTATTCTGGAAACTTTGGGCAAAAAAACGCCGTCTTCCCAGCAAGCCTCCTAATAAGAAAACACTCTCGCTTTTCCAGAACGCCCCTTCTGGAGCGCGCAGCACAGATTTCATAGCTATTCCAAAGAGATGCAGAAATATCAATTTACCTGCCCATTAGGATCAGGACTCATTACGTTTTGTCTTGAGGGGGAAGGAACCCCTTTGCTCTGCTGTCGATGCCCGTAAGGCTCCTGCGTCGCCTAACGGGCACGGCCTGCGGCCGCCCGTCGGGTCGCTGCTTGCGGCAAAAAGTGGTTCCTTCCCCCTCAAACTCCCCCATCCTCCCCAAAACCCGCGCACCGAGTCTGACGGATAAAGCATGTTTTTACCACCTGCTCCCGCATTCCGCCTCGCGTTGTGCCTTTTTCAAAGACAAAATGCTCTCGGTACCGGTCCCTCAGGCCAACGACGCCTCCTCACTCCTCCGAGCACTGCATAAATAAGTTTCTCGGTGCGACGGGAGTGACGAGCGTTTGATTCTGAAGCCCTGCACGCGAAAGGCGAGTGCATCTTGTGATTTATTTTGATGGACGGGGAATCATATAGTTGTCATAATCTTGATTATGAGACTATCTTTGCCAATAAAAAAGACGCTTTCGTAAGCGTCCTGAAAGATACTCGCCCCGCGGGAAGCATCTCTCCACGTAAGAAACGCTGTGCGCTTCAAACCATACGGTCTGTTATTTCGCGGAAAAAACGCGGCTTTTCCGCTCGCTTCGGGCCGGGCGGCGCTGTGCCGCCGCCTCGCGTTTTACCTTTTTCAAAGCTAAAATGCTCCAGCTGCTCTGCCCTGCGTGAATCAGTGCCGCGGGTATGCCGCGCCCGGACTATCCCGGCACGGCATACCCGAACAATCATACAAATTACACCCAATGCCGAATGAAATCGGCAGCAGGCAGTCCGGCATCAAGATGCTGCAACAGCGCGCTGCCGAAGACTACGGCGTCAGGACGGGCGTCCTTGTGCAGGGCGTCAAGCTGGGCCGGGTCCTTGAGGCCAAAGCCCAGAGCCAACGGCAAGGAGAAGCTCTTGCGCGCGCGAATCATGGTTTCATCCACTTCGGGCGCAATATGTTCGCGCACGCCGGTCGTACCCATAGAGGAAATCACATACACATAGCCTTCGGCATCGGAGGCGTACAAGGCCATGCGTTCGGCGCTGGTATTCAGACCCACCAGCACGATGAGCGCTAGGCCATGCTTGCGGAACAGCGCACGGACCTCCCCGCTTTCCTCATAGGGCAAATCGGGAATAATAACGCCGCTGATATTGGCTGCCTGAGCGTCGGCGGCGAATTTTTCCAGACCATACTGGAGGAAGGGATTATAGTATCCCATGAGCACCAGGCCAGCCTTGAAGAAGCCGCCGCGCTCGCGCAGATCGGCCATCAGCTTCTTGAGCGTCATGCCGTCGCTCAGCGCCCGGCGGGAAGCCTCTTCCACCACGGGGCCGTCGGCCACGGGATCGGAAAACGGCACGCCGATTTCAATGATGTCCGCGCCGTTGTCATCAAGGTCCTTGATGGCGGGCCAGAAATCATCGGCATTGGGGAAACCGGCTGTCACAAAAGGAATAAGCGCAGGACGCCCTTTCTTGTTGGCGTCACGAATTTTCTGTTCCAGAATATGCATTGTCTTTCTCCTGCGGCCGTCTGCCGCCGGGAAACCTTGCTGCAAAGGCTTCCCTGTTATCCGCATTGCGATCATACAGAGCATTTTTTCAGTTTGAAACGCTTCGCATTTCAAACCATACCGCCTGTCGTTTCGCGGAAAAAATGCGGTTTTTCCGCTTACTTCGGGCCGGGCGGCGTTGTGCCGCCGCCTGACGTCTTGCCTTGTTCACAGGCAAAAGGCCTAGTACATATCCGCCGTTTCCGGCAGATTGAGCGCCTTGCGGACAATCGCCATATCCTTGTCGCCGCGACCGGAAAGATTGACGATGACACGGCTGCCGGGCTTGAATTCTTCGGGATGATCCAGCACCCAGGCCAGGGCGTGCGACGATTCGAGCGCGGGCAGAATGCCTTCCTTGCGGCAGAGCTGCTGGAAGGCGTTCAACGCGCTGGCGTCCTTCACCATGACATAACGGGCGCGCCCGATTTTGCTCAGATGGGCATGTTCCGGTCCCACGCCGGGATAGTCCAGACCGGCGGAAATGGAGTGCGACGGCTCGATCTGCCCGTCGGAGTTCTGGAGCAGCATGGAAAGGCTGCCGTGCAGCACGCCGGGAGAGCCAAGGTTGATGGGCGCGGAATTGAAGCAGCCGGGTTCGCCCGTGCCTGCCGCTTCCACGCCGATGATGCGCACGCTTTCATCTTCAAGGAAGGGATGGAACAGGCCGATGGCATTGGAACCGCCGCCCACGCAGGCCACGACGGCATCGGGCAGGCAGTGGCAGGCTTCCTGCATCTGACGGCGAGCCTCCTGACCGAGCACCTGCTGGAACTTGCGCACCAGCGTGGGGAAGGGATGCGGTCCGGCAGCGGAGCCGAAGCAGTAATGCGTCGTGCTCTGGCAGGCGATCCACGCGCGCAGCGCGGCATTGATGGCATCCTTGAGCGTGCGGCTGCCGCTCTCCACGGCCACGACCTCCGCCCCCAGCAGACGCATGCGCATGACGTTGGCGGCCTGCCGCTCCACGTCTTCCGCGCCCATGTAGATGGAGCATTTCATGCCCAGACGCGCCGCCGCCACGGCCGTGGCAACGCCGTGCTGCCCCGCGCCGGTTTCCGCCACCAGCGCGGTTTTGCCCATACGCTTCGCCAGCAGGGCCTGCCCCAGGGTATTGTTGATTTTATGCGCGCCGGAATGGAGAAGATCCTCACGCTTGAGCCACAGCTCAAAGCCCAGTTCCTTGGAAAGAGTCGGACAGAAGGTCAGGGGCGTGGGGCGTCCGGCATAGGTATGCAGCAAATTCTGCAACTCTGCCTGAAACTCTGCCGAGGGCAGATCCTCGTTCATGGCCTTTTCCACTTCCAGCAGGGGCGGCATCAGAATCTCCGGAACGTAACAACCGCCAAAATCGCCAAAATACCCTTTTTTCATATTCTCTACCTGCCTCTTCACTCGCACATGTCCGAACGGACACCGTTGCGTATGGTTTATGTTCAAAGCTCGCGCCCCTGCGGGAGCTGGAGCATTTTTCAAAGGCAAAACGCTCTATGCGCGCTCTCCTCTGGCCGCCAGCAACGCTTCGCGCAACCGTCCGGCCTCCTTCACGCCTGGCGCTACCTCGATGCCGGAGTTCAGATCCACCCCGTCAGGGCGGCAAGCCTGCAAGGCCACAGTCAGAGCGTCGGCGCTCAGACCGCCGGCCAGTAACCACGGATGCGGGAAACGCAGCTCGCGCAAGGATTCCCAGTCCAGATGCCGTCCGCTGCCGCCGCCGCGCTTGCCCGCATCCAGCAAATAATAGGCGCAGGCGCGGGCATGTCGGTCAATCTCTGCCTGCAGGGCCCCTGCGGATGCAAAACGTTCGGGCCACAGCACCCGGATGACCTTCTCCGCCCCGATACGCAGGGCGCAGTCAACGCTCTGCCGCCCGTGAAGCTGCGCAAAATCCAGACGAGCCGTCTCCATGATGCCCAGAATCTCCTCGGAGCCCTGATCCACAAAAACGCCCACCCGACGGCAACTGCCGCTGTCCAGTTCGGCTGCCCGCGCAGGAGCAATGGCGCGCGGACTTTGCGGATGGAAGATAAAACCGCAGAAATCCACACCCAGCTCGGCGGCCTCGCGCACGTCTTCGGCTCGTTTCAGACCACAGACCTTTACCAGCATGACGGCTCCTTTCTTTCCGGGACAGTGTTACGGAACGGCGCGTTTCCTAAAGCCTTTTCAGTTTGAAACGCGTTGCGTTTCAAACCATACGGCCTGTCGTTTCACGGAAAAACCGGTTTTTCCGCAGAAAAGTACTTGCCGCATGCCCTGTGTCCCCCTCTGAAAAAGCGCGTTGGGGGAAGGATGGGGGGGCCGGGGGGAAGGAAACGCCCCTT
>CALVHG010000114.1 GCA_944327285.1 uncultured Desulfovibrio sp. | reverse complement strand
TCCTTTTCATTGATGTTGCCTGTACTTTTCCTCTTTTGACCCTTCCTCTGCCCCTTCCCTTCCCCCCAACTATTTACGCACAGCGGTAACGTGTCCTAGCCGCGCGTCAGCTTGCGGAACTTGGGACGGTGGGGGGTATCGGCGTCCTTGCCGAGGCGCTTTTTCCTGTCTTCTTCATATTCGGAAAAATTGCCTTCAAAGAAGTCCACCTGCGCGTCGTCCTCGAACGCCATGATATGCGTCGCCACGCGGTCAAGGAACCAGCGGTCATGGCTGACCACCAGCACGCAGCCCGCGAAGTTGTCCAGCGCGTCTTCCAGGGCGCGCATGGTGTTCACGTCGATATCGTTGGTCGGTTCGTCCAGCAGCAGCACGTTGGCGCCGGATTTGAGCATCCGGGCCAGATGCAGACGGTTGCGCTCGCCGCCGGAAAGCACGTCCACCTTCTTCTGCTGATCCGCGCCGTGGAAGTTGAAGCGCGTGCAGTAGGCGCGCGCGTTGACGTCGCGGCTGCCCAGACGGATAGTTTCGTGCCCGTCGCTGATCAGTTCGTAGACGGTCTTGCCGGGCGTCAGGGATTCGCGGCCCTGATCCACATAGGCAAACTGCACGGACTCGCCCACGGCAATGCTGCCGCTGTCGGGCTTTTCCGTTCCGGCCAGCATCTTGAAGAGGGTCGTCTTGCCCGCGCCGTTGGGGCCGATGATGCCCACGATGGCGCCCGCGGGAATGACGGCGCTGAAATTATCCATGAGCTGACGGTCGCCCATGCTTTTGCTCACGCCGTCAAATTCGATGACCTTCTTGCCGAGGCGCGGTCCCGGCGGGATATAGATTTGCAGATCCGGCGCGCGCTTTTCGCTTTCATGGGAAAGCATGGCCTCGTAGGCGTTGATACGGGCCTTGCCCTTGGCATGGCGGCCCTTGGGGGACATGCGAATCCACTCCAGCTCGCGGGCCAGGGTCTTCTGACGCTCGGCCTCGGCCTTTTCCTCATTGGCCAGACGCTTCTGCTTCTGCTCCAGCCAGGAGGAATAATTGCCCTTCCACGGAATACCCCGGCCGCGATCCAGCTCCAGAATCCAGCCCGCCACATTGTCAAGGAAGTAGCGGTCGTGGGTTACGGCGATGACCGTGCCGGGAAAGGTGGAAAGATAGCGCTCCAGCCACGCCACGGACTCGGCGTCCAGATGGTTGGTCGGTTCGTCCAGCAGCAGGATGTCGGGAGCCTGCAGCAGCAGGCGGCACAGAGCCACGCGACGACGCTCGCCGCCGGACACCTTGTCCACGGGCATGTCGGCAGGCGGGCAACGCAGGGCGTCCATAGCCATTTCCAGACGGGCATCCAGATCCCAGACGCCCTTTGCGTCCATTTCTTCCTGAACGCGGGCCTGCTTTTCTATAAGGGCGTCCATTTCTTCCGGCTCCATAGGCTCGGCGAAACGGGCGTTGATGGCCTCGAATTCGTCGGCAATGGCCTTGAGGCTGGCCACGCCTTCTTCCACGACTTCGCGCACGGTGCGCGTTTCGCCGGCCAGCGGCTCCTGCTCAAGGTAGCCGATGGTATAGCCCGGAGCCAGCACGGTCTTGCCGTCAAAGGCGCTGTCGACCCCGGCCAGAATTTTCAGCAAACTGGATTTACCCGCGCCGTTCAGCCCCAGCACGCCGATCTTGGCCCCGTAAAAGTAGGAAAGGCTGATGTCCTTCAGCACTTCCTTCTGGCCGTGGCGCTTGGAAACGCGGATCATGGAATAAATGATCTTATCCGGTTCGTTGCTCATACATTCCCCAAAAAGAAATTTGCCGTCCGTTTCGGCGGCAGTGGCGATGGTAGCCGCCGCCGCCGGCTTTGGCAAGCTCCGGGGCCGTTCCCCGCCTTGATCTGGCCGTCTGTCTTTGGCATTATGGCTTTTTCTTTTTTCCGTTCCAGGAGGGAGGCATGATCAGATACACGTTCGGCGAAACTTTCCAGCGCCATCTCGGCGGTTCCATGATGGTGGCGGGAACAGCCATCGGCGCGGGCATGCTGGGACTGCCCATGATCTCGGCGGGCATGTGGTACGGCTGGTCGGTCGTCCTGCTTCTTGTTTCGTGGTTCTGCATGCTGCGCACCAGTCAGGCCCTGCTGGAAGTCAACCTGCATTTTGAACGCGGGCACAGCCTGCACACGATGGTGCGCGAAACGCTCGGCCCGGTCTGGAGCGCCGTCAACGGTCTTTCCGTGGCCTTTGTGCTTTACACGCTGGTCTATGCCTACGTCAGCGGGGGCGGCTCGGTCGTGGCCCAGTCGCTGGCCTCCACCTTCGGCATCGAGGCCCCGCGCACGCTGGCGAGCCTGCTCTTTTCTTTGCTGCTGACGGGCTGCGTGTGGTGGAGCTCCAAGGCGGTGGATCGCTTTTCCATCATTATGATGGGCGGCATGGTCATCACCTTCCTGCTGTCCATCGGCGGCATGATCGACCGCGCCCACTGGGGCAATCTCTTCGGCGGCGAAAACAGCGGCGAAGCCATTTTTATTTTCGGCGCCGCTTCCACCTATCTGACCTCTTTCTGCTTCCATGCCTCGGTTCCGAGCCTGATCAAATATCTGGGTAAGGACGGCCGGACCATCAACGCCTGCCTGCGCAACGGCACGCTGGTGGCGCTGGCCTGTTATTTTGTCTGGATCACGGCTGCCGACGGCATCATTCCCCGCGCGGAATTCCGCAACATCATCGCCGCCGGCGGCAATGTGGGGGACCTGGTGGCCGCTTCGGGCAGCGCGCTCAGCGGTCTGATCCTCAAGATGCTGGAAACCTTCTCGCTGCTGGCCGTGGCTACGTCCTTCCTGGGGGCCGGGCTCGGCCTGTTCGACTACATGGCCGACCTCTGCGGCTTTGACGACAGCCGCCTCGGCCGGACCAAGACCATGCTGATTACCTTCGTGCCGCCCATGATCTGCGGCATCATCTGGCCCAACGGCTTCCTGCCCGCCATCGGCTGGGCCGGTCTGGCGGCGTCTATCTGGTCCGTCATCGTCCCCGCTCTGCTGCTGCGCGCCTGCCGCCGCACCCATGAAGAAAGCCAGTACCGCACGCCTGGCGGAACGCTGACCGTCCCTATGCTGCTGATCTACGGCATCGCTGTGGCCATTCTCCACACGCTCTTTGTCTTTGATCTGCTGCCCATGTACAAGTAACGCTCTCAAAAGGAGGAGAATCCATGCGCCATCCTGCCGTTGCCGCCGTGCGCCCGAATGACAGCCCGCGCCGGATTCTCCTCCCGCGGCTTTCGCTGATAGCGCTGCCGCTCGTCGTCCTCGCGCTTCTCCTGTTCCCCGGCACAATATGGGCCGGCGCGGGCGGTCTGGATATTTTCAGAACGCTGCGCAGCACCTTGCATCCAGCCATCATCGCCGCGGCTTTTCTCTACCTCGGCCTGCGCGTCATCCTGCCCCTGCGCATGAGCCGTCCCGTAAAGGCGGCGCTGCTGCTTGCGGCGATTCTGCTGCTCGGCAGGGTCTATATGGCGCGCGCTATCTTTCTTCTCTGGCATTGCGAAATTGTCCGGCCGGTTTACATTGCCTGGAGCATCCTTCAGCTTGCGCTGCTCCTCTTTATTGCGCTCCATGCCGCCCTGTCCGTTCTTTCTCTGCTTTACCGCCGTCTGCGCGGCCTTCCCGCTTCCGACAGCGTACAGATTCGCCCCGGACTCTCCGCCGCACTCCTTGCGATCTCTCTCGGCCTTGCCTCCTTCGGCTGCTTTTCCGCTTTGCGCGTGCCGCCCGTCACGCCGGAGGAAATTGTTGTTCCGGGTCTGCCTGCCGCCTGGGACGGGCTCACCGTGGCCCATCTTTCCGATCTTCATGTCGGCCGGACCTTCCCCGGAACCTGGCTTGCCGACGTTGTTGCCGCCGTCAATGCCGCCCGCCCCGATCTCATTGTCATCACAGGCGATCTGCTTGACGGCAGCGCATCGCATCACCTCGGCGAACTCCATCCCCTGCATGATCTGAAGGCTCCGCTGGGCGTCTATGCCTGTCCGGGCAATCATGAATATTATTCCGTCCCGCGACACTGGCCCACGATCTTTTCCTCTCTCGGCGTTGAGATTCTGGAAAATGAACATGTTATCCTGCGGCGTAACGGCGCGGAACTCATTCTGGCGGGCATCACTGACGATCTGGCGGAACAGACGGACCTGCCCCGCCCCGATATCCGGCAGGCGCTCCAGGGCACATCTCCAGCCCTGCCGCTCCTGCTTCTGTCTCACCGTCCCGCCCATGTGAAGGAACTGCGCGATCTTGACCGCCCAGGAGCAACGCTTCAGCTTTCCGGGCATACCCACGGCGGCCAGCTTCTCGGCCTGAATCTGCTCGTCAAATATCTCAACAAGGGCTACCTGAGCGGCCCGTATGCCCTTGGGGACGTGCGCCTTTACGTTTCTCCCGGCACGGCGCTCTCGGCCTCTCATCCATTCCGCCTCGGCGCGGCGGCATCGCGGATTCCTCTGCTGATTCTGCGCGCGCCGCGGAACAGATCCCGCCGACGCATTTCTTGCCTTTTGGCAGCCTTTGGCAAATAATGCTTCCCCGACAAGACATGCCGCAAGGGCCTCTTTGGGCAATGTCCGCATAAAGCGACGCTCGGATCGGAACGCTGTCTTTGCGGCTGCGATTTCCCTATGCTTTGCCGACAGCCCGCAGCCGACAGGACAAAGGCGCCTTACGGACGGCATACCGAGAACCGTCTGCCTCTTTGACAGGAGTGCCCCCGTTCATGATCACCGTCGCCATCACCGCCCTTGTCCTGCTCTATCTCGGCCTGCGCGGCATTCTCCCTCTGCGAATTTCTTTTCCCCGCAAACTGATTCTTTTTGTCCTTGCCGGACTGATTCTCAGTAAAACCATTGTCGGGCACTTCCTGTACCACTCCTGGACGCCCGAATTTCCGCTCCCGCTCCATGCCATATGGAGCCTGCTGCAATGCGCTCTGCTGGCCCTTGCCCTTCTGGGCGCTATAACCGATATTTTCCGGCTGCTCCGCCGCCTCCTGCGGCGCAACGCTCCTGCCGCCGCGCGTCCGGGGCTGCCGCCGGTTCTTCTTCTCATTTCGCTGCTGCTCGCCGCTCTGGGCACGCATGCCGCTCTGCGCGTGCCGCCCGTAACCCCTGTGGAAATTGTCGTGCCGGGCCTGCCCGCCGCCTGGGACGGCCTTACCGTGGCGCAGCTTTCCGATGTGCACGCCAGCAAAACCTTTCCCGGAAGCTGGCTTGCCGGCGTGGTCGATGCCGTCAATGCCGCCCGCCCCGATCTCGTTGTCATTACCGGCGATCTTTTTGACGGCACGCCCCGGCAGCGCTACGACGACCTCCTCCCTCTGCGCCGCCTGCGCGCTCCGCTGGGCGTCTATGCCTGTCCGGGCAATCATGAATATTATTCCGGCCTGACAGCCTGGAGAGAGCGTTTCCCCTCTCTCGGCATCCTGCTGCTGGAAAACGATCACGTGCTCCTGCGCCGCAACGGCGCGGCGCTGATTCTGGCGGGTCTTACTGACGATGTGGCCGAACGCTTCGGCCTGCCGCGCCCCGATGTCCGGCAGGCGCTGGGCTCCACGGAAGCGTCTCTGCCCCTTATTCTTATGGCGCACCGGCCGCATCAGGTCGAACAGCTGAAACAGCTTTCCCGTCCGGGGGCCGCGCTGCAACTTTCGGGGCATACCCACGGCGGGCAGGTCTTCGGCCTTGACCTGCTGGTGCGCCGCGTCAACGACGGCTATCTGCGCGGCCTGTATGAAATCGGCCCTGTCCGGCTGTACATCTCGACCGGCACGGCGCTCTGGTCCGGATTTCCCCTGCGCCTCGGCGTGCCGTCCGAAATACCTCTGATTACGCTGCGCTCGCCGCATGCGAAACAGCATCCGCAAGATTAGGCGCTTCTCTTGCCTTTTAGGAAGCTTTGGCAAATAATGCCCCCAAAAGAAAACGAGCAGCCCATGTCAAAGTCCTTGCGGCCCGTCGGCTTTTCAGGACATCCCGTCCTGTCGCAGCAGGCAGATCTGCTGCGGGCTTTTCTCGGCGCATGGCCCGCGCAGGGACGCAGACTGCTCTTCATCAACTGCGGCAACGGGCGGCTACTGCCCCGGCTGCGGGAAAACGGCTTTGACGTCACGGCCTGCGAACATGCGTATGACGCGCGCCTGTGCGCCGCGCGCCATGCGCCGCAGGGTACGGAAATTTTCGCCGCGTCCGACGATCACCTCCCCTTTGACGACGGGGAATTCGACTGGACGCTGCTGCGCATAGACAAACAGGACAAGGCGGCGCTGGCTCCGGCCATAGCCGAAGCGAGCCGAACGGCCGCGCGCGGTTTCGCCGTCATATTCTGGAACGCCCTGTCCGTATCCGGCCTGTGCTGGCGGGTTGCCGCATCCCCGGTATGCCTGCACTGGCCCCGCGATGTCTGGCGGCAGGTGCGGGACTACGGCGGCGCTGTTCCCGCATGTCGCAGCATATTTTTCGGTCCGCCGGTCTGCTGGCGGACTCCGGGCAGACGTCATACGGTCTGGCGTCTGCCGCTGCCTCTGGGCGCATGGTGCGTCCTGCGCTGCAATTTCGGCCCTGGTCGTCCGTTGACAGGACTGTTTCTGCCTTTGCGCGGCATGGAAGACAGACTGGAACCCCAATCAACGCTGTCCCGACAGCAACAGGAGCTGCGGCTCTCCTCCCGCAACGCCTGCTTCAAGGATATGCCATGAACATTCTCGCATCCGTCAAACAAAACCTTTTCAAAATCCTTGTCGGGATTCTGGTTATAGCGACTCTTGTTGTCGGCTACTTCTGCTGGCAGGCTTATCAATACTACAAGAGTCCGGAATATCTCGCCGATCAGGTACAGGAAGCCCTCAAGCCCGGCCAGATAGCCAAACTTGCCTCCATCGCCGATTTCGGCCCCATCTTCTCTCACCTTTCCAGCGCCATAGCCACGAGCTACCCCTTCATCGAAAGCGGCGCCAATCAGCAGGAACGCATTACGCGGCGCGTTCAGGTTGCCCTGCTGGAAAAATTCCGCGACACGTCCAAACCCGCCGCCGATCATGAAACCGACAGAGAAAAAATTCTGCTGCGCCCCCTGAAGGTCCTGCCGCCGGATTTTGTGGAACAGATGAGCAAGAGCATGCGCCTGCAGCGCGTCTCTGAATACATGGCCGTGCTGACCTTCACCATCCGGCATCCGCAACTGAATAATCAGGCGTTTCAGCTGGCATTTTCCGTAAGCAATACGCCCGACGGCTGGCGCATTACGGACTTTTCCAATGCCGCGCAGGTTGTGGCGGCCTTCCGCGCCGCGCATCTGCAACGGCAGGAAGCCAAGCGGCAGATCTATGTGCGCCGCAACCAGGCCGCCGCCGACACCATGCGCAACCTGCTCACGCTGGAAAGCTGTAGCGCTTCCACCGGCATGATCTCCGACGGGCGCACCATTCTGACGGTCGTTCATGTCCTGGCCCGCAACAAGAGCGCCCAGCGCGTCGAAAACGTCAACCTGCTGGTTTCCCTCCAGACGCCTGACGGCAAGGAATTGCTCACGCGCAACCTCAACACGGCCCAGGCAACCAACCCCGGCGCGGACTTCGATCATCGCTGGACCATCGATATGGACAAGAGCGACCCCGAAGCGCAGGCCCTGCTGTCCGCCCCCGCCATCGTCTGCAAGCCCCGCTGGTACAGCATGGGGCTCGACAACGGCCGTGTCCTGTATGACGTCGAAGTGCTCAGCATCCCCGAAGATATTCAATAACCGGAAAATCCCCATTACCGCGGGCGCGCCCCGGCGCGCCCCCATAAAGGAGATCGCAGTCATGCAAGGTCGCAGCCGCTCCATCCATCTTTCCGTTCATATCCACAAGGACCCCGCCGCCATGGCGGAACGCGCGGCCCACATCTTCGCCGCCGCCTGCGAAGAAGCCGTCAGCGAACGCGGCACCTTTACCGTCGCTCTCTCCGGCGGGCATACCCCCATCCCCTTTTTCCAGCTGCTGGCCAAAAGCGACTGGGCGGATCGCCTGCCCTGGGACAAGATGTCCTTCTTCTGGGTTGACGAGCGCTGCGTCGGTCCCGATCATCCCGACAGCAACTATGGGCTTGCCCGCCGCGAACTGCTCAGCCACGTTCCCGCAACCCATTTCTACCGCATGCGCGGCGAATCGGATCCCGTGGAAGCCGCCGTTCGCTATGAACAGCAAATCCGTACTGAGTTCCGTCTCGGCCCCGACGAATTCCCCCGCTTTGACTTCATGCTCCTCGGCATGGGCGACGACGGCCATACCGGTTCCATCTTCCCCGATTCGCCCGCGCTCGTGGAACAGAAGCGCCTCGTCATCGATCAGTACGTCCCCGAACGCAAGGCCGATCGCCTGACCCTGACGCTGCCTGTCATCAACAACGCCCGTCTCTGCTTGTTCCTCGTCACCGGCAGCGAAAAGCACGACGGGCTTTCGCGGGCGCTCAATCTGCTGGCCGAACCGACGCTCCCCGCACAGATGGTGCGTCCTCGTGGCGGCGATCTGATTTGGGTCGTCGATGAAGCCGCGGCTACCGGCAACTAAGCCTGCCTCCGCATTTTACTCTGCGGCTGTGATTTCGGGGGAAGGGTCTCTCCAGGAGAGGCCCTTCCCCCGACGCATTTTTACAGATTAGAGCTTTTTCAGTTTGAAATGCTTTGCATTCCAAACCATACGGCCTGCCGTTTCGCGGAAAAAACGCGGTTTTTCCGCTCGCTTCG
>CALVHG010000113.1 GCA_944327285.1 uncultured Desulfovibrio sp. | reverse complement strand
ATGCATCACGACAGTGCCCTCCACAAAGGGAACAGCCACCAATCGAGAACGCACGTCGGCCTGCGACTCCCCGTAGAGCGCCGCCAGCAGCGCGGCAGACCGAACCCGTCCGGGAGCGACACCCGCGGGCGTCGGCGGCCGCAGCGGTTCCGGCGGATAGGGCTGGGCCATGCTCGCTTTCACGTCGTCGGCGGCCGGAGGCACGGAACGATAGGGCACGCGGCTGCCGTCTCCCATGATGAGAAAGATCGAGCCGTCGCTTACGGCGGCAATGCGGCGAATAGCGGGATAGACCGACAGCAGACAGCGCAGATCGAGCTTTTCTTCCTCGTTCAGCTGGTCATCGCCGGAGCCGTCCTCAAAAAACAGAGGTTGGAAAAACTCTTTCCGCTTCGGCGCAAACGGCGGAAGCCCCTCCGCGTCGGCAGCGAAAAGGCAGCAGGGGAAAAACAGAAACGAAAGACAGAAGGCAACGCAACGGGAAGCGCGCCGCAGAAAGGAAAAGGGCATGGGTAAACCTCGGTCACTTGTCAAGCGCGGCCCATTTGCGTACACCCAACGCATGTGTGCCTGGAAATTTCACTTTGTCACCTTCGGCTGTAAAGTCAATCAATACGAAACGCAGGCCCTGCGCGAAGCCTGGACGGCGCAGGGCGGCACGGAATGCGACAGCCCCGACGCGGCCGATGTTGTCTGCATCAATTCCTGCGCCATTACGGCCCGCGGGGAGCGAGACGCGCGCAACGCGCTCTTCCGGGTGCGCCGCGATGCTCCTGGCGCGCGCGTGCTGCTGACCGGCTGCGCGGCGCGTCTTGTGGCCGGGCAGACCGCCACGGACAAGGATGCTCCCGACGCCGTCATTGTACAAGAAGCCAAAAGCCGTCTGCTGGCCGGACCAGGGACCGTTGCCGACGGTCTGACGGACACGGCCGACGCCGACGCCGCCTTTCCGCCCTTTGAAATTTCCGGCTTTCGCCGGGCGCGGCCCGTGCTGAAGGTGCAGGACGGCTGCCGCCATCGCTGCACCTACTGCATCGTCCCCCTGACCCGCGGCTCCTGCCGCAGCCGCGATCCCTTCGACGCCATACGCGAAGCCCGCCGTCTGCTGGAAGCCGGTTACGCGGAACTCATGATTTCCGGCATCAATCTGCGCCAGTACGGCCGGGATAAACCGGAATACGGCGACTTCTGGAGCCTGCTCCAGCGTCTTGACGCCGCCCTTGCCCCCGAATTTGCCGGGCGGGCGCGGCTGCGTATCAGCTCTCTGGAGCCCTCGCAGCTGGATGACCGGGGACTGGACATTCTGCGCGGCTGCCGCATGGTCTGCCCGCATCTCCATATTTCCCTGCAACATGCCTCCCCCGCCGTGCTTCGCCGCATGGGACGCGGCCACTACTCGGCGGATATGCTGGAACAGGCCGTACAGAAACTGCGCGCGCACTGGCCCGTCATGGCTCTGGGCGCGGATCTGCTGCTGGGCTTTCCCGGCGAAAGCGAAGAGGACGTCCGCTGCCTGCTGGATTTCGTCGAGCGCGTGCCCTTTAGCTATGCCCATGTCTTTCCCTACTCGCGCCGCCCCGGCACGGCGGCGGATCGCATGGACGGCCAGCTTCCGCAGCAGCTCAAGCAAGAACGCGCCGCCAGAGTGCGGGCTGCCGTTACAGCGCGCCAAGAGGCCTTCCGGGAAGCGCAGCTGCGCCTGCCGCGCCTGCTGGCGGCTCCCGAAGCCCCCATGCAGGACGGCCGCCCCCGGAACAGACCCTTCAAGGGCGTCAATGAATATTATGTTCCTTGTCTGCTCCCTCCGGAAGCGGCGCAGGCCGCAGGCACGCGCCGTCTGATTCCCGTGCGCCCGCTGGAGCTGACCCCCAAGGGGCTGCGCGTAGCCCTGCTGGATGAAGAACGCTGAAACCTACGCCCGCGCCTTGCCTCCCGCCCCCGGCGGACTTATCTTTTCAGCAAGAGTGTTTTACCTTTAAAAAAGGCAAAACGCGAGGCGGCGACACAGGGCCGCCCGGCCCGAAGCGAACGGAAAAACCGCGTTTTTCCGCGAAGCGACAGGCCATATGGTTTGAAACGCAATGCGCTTCAAACTGAAATGCTCAAGGATTCAGCCCCCGGACAAACGATTATCGAGGTTTTTCTCATGCCCATGTACGACTATGTCTGCGCCTCCTGCGGCGCGAAATTCGAGGAACTGTGCCGCAACGGCGACGATGACGCTCCTGTCTGCCCCCAGTGCGGCAGCGCGGACACGCAACGCCAGCTTTCCGTCCCCAGCCCCCTGAAAACCGGCGCGTTCCCCTTCAAAGTGGGGCCGGTGCATCCGCTGGCCTCCAAAATGGGCAAGGGCCTTGCCGGTTGCGGCGGCTCCTGCGGCACGTGTGCCTCTTCCGGCGCGACGGGCTGCGGCGGCAACAACGCGAACTAGGGCGGTTAACTCTAAATCGTTCTTCTGGGGGGAAGGAAACCCCCTTGGCTAGCGCGCAAGGGCTGTTTCCTTCCCCCCGGCCCCCCATCCTTCCCCCAACGCGCTTTTATCTGGAGGATGCAACGGTTCGGGAAAGCAGTCGCTTTCCTTATCGCAACCGTCCCCGCCTTCCCGGCACGACTTGCTTTCCCGCAAGCCTTGACCTATCCTTCCGACATTCAACAAAGGAAGGCAGCCTATGCTTCGCAGCATGACAGGGTTTGGACGTTGCGTCGCCGAATCCGGGGGTCTCACGCAACTCTGGGAAATAAAAAGCGTCAACGGACGTCATCTTGACATAAAATGGCGTCTGCCCGTCTCGGCGCGCAGTCTTGAGACACGCCTTGAAAAAGTAGTGCGCAATTTTGCTTCTCGAGGACGTGTGGACATCAGCCTGACCCTGCATTATGCCGAGGCGTCCGCCCCCGGTCAGTATTTCGACGCCGCGCAGGCCGGAGCCATGCTCGACGCGCTGCGCGATCTGGCCGAACGGCGCGGCGACAGCTTCACCCCCGATTACAACGCCTTCCTCCAGCTTCCCGCTCTCTGGAGCGACGCCGACAACGACGCGGATGAAGACCTCGCCCTGCGGCTCGAAGAAGGACTGACCATCGCTCTGGAAGACTGGAACGACGCCCGCGCCCGCGAAGGCAAGGCGCTGGCCACGGATATGCACTCCCGCATTCTGCGCATGCAGGAATGGCGCGAAGTCATCGCCGGACGCGCGCCGGAAATCAAGGAAGAACGCGCGCAAACCCTGCGGGAACGTCTTACGGAAGCTCTGGCCGCAGCGGGGCAGGAGCTGGAAGAAGGGCGCTTCCTTCAGGAAATCACCCTGCTGGCGGACAGACTGGACGTCAGCGAGGAGCTGACGCGCCTGGACACGCATCTGGAACGCCTGCGCGAACTGCTGGAAGCGGGCAAGGATGCCGGGCGGCGTCTTGATTTTACGTTGCAGGAATGCTTCCGCGAAATAAACACCTGCGGCAACAAGCTGCCCGACGTGCAGCTTTCGCGTCTGGTCGTGGACTTCAAGAACGAGCTGGAAAAATGCCGCGAACAGGTGCAGAATCTGGAATAACGCATGCCGAAAGAACGTCTTGTCAACATCGGCTTCGGGAATTTTGTACTGGCAGCGCGCGTGGTGAGCATTGTCGCCCCCTCGTCGCTGCCCATGAAGCGCCTGCGCGAGGACGCACGCGCGGAGGGACGTCTCGTTGACGCGACCCAGGGCCGCAAAACCCGCTCCATTCTGGTAACGGACTCCAACCACATTATACTTTCCGCCATCCAGCCGGAAACCATCAGCCAGCGTTTTGCACAGGAGGAAGGAGACTAATGGAACGGCAAGGTATCGCCCTGGTTCTCAGCGCCCCGTCGGGCACGGGAAAAACAACGCTTGTCAAAATGCTGCGCGAAGAGTTTCCCCGGCTCAGCTACTCCATTTCCTGTACGACCCGCGCCCCGCGCGAAGGCGAACAGGACGGCAAGGACTACCACTTTCTTTCACGGGAACGTTTCTTGCAATTAAAAGGCGAAGGCTACTTTGCGGAATGGGCCGAAGTGCACGGCAATTTCTACGGCACGCCGCTGGCCCCCGTGCGCGAGATGTTGCGGGAAGGCAAGGACGTTCTTTTCGACATTGACGTGCAGGGCGCCCGACAGGTCAAGACCAGCCTGCCCGAAGCGTTTTTTGCCTTCATTCTTCCCCCCAGTCTCGACGAGCTGCGCCGCCGCCTGCACAGTCGCGGCCTCGACAGCGAAGAGACTATCCGGCGTCGTCTGGCCAACGCCCACGACGAACTGAAGGAAGCCGTCTGGTACGACGCCCTGATTGTCAACGATCATCTGGAAGATGCCTACGCGCGGCTGCGCGCCGCGTATAAGGCCGCCACCCTTGCGCCGCACTGCCGTATGCAGATGCTGCACGCCCTGCTGGAGGACTTCGCATGACGGCCACGCCCCAACTTGTCGTTGCCCTGGATTTTCCCGAAAAGGACGCCGCGCTGACCCTGGCCGCGCGGCTGCGCGGCATTGTGCCGTGGGTCAAGGCGGGTATGGAACTTTTCACGCTCTGCGGCCCGTCCGTGCTGAGCGAGCTGAAAGACATGGGATTCCATGTCTTTTTGGACATGAAGTTCTACGACATCCCCAACACTGTCGCGCAGGCTGTCCGCGCAGCCGCGCGCAGCGGCGCGGATCTGATCACCCTGCACACGCAGGGAGGACAGCGCATGTGCGAAGCGGCGCGCGAAGCCGCCGACAGTCTTCGCGCTGCCGGGCAGCCCGCCCCCCTGCTCTTCGGCGTCACGGTGCTGACCAGCTTCGGCCCCGGCGAAATGCCCGGCATTGCCGCCGCCCCCTCAGTCTTTGCGCAGGAGCTGGCGCAGGGCGCCGCCCGCTGGGGGCTGGACGGCATTGTCTGCTCCGCGCAGGAGGTGGCCGGCATCAAGGCCGTTGCGCCCTCTCTGGCCTGCCTGTGCCCCGGCATCCGCCCCGAAGGCAGCGCGCAGGATGATCAGCGGCGCATCATGACCCCGGCCAAGGCCATCCTGGCGGGAGCCGACTATCTGGTCGTGGGGCGTCCCATTACCCGATCCGACGATCCGACCGAAGCCGCGCGCCGCATTCTTTCGGAAATGCACATCGAGAAGGCTTAGCGGAGACAGCATGCAACTAAACACACCTCACGCGCCGTCCGCGGCGCCCAACAAGCCCGTGGAAGTGCGCGGCGTCTTTTCCACACAGGAAATCCGCCGCGTGGGTACCGGGACGACAACCCGCAAGACCGTCCAAAAGACATTCTGGTTTGTGGAACAAAAGGGACAGGACATCGAATGTCAGCCCCTGAACCCCAACTATATTCCCAGCGGCCCCAAGCGTAAAATCAGCATGGACGAGCTGATCGCCAAGTTCTCGCCGGAGCCGGAATTCTATATGAATTCCGTCTATCCGAAGATGCAGGAGCTGAAAAAAACCATCTCTTCTGCCGACAGACAGCGCGAAAACGGAAACAACTTCACCGCAGAATACGAATATTCCCGCGCTCTTAAAGTAGATGAAGAGAATGTGCGCGCCAATTTTGGCATCGGCCTGACCTATCTGGAACGCGGCGACAAGGCTAAGGCTCAGGATATCTTCGAACGCCTCGTCAAGCTCGACGGCGCATTTCAGGCCGAACACAAGCACCTGTTCAACGACTTCGGCATCAACCTGCGCAAAAACAAGATGCTGACGCAGGCCCTGGAATATTACAAGCGAGCGCAGGAACTGTCGCCCAACGACGAAAACCTGTACATGAACATCGCCCGCGTCCAGCTCGAAAATCACAATATTGACGACTGCATAGCCAATCTGCTCAAGGCACTGTCGCTGGACCCGCATCACGCGCCCTCGCTCAAGTTTGTGGCCTGGCTGATCAAGAAAAACATGGTGCCGGAAAAACGCAAGGCCGATCTGGCAGCCGCCATTGCCGCCTCCAAGAGAGCGCCGGAAAAAACGCCTGAAGCTCCCGCAGCCCAGCAGACGCCGCCCCCGGCCGCGGCTCCTGCGGCGGCCGCTCCGGTTGCCCAGCGCCCCGCAACGCCGCCTGCTCAGGCTGCGCAACGCCCGGCGACACCGCCGACAGCCGCCCCTGCCGCGCAACAACGCCCGGCCTCTGCGCCGCAGGCGGCAGCGGCTCCCGCCGCACAGATACCGACGCCCCCGCAGGCGCAGAAAGCCGGAACGCCCATTGTGCCCGTCAAAAATCTGAACGCGGCCGCGGCTGCGGCTCGCGCGGCAGTACCGCCGGTGCCCCCGCCTCCGGCGCAGCAGGCCGCCCGCCTCGCCGCGACGCCGACGCCCGCGCCTCGTCCGGCGCCTGCCGCCGCTCCGGCTGCTCCCGTGCCTCCGGCGCCGCCTGCCCCGGCTCCGGCTCCGGCCCCTGCGGCCGCCCCAACAGCGGAAGGAGAAGAGCCCAAGGAAGACGTTTTCAAGGGCTTTGACGGGTTGTTCTAGGGAGTGTTAACACTATTCGTAAGTTGTTTTGGGGGAAGGGAAAACCCCTCATCTCTGCTGTCGATACCCATTCCTTCGTCGCAACGGGCACGGCCTGCGGCCGCCATCCGGTCGCTGCTCGCGCGAGAGGACTACGAGAACGCCTTTTCTCGCTTCGCTGCGAAAAGGCTGGGCCCTTCCCCCCAAGCTCCCCATCTCTTCCCCAGCGCGCTTTTATCTGGGGAAGAGTCAGGAATACGAGGCTACCCCGCCACCAAGACAAGTGGCGTGTGCAGCCTATTTATTCTAACCATTGAAATTATTTGTAAATTTTTGTGTTAACAGGCCCTAGAGCGTTTTATCTTTGAAAAAATAAAACGCGAGGCGGCGGGACCGCGCCGCCCGGCCCAAAGCGAGCGGAAAAGCCCCGCTTTTTCTGCGAAACGACAGGCCGTATAGTTTCAGACTAAAACGCTCCAGGTCTGTTCGCACGACATTGTTCCGGGGGAAGGCCAATCTTCCCCCAGCCGCGCGAAAAAAGACACTCGCGACATTTCGCTTCCCGACAGTACGCGCCGAAAAAACAGGCGCAGGAGCAATGATACCGCCGTATTCCGGTCTGCTGAAAACACGCTGACGCCGCCATGAAACGCTGGATTTTCCGAGACGCGCCGCCGGGCGCTCCCAACGCCGCATGGGCCGAAGACCTCGGCATCTCGCCTACGTTGCTGAATCTTCTCTGGCAACGCGGCTTCGACACGCGCGACGATATGGACGCCTTTCTTTCCGCGCGCCTCGCAAGTCTGCGTCCCCCGGCCCACTGGCCGGGCGTCAGCGAAGCCGCCGCGCTTTTCGTGCAGGAGCTCGTACAGGGGAAAAAACCCGTCATCTGGGGCGACTATGATGTGGACGGCATCACCGCCACCACTATCGCGCTGGATGTGCTCGAAGCGCACGGCATTGCGGCAGGCTACCATATCCCCGACCGGCGCAGCGAAGGCTACGGCCTCAACGTGCCCGCTCTGGAGCGCCTCGCCGCCGAAGGCTACGGCGTTCTGCTGACCGTGGATTGCGGCATTGCCGACGTAGAGGCCATTGCCCGCGCGCGGGAACTGGGCATGACCGTTATCGTCACGGATCATCATCTGCCGCCGGAAGAACTGCCGCCGGCCCATGCTCTCTGCAATCCCCGCCTTGTTCCCGCCGAGGAATGTCCCTGCCCCGATCTGGCGGGCGTAGGCGTCTCCTTCTTCCTCATGGCTGCCGTCAACTCGCTTCTGGCCGAGCGTACCGGCCGACGCTATAAGATGGACGACGCTCTGGACGTGACCGCTCTGGGCACGCTGGCCGACGTTATGCGGCTTACCGGACAGAATCGTGTTCTTGTCCGCGGCGGCCTGGATAAAATCGCCGGAGCCCGCCGCCCCGGCATGCTGGCGCTGAAAACCGTCAGCGGTCTGGACCCGCTGGCGCGTCTTACCGGCGGACAGGTGGTCTTTCGTCTTGCGCCGCGCATCAATGCCGCCGGGCGTATGGGCAAGGCAGACATCGCCCTCCGTCTGCTGCGCTGCAAGGACTGCTCCGAGGCCGCCGGACTGGCGCAGACCCTGGATGCCCTCAATACCGAACGCAAGCAGGAAGAGGAACGCATCTGGACAGAAGCGCGGGAACAGGCGCTGCAACTCATGGCAAGCCGTCCGCGCCCCGGCCTTGTCGTCTACGGCCCCGACTGGCATCCCGGCATTATCGGCATCGTCGCATCCCGTCTGCTTGAGGAATTTTACTGCCCCACCATCATTCTTTGCGACGACGGCGCAAGCCTCAAAGGTTCCGGGCGTTCCATCCGGGAATTCGATCTCTATGCCGGGCTTCAGGAATGTTCGGACACCCTGTCCGGCTTCGGCGGACACCGGCAGGCGGCGGGCGTCCGCCTCGACAGGGATCGCCTCGAAGATTTCCGCACGGCTTTTGAAACGGTCTGCGCCGCCACTCTGGGGCCGGACCCCGTGCAGCCCACCCTCATTCTGGAAAATGAACTGGATTTTGCCACGGCGGGCAATCAGGAATTTCTGCGAGAGCTGGATCTGCTCCAGCCTTTCGGCCCCGGCAATGCCGAACCTGTCTTTGCCTCTCCGCCGCTGCTCATCCGCGACCGCCTGTCCCTCGGACAGGGGGGGCAACATATCCGCCTCAAGGTCCAGGATACCGTCAGCGGCGTCACGCTCATTGCCAAGGCGTGGCGCATGGCTGCGGAATTCCCCTCAAGTATGATTGGAAAACGCATCCGCATTGCCTATACGCCGCGCATCGACATGTACAACGGCATCGCTTCCGTCGATATCGGCATCAAGGACTGGCAGCCGGCGTAGCGCCTTTTCAGTTTGAAATGCAAAGCATTTCAAACCATACGGCCTGTTGTTTCGCGGGAAAAACGCGGTCTTTCCTCTCACTTTGGACCGGGCGGCGCTGTGCCGCCGCCTTCGTGTTTCACCTTTTCAAAGTTGAAGCACTCTAGGGCAATTCAACTTTGAAAAAGGTAAAACGTCCTGGTCGTATTGAGCCGGTGTCCCTCTGTGCATCGCGGCTTCTGCCCGGCGCGGGCGGCGGGTCGCCTGCCCGGCGCGGGGCATGGGGTGAGAGGGGAAAATCCCCTC
>CALVHG010000112.1 GCA_944327285.1 uncultured Desulfovibrio sp. | reverse complement strand
GCCTGCGGCCGCCATTCGGTCGCTGCTGGCGCGAGAGGTGTTTCCCTTCCCCCCAAGCCCCCCATCCCTTCCCCAGCACGCTTTTTCAAAGGGAGATAGGAGCTTCAATCATCCTATTTATCTAAAATAAATTGTAAATTCATATTAACAGGCCCTAGAGTTTTTCGCCTTGTATTACAAGGACGGCGCTTCCGGCGCATGGCCTGAACATGTCGTTACCACGGCGTCCTACGGCGCGGCCTTGCCTAGCCGCATTCCGACAGCACAGGCGGCTTTCTTTGCAAAAATATAAGAGGGAACGTCGCTTCACGGCTTTTGCCCGCAAAGGTCGTTCCCCCTCAAGTCTCCGGCATGCGGCATTGCCTTGCCGTAGTCCAGAATTAAAGCTCAAATGGTAACATAATCTTAGTTATGAGCTTACTCCTCATTAATAGAGAATGCTGCCGAGCGTGCCGGTAACGATCGCCGTAGCCGCATAAGCCCCAAGAATGGCTATGGGAGCCGTTTTCCAGATGACGGCGGTGTTTGACCACTCGTTGCCGTGAAGCAGCGCGGCGCTTGCGCTTGCGGCGGGCGTCAGGAAAGCAAAATGCACGCCCATGACGACCATAATCAGGGGAAGGGCAGGCTCCATACCCGAAGCCTGACAGAAACTGTGTATGACGGGCATGAGAACGACGCCGACAGCGCCGTTGTTCATGATCTGCGTCAGCAGCACGGCGGCCAGCCCGATGCACAGCGCAAAGATCATCTGCGAGCTTTCCCCGAAAAGGGGCATGATCAGCTGCATGAGAAAGGCGGTAATACCGCTGTCTTCTCTGGCCATGCCGATGGTAAGCGGCTGCACAAAGGCAAGCAGCAGCACGATCCCCCACGTCACGCCGGAATCGACCATAACCTTGAAATTGAGCAGCGCCTTGCCGTCAATCTTGATGGCGCACATGACGGTAACCAGCAGAATGACGATGCCGGTATTACCTATGGCCTTAAGAAGACGGGTCAGGAGCAGATCGGCCGGCAGGAAATTTGGAGCCAGCAACAGACCTACCAGCAGGAATAAAAAGACGAGAATGGTCTTCTGCCTGCCGTCAAGTTGCAGAGCGCCGTCCTTGTCGAGTTCCTCCGCCTTGAGGGCCAGCAGCTTGCTCATGTCAGGGCGGAAGACATACTTGCCCATAACAATGAAAAACAGGGCGCAGCACACGCAAATCAGACTGGCGACAAGCATATACCGGGCGTAGTCTATGCCGGTTCCGGACAGAGTCTCATAAGCGCTGAACACCGTCAGGGCCACCTGTTTGAAAGGAATAATGGATTGCCCGATCTGGGCGGCAAAGACGATGCCGAAAACCATCATGGTCGGGTAGCCTTCGCCCTTTTTATAACCGCAGATCTCGCAGACGCCGTACAAAATGCTCCAGCCTATCAACGCCGCCGGGGAGGCGCTGGTCAGAGCGCCGAGAATGAAAATGGAAGAAAGAAACGTAAAGGTAAAAAACCACGGTCTTCCGGCAACACATTTGCGGGTGATGAACCAGAGAGAAATGAACTTGGATAAGCCGTAATGATTGATGGTCGCGCAGAAGACGAAAATAAAGAACATCATCTGCACGATAGGATGCCCGAAACTGTTGTTTAGCAGTTGCACGGGCGTCATGCCGCCCACAAGCATCATGGCCAGCAGTCCGGCCAGACTCGGCCAGACAATTTCTATAAGAATCCAGCCGTAAAGAACGCCTAAAAAGATGCCCGCAAGGCGCATGCCGAGCTCCGTTAACGGAGCTACGGGTTCCAGCAGTCCGAAACCGAACATAATGGCAAGACAGATCACGCTGTGCAGGACGTACGATGCGGATACGGGCAGAGATACCGCCTTGGCTGTAGTCATAAAATTTCTATCCTGAGAATTGCGGGTTAGAGCGTTTCGCCTTTGAAGGCAAAACGACAGGCCGTATGGTTTGAAACGCGAAGCATTTCAAACTGAAAATACTCTAGGGATATGCGTTCCTTCTGCACGCGCCGGGAAAGACAATACCACGAGGTAAAAAAGACTTCTTTCCCTGTACGGGAGCGCAACAGAAGACCAGGCCCCTGCAACAATATCAGAAACGGAGGTCTATCGTTCGCGCAAGCGCCGATACGTTGCCGCGCTGCGCGGTTTCCGCAAAACGTTTTTGAAAAAAAGGAGAAGGCGTGGAGGAAGGCCCCCTTTTACAAGGGCCCCCTCCACAGCGAACCGCTACTCGGTGCGAGGCGGGGTGGGCCAGACAAAGTTGTCCATGTAGTAGCGGTGCGGCTTCACGGGATAATCCTCGATGGGCACCGGCACGGTATGCAGCTCGTGGCGGCCGTCGACCTGCCGCTGTTCAATCCACTTGAGCCAGTGAGCATTATCGCGCTGCGGATAGTCTTCGCGGTAATGTCCGGCGCGGGATTCCTTGCGGGCCAGGGCTGCGGTCAGACACAGATCGGTCAGCAGAACCGTGGATGTGGCTTCAAAGAGCTTGGCGAGCTCATGGGCGTCGCGCGCGCCAAGCGCGGGAACGACTTCTTCCCGAATCTCGGCCACGCGATCAAGACTGCGGCTCAAGCCCCGGCCGGTCTTCATCAAGGCCACGTCCGGCGCGCTCATGACGGCGCGCATATCGGCGATGACATCCTTGGGCGCAATGCCGTCCCGGCCAAGATACCGCAGCACGGTGTCGAGACGTTCCGCGGCATAGCCCTTGTCAAAAGACACGGCGTCATGCCCCAGAACAAACTGCGCCGCGGCTTCTCCGGCGGAATAACCGGTGGTGGCGGTGATGCAGGTGGCCCAGCCGCCCATGTAGACGCCGGGATCAGGATTACGGGCCAGCCCCGCGGCATACAGCCCCTTGACGGCCGTTGCGCCGTCCAGATCAGCCACAATACCGCCGTACGTGTGGCGCACCTGCGGCATCCACTGGAGCTTCTGCGTAAAGAAATCAATCCCCATGGCCCGCAGCTTGGCGTCGTTCAGCCCCATCCAGCCGGCCCTGGGGCGCATGGTTTCCACATCTTCAGGCTTCATCTTGCTGCAATCAAAGAAAATCGGCCCGTTGCCCGCGCGAACTTCGCAAATCATGCCGCGCGTATTGTAATGCGGATCGGCTTTGGCTCCGAAACGAGGGGAATACTTCTGCATGAAGTCTTCCCCCTTACTGTTGAGAAATCGCGCTCCCTTGGGGAGCAGCCCCGTCTGCCCTTCCCAGGCAAAGTCCACGGGAACATTCCAGACCTTCCAGAATTCAAAGTTGCGCATGGCGCAGCCCGCATTCCAGGCAATGCTGACGCCTTCGCTGGCCGGCGTATTCTGATGGTAGGAAGGCTTCCAGCCGCCGGTGTTGGTCGCCAGCAGCACGGCGCGGGCCCGAATATAAACGGGCATGCCGCTCTGAGCATGGAAGCCCACGGCCCCGCAGACCCGGTCGCCATCGGTAATAACATCGGTAATGACAACCCGCCCCAGACGGCGCACGCCGCGCTTTTCGCATTCGCGCTTGAGCAGGCGGGCCTTGTCAATTCCGCCCATACCATAGGGGTGGTAGTAATAATAACGCATGTAATCGAGGGCCCGCTGGGGAATGAAGCACAGCTCGCCCTTGTCGTTGCGCACGAACTTGTGCCCCCAGTTCTCGAAATCCATAAAACGATCGTAGGATTGCGTAAGAATCTGGCTCAAAAGCCGCTGATCGGCCAGCCCGTCATAATAGTAGACGAGATCATCCAGCAGATCGTCCAGATTCATGTCCGGCTGCTTGACAATCATATCCCCGCCGGAAAGGCCGCCAAGACCGCCCCAGTCGCGCGGTCCTTTGTCAACAACCAGCACATCATCCAGAAAATCTCGCGCGCGCATGGCGGCCCACATGCCGCTGAAACCGCAACCGATGACAAGCAAATCTGTCGTATATTCGTAGCCTCTGGGTTCTTTCATGATTTTCTCTCCCTGCAAGGGCTTCTCTGCGTACCAATTTTTAGAGCATGTTCAGTTTGCAACGCAGTGCGCTTCAAACCATACGGCCTGTCGTTTCGCGGAAAAAACACGGTTTTTCAGCTCGCTTTGGGCCGAGCGGCGGCAGCGTTGTTTCGCGTCCGCCAGCCTCCGCTGAAAAACGCGCGTTCCGGGACTGCCGGAATCAGGCCTGCGGACTCCCGGCATCGCCGAGGAGCTCGACCTGATCCAGCGTTCGCGCAAAGCGCTCCTTGAAGGGATGTACAAAGATGGCTCCCGACGGGCAGTGCAACTCGCAGGAGAAACAGGTCATGCAATCGTCGGTGTAGGCGATACGGGCCTTGCTGCCGCAGGTCATGCAGCGCAGCGCCTCGGCAAAACAGGCTTCCCTGTCGAGGGCCTGCATGCGCTCCGCAAAGGGAGCATGAGGGGCTTCCGGGAGTCGGCAGCGCTCGTGGCGCGGTTCCGTCTGAATATCCTTGCCAGGCAGGGACTCCTGCGGCACCACGGGCCGCGTGCGATCGCGTTCGCCGCGTATATCCGCGCCCTTGAGCATGCGATGGATGGAAAAGGCGCATTCCCGTCCGCCCGCAATGGCGGCGACAACGGAAGCCGGACCGGTAGCCGCGTCGCCCGCGGCAAAAACGCCCCATTGCGAAGTGGCGCAGGTCACCTCCTCAACGACGATGCGTCCGTGTTCCACGGTCACATCCTCCGCAAAACCGTCCAGTTCCGCGACCTGTCCGATGGCAAAAATAACATGGGCAGCGTTGAGACGCAGCGTTTGCGAGGCATCAAACGAAGGCGCAAAGCGTCCTTCCGCATCACGCAGCGCCGTGCAGGCCTGCAATTCAATGCCGGTCACTCTGCCGTCCTGCGTCAGCAGGCGAGACGGCCCGTAGCCGCAATGAAACACAACGCCTTCCTGCTCCGCGTCGGCCTGATTATGCGGATACGCGGGCATGGCATCGCGGCTTTCCTGGCAGGCCATATGCACGGTTTCCGCGCCCAGACGGCGGGCCGTAATGGCGGCATCCACGGCCACGTCGCCACCGCCAATAACAACCACGTCCCCGGAAATGCGGGGCGGCACATCGCCGCGGCAGGCCCGCAGGAACTCCAGCCCCCAGTGCACGCCCTCGGCCTCGCAGCCGTCCAGCGCGATCCGACGTCCGGCGCTGGTGCCAGGAGCCAGCATAACAGCCTCGAAGCCGCGCCGTTTCAATTCCTTCAGCGAAATGTCCCCATCCCTGCCCACGCGGGTATTGCAGCGGAAGACAACGCCCAGGGTCTCAAGGCGCGCCACCTGCGCCGCCACAACGGCATCGGGCAGGCGATAGGCCGGAATACCGTAGCGCAGCATGCCGCCGGGGAAGGGAGCCGCTTCAAAGACCGTCACCGGATAGCCCAGCTGCGCCAGAAACCACGCGCAAGACAGGCCCGCAGGACCGGAACCAACAACGGCGACCTTTGTAATATGGCGACGCTTCGCCTCTTCGGACGACATCTCCGCGGCCCAGTCGCCGAGCACCTGTTCCACCCCGTTGATATTGACCGGCGCATCCACAGCCGCGCGGGCGCAGCGGGATTCGCAAGGATGGAAGCAGACCCGCCCGGTAATGGCCGGGAAAGGCTGAGCCTGCATATAAAGACGCGCGGCCCCATCAAGATCGCCCTGCTGTATCCGGTAATGCGTGCCGCGGATATCGACGCCTGCCGGGCAGGCCGCCATACAGGGAGACATCTGCTCCTGCATGGTATCCAGACGGAAAACGTCAAGCGGACAGGTCTTTGTGCAACTGCCGCAGCCGGTGCAGGCAGCGGGGTTGATGCTTTGAATCATGCCGTGCGCTCCTTTCGCAGTATGTGCCGTTGGGGTTGAAAAGAATTCCGCCAGAACGGAATGTCGGACAGCGCACTGTCTGGAGCGTTATCCGGCACAGCTCCTTGAGCAAGGAGCGTGCCTTCCATACAACACGTTAATTTTCTTTATTTTTTACAATCACTCCATCTTCTGTTTAGTTTTTTTGTATTTATTAAGCACAAAAATATTTTTATTGTCTTGAAAAAAGACAGTATGCGGAAACAGCTATGAACAAACGCGGCGACTGGCATATCTGCCCGGAAACAGGCGTCTTCCTGCGCGCGCTGCTTCAGGGCTTCTGGCAACAGGGTCTTCTGGAACATCTGGCGGACATGTCCCCGGAACAGGCCGGACACGGCTCTTTCCCTCCTTGCCCGGAACGCTTTCCAGCCGTTCTTCCGCTGGACCGACTGCTCCGGGAACATGCTCCCGCAGTGCGGCTGCTGCGCTCCCTGACGGCAGGGCATCCCTTTACGGACTGCCTGCGCCTCCTGTGCGAAGGCCAGGAGCTCGAAGCCCTGGAACGTCTTCTGTCGCTGGGACAGGCGCGCATCAATGTCCTGCCCTCCCGCCTCGCCGGGGCCATGCTCTGCTTTCTGGCGGGGCGTCTGCATCGCCTGCCGCTGTCGTCAGAAGAAGAAAAGCGACGCTTTCTCCCTCTGTGCCGCGATGTGCATACCCTTATCGTCTGCACAGGGCACTTCGTCCCCGCGCTGGTGCCCTTGTGCCTGCGCGCCAGGGCCTGCGCCATACGTCTGCGGGACAGAGACGAAAGCATACTCTTTGATCTGCTGGCCGGCAGTCTGAACGTCTGCAATACGGAGCAGCACAATAATCCGCGCCTTCACACTCTGATGGAACGCGGCAGACAGGCCCTGGAGGCCGCGCGCGATCCCCGGCTTTTTGAAACGGCCGCCCCCTATCTGGGCATTTACTATTTCATCCGCGGCGAATACGACCGCGCCATGAACCTTTTCATGCGCGCCAGCCGCCGATTACGCGCGCAGCAGCATTACCTTTTTGAGATGTTCCATGTGCGGCACTGGAGCTTTGCCGCAACAAACCGGGGCGACGCCGATCTCGCCGTTACCTTGCTGCGCTCGCGTCTGCGGCAATCGTCCATTCGCAGCGACGCATCCCTGACCCTCAGCATCCGCGGACAGCTGGCCTCACAGTATCTGCGTATATGGACAAGCCCGAACAGGCGCTGGAACAGCTCGACATGGCGCTGTCCGGCATTTCCGGCCAAACGGATATTACCAGCGCCGTCACCGTGGCCCGCCATCTGGCCTATTATCACTTCTACTGCGGGCATGTGGCAGCGGCCTTCCGAGTCATGCGCCCGCCGCTGGAACGGGCGCTGCGGCAAGGCTACCGTCGCCCCGTCTATCTAGGCGGCACGTTTCTGGAAATGCTGGCGGCCTTTGATGCCGCGGGCCTACCGCCCCTGCCTGGCTACGCATTCCGGGACGAGCTGGCCCGCTGTCTGCGCGGTCCAAACCGTCTTCTGCAGGCTACGGCCCTGAGGGTACAGGGCAGGCTGCTTGCGCGCGCCTCTTCCCCGGAGGAAGCCCTTGCGGCTTACAAACAAGCCGTTGCCGTTTTCGATGCCATCCACAATGCCGTGGAAGCCGACAAAACACGCCTTGAACTGGCGTCGCTCCTGCTGAAGGATCACCGGGACAAGGCAACCCTGCTGGCAAGCGAGGCCTGGCGTTCCTATGCCGTTCTCGGAGAACGCTTCTGGCCCCCCAGTCTGCTGCGCCTCGTGCCTGACTCTCTGCGCAGCAAGGAACAGATATTCTCCGGCCGCGGCCTGCTCGACGCTTATAGGGAGACATTCGGCCCGCAGCGCCCGGAAACGTCGTTCGAGCACTTCTCTCGCATGCTTCCAGCGGAATCCGGTCGCCTTCTCGGCATGGAGCGGGCGTATCTCTTTCATGCGCCGCAGCCGGGCGCCCCCCTGAGACTCGTCAGCGAGGCGGAAAACGGCTTGCCCCCGCTTCCGGCAGCAGCGCAGGCCAACATAGCCGAACTGGCCGAGCTGGTTGCCGAAGGCGGCCCCCTCATTCTGGACGCGCCAGCCGCTACGGAAGGTTCAGCCCGACTGCTGGCAGGCATCCCCATTGATTGCCGCCCGCACGGCATCTTTGTGCTTTTTCATGTGGGGCATATGCGGGATGACGTGCGTCCGGCGCTGGACGAGCGTCTGCTTCGCGACATCGGGCAGGTGCTGGCCTGGCCCTGCCTTGGCGTGCTGGAAGCAGACCGCACCCTGCAACAGCGGCGAGCCGATAAAAAGGCCCCTCATCGGGAAATGATCTGCGTCTCTCCTGCCATGCGGGCCTTTCTCCGCGATATCGACAGGGCAGCTGAAACCGACGCTTCCATTCTGCTGCATGGCGAATCCGGCGTCGGCAAGGAAATGCTCGCGCGTCGTATCCACGAAAAAAGCGGCCGCAGCGGACAACTTGTCACCATTAATATGGCCAGTCTTCAGGACGATCTCTTTGAAAGCGAATTTTTCGGCCATGAGAAAGGCGCTTTTACCGGAGCCATGAACAGCAAGATCGGGCTGGCCGAACTGGCCGAAAACGGGACCCTCTTTCTGGACGAGCTGACAGAGGCCAGCCCCCGCGTGCAGGCAAAGCTATTGCGTATCCTTCAGGAGCGCACCTTTCGCCGCGTAGGAGGCACGCAATCCATCAGCAGCAACTTCCGCCTGGTAGCAGCCACCAACAGGCATCTGGGCGATGCCGTGCGACAGGGAACCTTCCGGGCAGACTTGTATTATCGCGTTGCCGTACTCTACTTCCCAATCCCGCCCCTAAGAGAACGCAAGGAAGATATTCTGCCCTTAGCGCGCCACTTCCTGCGCCTGTTTGCCCATCGGCATAATCGGGACTGCGTGGAAGACTTTTCCGATACTGTCAAACGTCTTCTGAGGGAATGGAGCTGGCCGGGAAATATACGCGAGTTACGCAACGTCATAGAGCAGGCAGTTATTCTGAACGGGGGGCGCTCCATTTCCCTCCACGAGCATCTTTGCGCTCCCCTTCTTCCATATCTCCTTCCCGGCATGTCGCGTGAAGCCGCTCCACAGCCGCCCGAAGCAGAAGCCCTTTCCCTCGAAGAGGTGGAACGGCGTCACATTCTTGCAGTGCTGCGGCAAACGCACGGACGCATAGACGGCAAGCACGGCGCGGCGGCCATTTTGAAAATCAGCTGCTCCGCCCTTTATGCCAGGCTGCGCAAGTACGATCTGCGTCGAGAGGAGGAAGAGTAGAACTTTGACGTTATAAGAATTGGGGGAGGGGGAACCCCCTCTGCTGACGCGAGAGGGTGTTCCCCCTCCCCCA
>CALVHG010000111.1 GCA_944327285.1 uncultured Desulfovibrio sp. | reverse complement strand
GTTGGGGGAAGGATGGGGGGACTGGGGGGAAGGAAACGCCCCTTGCGCGCTAGCCAAGGGGGTTTCCTTCCCCCCAGAAAACAACACGCGCTAGCAGAGGGGTTCCCCTTCCCCCGACATCCTATGCAGGACACGCGGTCGTATCGCCGCGCCCGAAAGGTTGACAGTAGGCACGAGCCTTCCTACCTTTACGAACAAAGACACCTGCCGCATGGCGGCAAGAAAGGATTACGATATGCCCCTCTGCTCTGTTGAAGAAGCCGTTGCTGAACTCAAGCAAGGCAAGATGATTATTCTCGTGGACGACGAAGATCGCGAAAATGAAGGCGATCTGACCATGGCGGCGGAGTTTGTCACCCCGGAAGCCATCAATTTCATGGCGAAATTCGGCCGCGGGCTTATCTGCCTGCCTATGGCTCCGGAGATGGCCGACAAGCTGAACCTGCCGCTCATGACGCAGCGTAACGGCTCCCGTTTCGGCACTAACTTCACCGTCTCCATTGAAGCGCGCGAAGGCATCACCACGGGTATTTCCGCTGCGGACCGCGCCCGCACCATCCGCACCGCCGTGGCCGACGACGCCCGCGCCGAGGATATTGTGACCCCTGGGCATGTCTTCCCCCTGCGCGCCCGTCCTGACGGAGTGCTTTCCCGCGCGGGACAGACGGAGGGCAGCGTGGATCTCGCCCGCCTTGCGGGCCTCAAACCCGCCGCCGTCATCTGCGAAATCATGAAGGACGACGGCACCATGGCGCGCATGCCCGATCTTGAGGTCTTTGCCGCCGAACACGGCCTCAAAATTGCCGCCGTCAAGGATATTATCCGCTACCGCCTTAATCGGGGGCAGGTATCCGTGCGCTGCGACGCCAAGGCGCACCTGCCCACCATGTTTGGCGACTTCACGGTGTACGCTTACGAAAGCGACCGCGAACCCGGCACGCATCTGGCCATTGTCAAGGGCGACATCACCGGCCCCGAACCGGTTCTCGTGCGGGTGCACAGCCAGTGCCTCACCGGCGACGCCCTCGGATCCCTGCGCTGCGACTGCCGCGGTCAGCTGGGCGCGGCCCTGCGTCAGATTGAAAAGGCCGGACGCGGCGCGCTTATCTACATGCGTCAGGAAGGACGCGGCAT
This sequence comes from uncultured Desulfovibrio sp., assembly GCA_944327285.1. Taxonomy (GTDB): domain Bacteria; phylum Desulfobacterota; class Desulfovibrionia; order Desulfovibrionales; family Desulfovibrionaceae; genus Desulfovibrio. Next base: position 8,278 of record CALVHG010000111.1, on the reverse strand, counting down.
CGGCCTTGCGAACAAGATTCGCGCCTATGCTCTCCAGGATCAGGGCTACGACACCGTCGAGGCCAACCGCAAGCTCGGTTTCCCCGACGACCTGCGCGACTACGGCACCGGCGCCCAGATTCTTGTGGACCTCGGCATCCACAAAATTCGCCTGCTGACCAACAATCCCAAAAAGATCGTGGGCCTCTCCGGTTACGGCATCGAAATTGTGGAGCGCGTTCCCATTGAAATCGAAGCCTGCCCCGAAAACGAAGCCTATCTCCGCACCAAAAAAGAAAAAATGGAACATCTGCTGACCGGCATTCGCTGCCATTAACGCGGATATATTTCCCAAAAACGCGGGAAAGCAGAGTTCTTGCTTTTCAACGCCATGCTTCAGAGGAACGGACGCCGCAGGGAAAACAACCATACCCCTGCGGCGTTCTTCCCTCTGAAACGCGCGCATTAGAGCGTTTCAACTTTGAAAAAGGAGAAACGCGAGGCGGCGGCACAGCGCCGCCCGGCCCAAAATAAGCGTAAAAACTGCGTTTTTTCCGCGAAAAGACAGGCCGTATGGTTTGAAACGCACAGCGTTTCAAACTGAAAATGCTCTAGGTAAAGAAGGGGCCGGAAAGAGAATGGAAACGCCCTCTCCCGAAAAGCCTGCGCCTGCCCCGGATCACCAGAGGGGGAGTAACCATCCCCCGCCCCCGGCTCTTCTGTTTGAAGACGCCGCATCCTTTCGCACACATCCATCGCTGTCTCGCGGCCTTGTCCTGCGAGCCGCTTCCGCTTCGCCGGACTGACAGCCGCCGCTTGATTCCCCTCGTAACGCAACCGGCTTCAACGTGCCGGGGATGACGACGCAGCGGGAACGCGAATCCCCCATTCTTCACAATACGCAAACAAGGAGTTGCCATGCGGGCACTTGTCGTGGACACGACGGAACCGGCGTACAATCTGGCGCTGGAGGAAACGCTTTTTGACGGACTCAGAACGGGAGAAGAAGGGCTTTTTCTCCTGTGGCGCAATGCGCCTTCCATCATTGTGGGACGGCATCAGTGCACCGGCGAGGAAATCAACGCGGACTTTGTGCAACGCCGGAATATCCCCGTGGTACGGCGCAATACGGGCGGGGGCGCGGTGTACCACGATCTCGGCAATCTGAACTTCTCCTTTATCGAACACGCCGCGGGAGAAGGCAAAGTGGATTTTGCGCGCTATCTGACGCCCATTTGCGCGGCGCTGCGGGAGCTGGGCGTGGAAGCGCATATTTCCGGACGCAACGATTTGGAAGTCGAGGGCCGCAAGATTTCCGGAAGCGCCCAGCGCCTGCAACAAGGCAAGGTGCTGCATCACGGCACGCTGCTGGTGGATCTGAATTTCTCTGATCTTGTGGAAGCGCTGCATGTGGAGCCGGAAAAATATCTTTCCAAGGGCGTGGCTTCCGTGCGGGCCCGCGTGGCCAACATTTCGGAATTTTGCGCGCGCGGAGCCCTGATGGACGAGCTGCGCGCGGCCCTGGTGCGGACCTGCGCCGACCGGCAGATCGAAATCTCGCCGGATATCCGCCAGCAGGCGGAGGAGCTGGCCGAAACCAAATATCGCACATGGGAATGGAACTACGGCGCGTCGCCGGCCTTTGCCTTCCGCAGGAAGGAGCGCTTCCCGTGGGGAAGCGTGGATCTGCGTCTGGATGTCCGCAAAGGCTTCATTGTGGCGGCCCGCATTCACGGCGACTTTTTCTCCGCCGCTGACGTGGGAGAGCTGGAACAGCGCCTGATCGGCCTGCGCCATGAGCCGGCCAGACTGGCGGAAGCTCTGCGCGACGCCCCCTGGACAGCCTGGTTCAGCGGTTGCGAGCCCGAACGCATACGTGATTTTTTTCTCCAGCCATAGCACGAAATATGCCGGGACACGCTGCCGGACGGAACGTCTTGCGTCCCGGCTCCTCCAACCCGTTGTCTGTACGCGGACAGACAACGCTCCCGTATCGCTTCCAACGCGACTTCTGTTTTCGCTCTCTTCGTCTGGAACAGGCCATTTAGAGCATTTCACCTTTGAAAAAGGAGAGACGCGAGGCGGCGACACAGCGCCGCCCGGCCCAAAGTGAGCGGAAAAACCGCGTTTTTTCCGCGAAACGACAGGCCGTATGGTTTGAAACGTGCAACGTTTCAAACTAAAGATGCTCTAAAGAAGCTCCTCGAAAGTTGCGACAGACGGAACGTTGACCAAAGCAATGCAAGCGCACTCGCATACGTCCGCCACACCGCGCTTCCCGCAGACTGCGTAAGACTCCCCCGCCGCCGCGGCATCAGAGAAACGGGAGCTACTGAAAGACTGCGTGCGAAATGCCGCTCCCATTGTGAAAAAAGATACGCTCTCTGCGGCAAAAAACCTGCCTCCCTTGTAGCTTTTCAGAGAATGAGATAGTGTGGAGCATCTACCGCCAAAGGCGGAACAAAGACAGAACGCGAAGCGGCGGCACAGCGCCGCCCGGCCCAAAGAGAGCGGAAAACACCGCTTTTTTCCGCGAAACGACAGGCCATGTTTTGAAATGCGAAGCGTTTCAAACTGAAAATACTCTAACGGTACAGGCGGAAGGCGAAGGCCCGAATCTTCGCACCGCAGGAGGAACGCATGTCCGAATTGCGCACAACGCCGCTTACGGCATGGCACGCAGCCCACGGCGCAAAGATGGCGCCCTTTGCGGGCTGGGAAATGCCCATTCAGTATGAAGGCATCCTTGTGGAGCATCAGCATACCCGTCAGCATGCGGGTCTGTTCGACATCTGCCACATGGGCGAATTCCTTATTTCCGGCCCCGGCGCCGACGCGGCTCTTTCCCAGGCTGTCAGTCACAATCTTGCCACGCTCAAGGCCGGACGCTGCCGCTACGGCTTTATCCTCAACGAGCAGGGCAACGTGCTGGACGACTGCATCGTCTACCGTTTCGGCGACGATGATTTCATGATCGTAGTGAACGCCGCCTGCGCGGCCGGAGACTTTGCCACCCTGCGCGCCCGTCTGCCGGAAAGCGTCGCGCTGAAAGACGTTTCCGACGAAACCGCCAAGATTGACCTCCAGGGCCCCGATTCGCTGGATGTGCTGGAAGCTCTGACCGGAGAAAATTTCCACGGCGTGCCTTATTTCGGCTTTGTCAAAACCACATGGGACGGCGCGTCCCTGCTGGTCAGCCGCACGGGCTATACCGGCGAGCTGGGCTTCGAGCTCTATGTGCCCGCGACAAAGGCGCTGGCGTTCTGGGAAGCGCTGCTCAAAGACAGCCGCGTCAAACCCGTGGGGCTGGGCGCGCGCGATACGCTGCGCCTTGAATCCGGCCTGCCGCTGTACGGGCACGAGCTGGACGAACATCATAATCCCACCGAAGCGGGCATGGGACGCATGATGACCAGCGAGGCCGACTACGTGGGCAAGGCGGGCGCAAGCGAAGTGCGCCAGTGCCTGCTGGGTCTGGAAATCGAAGGCCGCCGGGCCGCCCGCAACGGCGATGCCGTGCTGCTGGACGGCAAAGAAGTCGGCGTGGTGACGAGCGGTTCCTTTGCGCCCTCGCTGGGCAAGGTCATTGCCTTTGCCTGGGTGGACAAGGACGCCGCCGACGCGACAACCTTCGTTATCAAGGCCGCCCGCGCCGAACTCAAAGCCGTTCGCGCCGAACTTCCGTTCTACAAGGACGGCACGGCCCGCAAAAAACTTTCCTAAACGCGCGTAGCGGCCGCGTTATGCCCCGCGCCTGCCCTTCCGGCAATGTCGCGCGGGGCGCGCTGCCCGCAAGACCTTTTTGCAACGCCACGACGCGCCTTCCGGCGTGTCCACATTACTATTGGAGGAAACTCGTCATGTCCTATCCCGCCGATCTTCTCTATTCCCCCAGCCATGAATGGGTCAAAATCGAAGGCGACGAAGCCGTTGTGGGCATCACCTTCTTCGCGCAGGAATCCCTGGGCGACATCACCTATGTGGAACTGCCCGCCGTGGGCGACGCCGTGACCGCCGACAAGGAATTCGGTTCCGTGGAATCCGTGAAGGCCGCCAGCGATCTTATTTCCCCGGTCAACGGCGAAGTGACGGCTGTCAACGACGCCCTGGAAAACGCCCCCGAACAGATCAACGCCACCCCCTATGACGCGTGGATCATCCGCGTGAAACTGTCCGGCAAGCCCGAAGGGCTGATGGACGCCGCCGCCTACGAAGAACACTGCAAAAACGAGCATCACTAGTCTGCCGTTGCGCGCCCTGCCGCGGACCTTCTTCCCCGGCAGGGCCGCCCGCACGGCCCCGGCCGTTTCGGAGTATCTTTCCTTCCGGCTCTGTCGGCATCGCCTGTTCCTGCCCTGCCCGACTCCCCGGAAGCCCGACGCCCGCGCCGGGGCTCCTTCCAAGCCCGCTTCGCCAAGGAGTGACCTATGCCCTTCATTCCCCATACGCCGGAAGAAACGCGGGAAATGCTCGCGACTGTCGGCGTCCGCACGCTGGACGACCTCTTTGCCGACATCCCGGCATCCATGCGCCCCAAAAGCTTCAATCTCCCCAAGGGGCAGAGCGAAGCCGCTATCTGCAACTATTTTGAGGACATGGCGGCCCGCAACCGCACGTCGCTCATTTCCTTTCTGGGCGCCGGCTTCTATAATCACTACATCCCCAAAGCTGTTGACGCTCTGGCCGGGCGCAGCGAGTTCTACACGGCCTATACTCCCTATCAGGCCGAATGCTCTCAGGGGACCCTGCAGGCCATCTTCGAATTTCAGACGGCCGTGACGCGCCTGCTCGACATGGAATGCGCCAACGCCTCCATCTACGACGGCGGCACCTCCATGTTTGAAGCGGCCATGATGGCCGTGCGCGCCACAAAACGCTCCGTCATCGTGGTGGATGAAGCCGTCAATCCCGTATGGCGCCAGATGCTGCACACCTATGCCGCGGGCGTGAACGTGACGTTCAAGGTCGTTCCTCAGAAAAACGGTCTCAGCGACATGGACGGGCTCAAGGCCGCCGTTGACGACGCCACAGCCGCCGTCATTGTCCAGAATCCCAACTTCTTCGGCGCGATTCAGGACTTCAGCGATCTGTTTGCCCAGGCGCAGGCGCACAAGGCTCTCGGCATCATTTCCGTCTATCCCGTCATGCAGGCGGTGCTGAAAACGCCCGGCGAAATGGGCGCGGATATTGCCGTGGCCGAAGGCCAGAGCCTCGGCCAGCCCCTTTCCTTCGGCGGCCCCTATCTCGGCCTCATGGCCTGCCGCAAATCGCTTGTCCGCCAGATGCCGGGCCGTATCGTGGGCCGCACGCAGGACCTGGACGGCAAGACCGGCTACGTGCTGACGCTGCAGGCCCGCGAACAGCACATCCGCCGCGCCAAGGCCACTTCCAACATCTGCTCCAATCAGGCCCTCTGCGCTCTGCGCGCTCTGATCCACATGTGCCTGCTCGGCCCCGACGGTCTCGCCCGCACGGCCGAAAACAACATGGCGCTGGCCCGCTACGCCGTGGAACGCCTCACCGCCATTCCCGGCGTGCGCCGCCTCAACGACGCCCCCTATGGCAATGAAGTGGCCCTGCGCCTGCCCTGCTCCGCGTCGCGCATTGTCAACGATCTGGCCGAACACGGCTGCGTGCCCGGCTACCCTGTGGCGCGCGCCTATCCCGGCATGGACGACGTGCTGCTGCTGGCCTGCACCGAAAGCAACAACCGCCATCAAATCGGCTTCCTGGCCGAAAGCATGGGAGCACTGCTGTGAAAACCATTTTCGCCGAATCCGTAGAAGGCCGCCGGGCCGCCGGTTATGCCGTGCCCGTGGATGAAAACGCCCCCAAGGCCGCGGACATGCTGCCCGCCGAGCTGCTGCGCAAGAATCCGCCGCGCCTGCCCCAGTGCTCCGAGCTGGACGTGGTGCGTCACTTTACCGGTCTTTCCAAGCTCAACTACAGCGTGGACGCCAATTTCTACCCCCTTGGCTCCTGCACCATGAAGTACAACCCCAAATTCAGCGAGTACGTGTGCAGCCTGCCCGGTTTTGCGCGTCTGCATCCTCTGCTCGCGCAGCTGCCCCGCACCACGGCCTACACCCAGGGGGCGCTCCAGTGCCTCTACGAAGCCGAGCAGTGGCTCTGCGAAGTCACGGGCATGAAGGCCTACACCTTCCAGCCTATGGCGGGGGCCAACGGCGAATTTACCGGCGTGCAGCTCATCGCCGCCTACCATCGCTCCAAGGGACGCCATCGCACCAAGATGCTGATCCCCGACTCGGCCCACGGCACCAATCCCGCCTCCGCCGCTCTTGCCGGTTTTGAAACCGTCAATATCGAATCCCGCGACGGCATGGTGGACCCCGAAGCCCTGGCCAAAGCCATTGCCCAATATCCCGACGAAGTGGCGGGCCTCATGATGACCTGCCCCAATACGCTGGGTCTCATGGAAACCAAACTCCCGGCCATTGTCGAGGAATTGCGCAAGATCGACGCTCTGCTCTACTACGACGGGGCCAACATGAACGCCATTCTCGGCAAAATGCGCGTAGGCGACGCCGGTTTTGACGTGGTGCATCTCAACGTGCACAAGACCCTCAGCACCCCGCACGGCGGCGGCGGTCCCGGCTCCGGCCCCGTGGGCGTGGGCGAACGTCTGCTGCCCTTCCTGCCCGTGCCCCGCGTGCGCCGTCGCGAGGACGGCACCTATTGGCTGGACGAGGATCTGCCTGAAAGCATCGGCAAGATCGGCCCCTTCTACGGCAGCTTTGCCGTGGTCGCCCGCGCCCTGGCGTATATGATGCGTCTGGGCGGCGAAGGTCTTGCCCGCGTGGGCGAGTATGCCACGCTCAATGCCAACTACCTCAAGAAGCGCCTCGAAGGCGTTCTTGAGATTCCCTACAGCCGCATCTGCGCCCATGAATTCGTGGCCTCCGCCCCCGAAGGCATGCGCGCCCTCGACATCGCCAAAGCGCTTCTTGATCGCGGCTTCCATGCCCCGACCATCTACTTCCCGCTGATCGTCCATGAATGCCTCATGGCCGAACCCACGGAAACGGAAAGCAAGCAGACGCTCGACGCCTTTGCCGACGCCATCCGGGAAATCGTGGAGCTGGGCAAAACGAATCCGCAGGCGCTGCTCGACGCCCCGGTGACGCTGCCCGTGCGCCGCATGGATGAAACCGCGGCCGCCCGGCAGATGATCCTCACCGAAGACATGGGCTAGGGCGAGTCCCTCTAGCATGTTCTTTCGGGGGGAAGGAAACCCCCTTGGCTAGCGCGCAAGGGGCGTTTCCTTCCCCCCGTACCCCCCATCCTTCCTCCAACGCGCTTTTTCAAAAAACAGGAAGATTCGGCAACACTCCTTCAAGGAAGCATGCGTAGCCGTCATATTCTTTATTTGAAATCAACTGTAAAATTATGCCAACTTGCCCTAACCGCACATTACCTTTGAAAAAGGTAACACGCGAGGCGGCGCAACGACAGACCGTATAGTTTGAAACGCAGCGCATTTTAAACTGAAAATGCTCCGGGGCCTGTCCACATAGATTTTACAATAATTTCAGAATACAATATAAATTTACAGTACACATTCCTCTTGTCTTTAAGAGCGGTGTTGTCCCTGTACCCTTATATTTTCCCCTAGTAAAAGCGCGCTGGGGAAGGGATGGGGGGCTTGGGGGGAAGGGGAACCCCTCTCGCGCGAGCAGAGGGGTTCCCCTTCCCCCCAAAACAACTTACAAATAGTATAAACAGGCTCCAAAAGGGAAATCATGCAATACTGGCTGTTCAAGACCGAACCGGGCTGCTACTCTTGGGATGATCTGGCCGCGGCGCCGGGGCAGACCACATCATGGGACGGCGTGCGCAACTATCAGGCCCGCAATTTCATGAAGGCCATGAAAACGGGCGATCAGGGATTTTTCTATCACAGCGGCGCAGCCCCGGCCATTGTGGGCATTGTGGAAGTCTGCCGCGAAGCCTACCCGGATCACACGGCGCAGGACCCGGAAAATCAGCACTTCGATCCCAAGGCGACCCCGGAAAAACCCATCTGGGAAATGGTGGACGTGCGCCTCGTGTGCGCGCTTCCCGCCCCGATCCTCCGTAAAAACCTTCTGCAATGGCCGGAACTTGCGGGTATGGAGCTGCTCAAACGCGGCAGCCGCCTTTCCGTGCAGCCCGTCTCCGCCGAGCATTTCAACGCTATCTGCCGCAGGGCCGGCGTCCTTTAAAGCATTTTCAGTTTGAAACGCTGCGCGTTTCAAACCATACGGCCTGTCGTTTCGCGGAAAAAGCGCGGTTTTTCCGC
>CALVHG010000110.1 GCA_944327285.1 uncultured Desulfovibrio sp. | reverse complement strand
AAGCCCCCCTCCCCTTCCCCAAACGCGCTTTATTCGGAAAACCGTGCGTTACGGGTCCCTTGTTGCTTTCCCTAAGTCGTCGTCCCCCGGAGTCACAAAAAGGCCCGCCAGGAGGCGACGTTCGCAATAAAAAAAGGACAGGCCGCATAAGCAACCCGTCCTGTAAACAAACAGAAAAGCGCCGCGTATTGCGCGGCGCTGAAGCGACAAGAATCTATTCGACAGCCTCCTGCCGTATCGCGCGAAACAGCGCAAGGCAGCAAAGCTCCCGTAAGGCCCTGCCGAAGGCGGCAAGCAATGAACCCGTTCTGCACTCGAACGGGAAAAACTTGCTTCGGAAATCAGGGAGAAAGGCGGAAAATCAGTCGAGCCAGGTATCGTCTTCCAGAACCTTATAGCCCCGCACCATCAAATAACGCACCCCGTCCAGTTCATCCACAATACCCGTCACTTCCACGGGCACGCTGACCTCGTCGTCAAGATCGACGCCCGCGCCGCGCGGAACGATGCGGTATTCTTCATCATCCTGCTGGCGCACGGCCACACGGGCCTGACGTGGATCGGCTGCCCGGGGAACGGGCGTCACATACCCCTTGATGGTCATCAGATTGCTCATGACTCTTACACTCTTCTGGCGTGAAATCTTCTTGCTCCGGGCAGGCTCCCCTGCCCTGACAAGCACGGTTCCGAGCCTGTGCGCCGTTCTGACAGAAAGGAGTCTTGCGGCAGGCATTCCCATAAAACCGACCTTAGGACGTATAGCCTTTTTGGGTTTTCCGCGCAAGGGGCCCGCTGCGGATCAGCTCGCAGCATATGTCTTTTACGGCAGCCGCCGTCAGCGCATCCAGGACAGAGCCTTTCCCTTGTCGGCGCAGGTCTGAATGCAGTCCCCGCAGCGGGAACAACGCAGAGGATCAGGGCCGCCCTTGCGGCGCGGCTGTACCCGAAGCGTGCAGACATCCCCGCATGGCTGTTCCGCCTTGCAGGAACAGCGCCCGGCCTGCCACCGCACAGGCAGCGACCAGAACTGCCCCAGTCGCCCGCACCGGGCGCCCAGCCAGGCAGCAGCGCCAAGCAGCAGCCCCTGCGGACAGCAAAAGCGGCACCAGAGACGTTCCCCGAACAGAAATTCAAGCAAAAGCACGGTGCCGGGCAGGACAAGGAGATCAAAAAGCAGTCTGCCGGGGCCATCAAGGGCAGCCATCAAAGGAGCCAGAGACAGAGTTCCGGGAAAAGACAGCGCCGTCAGAGCAGGATACCCGCAAAGAACAAGCCCGAATCCGAGCGCCAGCACAACAGCCCGGCTGACAAGCTCCGTACGACCGGCAACAGATCCCCTGCGCGCCGTTTTTCTGCTCAACGCTACGACAGCCTCTGAAAACAAGCCATAGGGGCAGAGCCAGCCGCAAAAGACGCGCCCCAGAAAAAAGGCCAGCAGAAGAGAACTGCCGACACCCCAAAGGAGTCTGAGCGACGGCATCGCCCCGCCTGCCAGCGCCTGCAACAGCGCCGCCGGGTCTCCGAAGGGCCAGCCGAAAATATCCAGGGCAAAAAGGGAGCCGCTGATGCCGTGCATTCCCGCGGCATTCAGCCACGGCAGCGCACAGAAAAGGGCAATAACTCCCCAGCGGGAAAAACAACGCAGCAACGAAAGTCTGATATTCACCGGGCATCCCCCGCGGCATGATGGGGCGGCATGGCTTCCCCTTCGGCAGGCAGCGTCGGCACGGCATCGCCGGGAACCCAATGCGCCTCGCGCGACAGAACGACAACGGCCTTGACCGGACAGACATGCGCACAAATGCCGCAGCCCGTACAGGCGGAAGTAACGGCGGGCGTCAGTCCGTCAGCCAGAACAATAGCCGAAGCCCGCAGCGGGCAGCGATCATAACAGGTCATGCACATGGTCGCGCCCGTATAGTTGTGACAGCGGTTGCGCAGAATATGGGCGCGGCCCATATGCGCTCTGCGCATATCCGTCAACGATGCGTCCAGCGCGCCGGAAGGACATACGGGCGGACACTTCATGCACAAATAACACGGCGTATCCTCCGGCTCGAACATAGGCGTGTGCCTGTCTCTTCCAAAACCGCCCTTGAACACCAGCGTGCCGTGAGGACAGATTTCCACACACTGCCCGCAGCGAATGCAGCGCACGACAAACTCTTTTTCCTTCACCGCGCCCGGAGGCCGCAAGGCGGGGGAAGACAAAAAAACGCGACTCATGCCTCGGTTCTCCGCTTCCGGCGCGGCGGCGGGCACGGCATATGCCCTTCGTCGTCCAGATCATCCTCATAGTTGGCATAGGCAACGGACAACTCCAGAACAGGTTCCAGCGACGCCGCCGCCTCCAGACGATCCCGAATATCCCGCGACGAACACTCCAGCACGGCCACAAGCCGCCCCCCGTCCGCCTGCCGCTGCTCCACAACGCCCGGAAAGGACGCCAGCGCGCGTGCCGCCGCGTCTTCCTGTCCGGGCAGCGGAATCACTACCAGCCCGACAACAGCCATGTTCGCTTCTCCTCTATCAGGGCTGTTAACACCATGCACAGCTTATTGGGGGGAAGGGAAACCCCTCTGCTCGCGCGAGAGGTGTTTCCCTTCCCCCCAAGCCCCCCATCCTTTCCCCAGCGCGCTTTTTAGAGAGATGCGGGAGCCTTCTTTAGAGATTTTCAGTTTGAAATGCTTCGCCATTCCAAACCATACGCCCGTTGTTTCGTGGAAAAAACGCGGTTTTTTCCGCTCACTTTGGGCCGGGCGACGCTGCGCCGCTGCCTCGCGTTTCACCTTTTTATCTAAAAGCAAAACGCTCTATTCTCAGTTTGTTTTGGGGAAAGACCCCTCATCTCTGCTGTCGATGCCCATTCCTCTTCCCCACAACGGGCACGGCCTGCGGCCGCTATCCGGTCTCTGCTGAAAAAAGACACTCTGCGCGCCTGTGCTCTTTCCGGGGGACGGCGACCATAAGAAAGCCTGCAGCGCCCCCGAACCGTTCCATCCTCCAGATAAAAGCGCGTTGGGGGAAGGATGGGGGGCACGGGGGGAAGGAAACACCCTTGCGCGCTAGCAAGGGGGTTTCCTTCCCCCCGAAAAAAACCCCTCAAAAAGAACAGACCCTGAACTAGGCCTTGCGGATACGCGCCGCGCAGATCTTGTATTCCGGTTCGCGTGACGCGGGGTCCGTGGCGTCAAGGAACAGCTTGTTGACCAGCTTTTCCTTGTCGAAGAACGGCACGGCAATCAGGCCGGGACGGCAGACGTCGCTGACGCGCGCGGGCAGTGTCAGCGCATCGCGCCGCGTTTCCACAACGACATTGTCGCCGTGACGGATACCGGCCTTTTCCGCATCTTCGGGATTAATCTCCACAAAGGCCGCAGGATTGGCCCGGCGCAGTTCGGGGACCTTGCCCGTCATGGTTGCCGTATGCCAGTGGTCAATAACGCGCATGGATGTCAGATAGAGGGGATAATCCGCATCGGGCTCTTCCGCCGCGCCCTTGTAGGGCCGCATCCAGATGACGGCCCTGCCGTCCGGCATGCCGTAAAAGAACATGCGGTGCGGATGATCGGCAGGCACCAGCGGGTCCTCTCCCCGGACAAAACGCCGCAACGTGCCCGGATGGTCTTCCGAAGGGCAGGGCCAAAGAATGCCGGACTCCTTGCGCAGACGCTCGCGGGTCATGCCATAGAAGTCATAGGTGGTTCCCTTGGCGACCTTCCGCCATTCATCCCAGGCCGCGGCGGCATTGGGGAAACTGAAAGAAGCGGGCAGGCCCATGCGCTGGGCAAAGTCGCCCAGCGTTTCAATGGTGGGGCGACAGCCCGCGGGCGGCTCCACAGCCTTTTCCGTCAGACTGTAGCGGCGCTCGCCGCAGCCATACACCCCGTCTCGCTCGCACCAGAACGCGGGAGCCAGCACAAGATCGGCGTATTTCAGGGTTTCGGCGTCTGGGAACGCTTCGATGCAGACAATGAAGCTGTCGGGGTTGGACAGACACTTGTGCATCTTGTTGAGGTTGGGCAGGGTCTGCGCCGGGTTGGTTTCGCAGATGATCATGCACTTGATGTCCCCGCGCCCCAGCGCCTCGAACATGGCCACGGTATGCGGTCCCGGCTTGTCCTTAATCCGGCCGGGCGGCAGACCCCACAGGGCTTCCATCTCCGCGCGATGCTTGGGGTTGGGAATGGCCCGCCCGGCAGGCAGCAGATGCGACAGGGCTCCCCCGTCGCGCACGCCGCCGCAGGCATTGGGCTGTCCCGTCAGCGAAAACGGCGTTGCGCCCGGACGTCCTATCTGCCCCGTAATCAGATGCAAATTGTGGATAAGATTATTGGCAAACACGCCCTGAATACGCTGATTGATACCCATGCACCACAGCGACATGGTTGCCGCCGATTCGGCGAAAAGTCGCGCGGCCGTGCGTATCTGCTCTTCGGGAATGCGACAGATACCGGCGACGATGTCGGGCCGGTACTGTTCCAGAAAGGCCTTGTAGCCCTCAAAATCCGAGGGCGTGCCGTCCGCGAGCTTGAAGCAGGCATGCCGCTGCCAGAAACGCGGATCATCCAGCTCCTCGTTGATGATGACCCAGGCCATAGCGTGCATGAGGGCAAGATCAGTTCCGGGACGGAAGGCAATGTGCAAATCGGCAATGCGGGAAGTGTTGGTGCGGCGGGGATCGGCCACAATGATCCTGACGCCGGGATCAACCTGCTTGCGCCGCGCAATGCGGCGGAAAAGCACAGGGTGCGCTTCAGACGTATTGGAACCGATAATGAAAAAGCAGGTGGCCGAGTCTATGTCCGCATAGCAGCCCATAGGCTCGTCCTTGCCGAAGGTGGTCGTATAGCCGCCTACGGCCGAAGCCATGCACAGACGGGGATTCCCGTCCACATTGTTAGTACCGAAACCGCCCTTGAACATCTTGTTGGCGGCATAGGTTTCTTCCGTCAGGCACTGGCCGGAACCGTACCAAGCCACGGAATCCGGCCCGTATTTGTCGATGCTGGCGCGGAACCGGGAAGCCATTGTCGACATGGCCTCATCCCAGGAAACAGGCTCCAGCGGGGCCCCTTTGCTGCGCCGCATCATGGGCGTCGTAACGCGCTCGGCGCTGTTGAGCACAGGAATCAGCAGCGAGCCCTTGAGGCACAGAAGACCCGCATTATGATTATTAGGGTCGCCCTTGATGGCAACGGCCTTGCCGTTGCGCACGCCAATCAGAACGCCGCAGCCCGTGCCGCAGTAGCGGCAGACGCCCTTGACCCATTTTTCCGGCGTATTACCGTCATCCGCCGCAAGGGCGCGTCCGGCAAGCCCCGTGCCGGATGCCGCGGCCATTGCCGCCGTCATGGCCATGCCGCGCAGGAAATCGCGTCGTGAAGTTTTCATCAAAACCTCCTTTCTCCAAACGATATCTACTGCATCACGGGCTTGCCCTGAGCGTCAAAGGCGGTAATGCCGCTGGGTTGACGATAGGTGTAGGCGTCGCCATGCATGGGACTCTGATGATAGGGATGGCAGGTGCTGCAATCGTCGCGCCGACCGAACTTGGCCTCCATGCGCTCAATGGCGGCGGAATGACAGCGGGCGCAAATATCCTTGCCGGGAGCGGCGTTGAACGGAATGGAACCGGAACCGTCCGGCAGACCGTGACAGGTCTGGCAACGCACCAGCATTACGCCATGCTTGCTTTCATACCACTCCTGCGCCACGCGCGGCGTCGCCTTGAGGTGACAGCCGTAACAGTCTCCCTGCATGGACTCCGGGGCGGTCAGATGCTTTCCCTCGCAGCGCACATCAGGAAAGGCCCAGGCCATATAGGCAAAATAGCCGCCGACCGCCGCCAGACCTACCAGGGACGCGATCAACCATTTCTTAGGGCTTTGCACGATCCGCCTCCTTCAACTTCGCGGCAAATTCATGATTTTTAGGAATACGGGCATCAAAAGGCGGCAAATGCGCCAGATTGGCATGGCACCCGGCGCAGCCGTTGCGAGAGCGCCCGTTTTTGCCGAGATAACTGTCATGCGCCAGCCGCCCCTCCTCCGAAATGGGGGCGTCGCCCTTGGCGTTTCTGCCGAGATCCTGATGACAGGCCAAACAGTTGGCGTCGTCAATGAAACGCCGGGCCCTGGGCTGCATGGCGGCGCGATCCAGCCCGTGCCCCCCTTCGACCGCGTGAACCCAGATATCCTTGGTTCCCATCCACATTTTAGCCGTCAGCATGCGCACAATATTGCTGCCCGGAATATGACATTGCGCGCAACCTATGGGCCTGCCCTCCGCGTCTTTGGCGTGTGTCGATGCCTTCATTTCCTCCGCATACACACGCATTTCATGACACGAAAGGCAAAATTCCGTGCCAGACGTGTACTGCACCGTGGCGGAAACGGCCGTAATGCCGATGATGGCGCCTGCCGCCAACACCGCCAGCTTTTTGCGATGCCTCATCCTCCGCTCCTTTTTCTCCCCTGGTGCGGGATGCCGGCACAGCACTGTTGTGAAAAAAAGAACAAACAATGCCGTACCCTTTTACTCAGAAACGTTAGCACACCTCCGAGAACTTAACTGTGATTCCAATCACTAAAATAGAGTTTTTCGCGACTTTTTCCTCGGAACGGCAAAACGCGGAAAGCTCGCAATGCCGCATCAGGCTTCAGGAAAGTTTTTGTGACTTGCATCACAGGCTCTTTTCCCGCTATGCTCGCGGCGAGAAGGATTGTGCCGGCCGCAAGGCTTTCCTTACGGCCTGCCACAACAGCAAGGAGGAGTTGTTTATGGATGCACCCCGCAACGGCCCATGGCTCAAGCTGTTTCTGGGCGGCCTTGTGGCGGGCGTGGTCATCGTGGCGGCTCTGGCATACGGCATGCGCGTCAGCGACACGCGGCCGTTCTGTTCCAGCTGTCACATCATGCAGGAGGCGGCGATTACGCACAAGCTGTCAACGCACGCCAATCTTTCCTGCAACGATTGCCACGCGCCCCACAACCTCATGGCGAAACTGCCCTTCAAGGCAAAGGAAGGCCTGCGAGACTTCTTTGCCAACGTACAGGGCAAGGACGTGCCTCTCGGTCCCAACGACACGACGCGCGCCGTCGTCAATGCCAACTGCATTGCCTGCCACACCGCAACCAATACCGATGTGGCCAGCATGAACGTCAAGCCGTACTGTGTGGACTGCCACCGCAATGTGGCGCACATGCGGCACAAGCCCATCAGCACGAGGATAGTAGCCTATGAATAGCAAGCTTCTCCACTCCGCGCTCGCAACGCTGGCGCTGCTGGGCGTTGCGGCCGTCAGCGGCTGCAACGATGTCAGCACAGAGCTCAAGACTCCTGTCTACTCCACGTCCATTAAGGAAGATTCCACCCGCATTTCCGACTTCGCCAAAGAGTTTCCGCTGCAATACGCTTCCTACATGAAGAACAACGAAAGCGAGGTCATGACGGAATACAAGGGTTCGGTGCCCTTCCACAAGAACGACAACGTCAATCCTCTGCCCAAGGGCTGGAAGCACGCGCAGCCCTACCTGAAGAATCTCTGGCTGGGCTATCCCTTCATGTACGAATACAACGAAGCCCGCGGGCATACGCTCGGCGTTCAGGACTTCGTGAATATTGACCGCATCAACCGCTACGGCGAAAAGGGCATCCTCCCCGCCACCTGCTGGAACTGCAAGACCCCCAAGATGATGACCTGGGTCAAGCAGTACGGCGACGGTTTCTGGAGCAAGGATGTCAACACCTTCCGCGGCAAGGATGCCATTGACGCCAAGGACGAGACCATCGGCTGCGCCAACTGCCATGATCCTAAGACCATGGAACTGCGCCTCTATTCCGAGCCGCTCAAGGACTGGCTCAAGCGCAGCGGCAAGGACTGGAACACGATGACCCGCAATGAAAAGCGTTCCTACGTCTGCGCCCAGTGCCATGTGGAATACTACTTCACCCACAAGGACAACGGCCCTGCCGGCCGTCCGGTCTTCCCGTGGGATAACGGTTTCAATCCCGAAGACATTTACCAGTACTACAAGAGTCACGGTCCCAAGGGCGCCGACGGCAAGCCCGGTCCGTTCTCCGACTGGGTCCATGCCGCATCCAAGGTGCCTATGATCAAGATGCAGCATCCCGAATTTGAAATGTTCCAGGACGGCACGCACGGCGCCGCGGGCGTTTCCTGCGCCGACTGCCACATGCCCTATCAGCGCGTGGACGGCAAGAAGGTTTCCAGCCACTGGATGACCTCGCCCCTCAAGGACCCCGAACTGCGCGCCTGCCGTCAGTGCCATGCCGACAAGACCGCCGACTACCTGCGCGAACGCGTTCTCTACACGCAGAAGAAGAGCTTCGACCAGCTTCTCAAGGCGCAGGAAGTTTCCGTCAGGGCCCACGAAGCCATCCGCCTTGCCAATGCGGACATTGCCGCCAATCCCGGCGATCTCCATCCGCAGTATAAGGCGCTCATGGACGAAGCCCGCGAAATGGTCCGCAAGGGCCAGATTTTCTGGGACTACGTGTCTGCGGAAAACAGCGTTGGTTTCCACAACCCCGCCAAGACGCTTGATACGCTCATGACGTCCATGGAATGCAGCCAGAAGGCCATTGATCTTGCCCAGCAGGCCACAAAGTACCGCATCAGCCCCGCGCTGGCCGGCGATATCAAGACCATCGTGCCGCCCATTCTGGAATTCAGCCGCAAGATGCAGCAGGACCCCGCCGTTCTGGAAAGCAATCCGTGGCTGAAGCTCCTGCCCGTTCTTCCCAAGGCCGATAAGGTCTGGGACGGTCAGGACAAGGTAGCCGCCAAGTAACGCGGGTTCATCACCCGATATCACACAATAACAAAGGCCGCTTTCCGCATTGCGGAAAGCGGCCTTTATTTGTCTTGAGGGGGAAGGAGCCCCTTTGCTCTGCTGTCGATGTCCGTAAGGCTCCTGCGTCGCCTAACGGACACGGCCTGCGGCCGCCCGTTGGGTCGCTGCTCGCGGCAAAAAGGGGGTCCTTCCCCCTCAAACTCCCCCATCCTCCCCAAAACCCGCACACAGTGTCTGACGGATAAAAATAGGCATTTTTGTAACATTAAATATTTTTTCTTAGAGCGTTTCAACTTTGAAAAAGGTGAAACGCGAAGGCGGCGGCACAGCGCCGCCCGGCCCAAAGTAAGCGGAAAAAACCTCGCTTTTTCCGCGAAACGACAGGCCGTATGGTTTGAAATGCGGAGCATTTCAAACTGAAAATGCTCTAAAAACGTTCTAAGCCAAAGACGACTAATCCCCCGGAACTGCTCTTCTCCGCAATTCCGGGGGACGGTCATACTACAGGAAAACGACGGCGTTACCGCTTTGTGCATCCTCCTGAATAAAGCGCGTTTGGGGGAGGATGGGGGGGGCTTGAGGGGGGAAGGAGGGCCCTTTGCGCGCCAGCCACAGG
>CALVHG010000109.1 GCA_944327285.1 uncultured Desulfovibrio sp. | reverse complement strand
CGCTCGCCGCCGTGGCCGCCGCAACGCCCTTGTCGTAGGCCGTCTTTGCCGCTTTCGACGTGGCCGCCGTCGTGCTGACGGCGCTGTTGACGGCGTCGGACAGCTGCACGCGCCCGGCGGCGCTTGTGCTGGCGGCCTTCGTGGCCTCGGTGTAGGCGCTGTTGGCCTTTGTCTGCGCCGCGGCGGCCGCCGTCTTTGCGGCGTCGGCCGTGTCCTGCGCGGTGTCGGCGGCTGATTTCGCGGCAGTGGCCGCGCTCTGGGCGGCGCTCGCCGCCGTGGCCGCCGCAACGCCCTTGTCGTAGGCCGTCTTTGCCGCTTTCGACGTGGCCGCCGTCGTGCTGGATTCGCTGTCCACAGCATCGGACAGAGGAACGCCGCCGGGCGCGGCCTCGATGACGCCCATGCGCTCTTCCAGCTCCGTCACGCGGCCCGGAAGCTGCGGGTCGGCTGTGCTGCCGACGTACTGCGGCCGCCCGTCCTTCCCCTTGATGTAAAGTTCCGCCATAGATGTCTCCCTGAAGCGGCCCGGCTTTTCCGGGCCGTCTCCTGTGTTTGCCTGTTTCCCCGCCGACAGGCGTCAGGGCCCGCCAGCACTATTTTTCTATTCATTTCAAATAAATAGAAAATACAGACTACACATGCTCTTTGAAAGGCTCTTGCCACATGACCTGTGTGCCTGTGCCCCCTCTGAAAAAGCGCGTTGGGGGAAGGATGGGGGGCCTGGGGGGAAGGAAACGCCCCTTACGCGCTAGCTAAGGGGGTTTCCTTCCCCCCAGAAGAACCATCCAGACTAACAACCCCTAGCCGCCGAAACTGGCGTCCACAATCAGCAGGCCGCCGTCGTGCAAATCTTCCGGCATGGAGTCCGGCACGGCGGCCGCGGTCTTGTTCCAGACCTTTTTGCTGTCTTCCACGGCGGCCTGAACGTCCGCCGTCTTCAGGCCGGAATCCTTCACCACCTTTCCGGTCGTCTGGTCAAAGCTGACGATGTTGCCGTCAGCGGCGGAAGCCGGGCCGGTCACGGCGCCGTTCAGATTGTACTGCGCGAACGTGAAGTCGCTGTTCTGATTGCCGCTGCCCTGTCGGCTGGCAATGGCCACAATGATTTCGCCCGTTTCCAGCGTCTGCCCCTTGTAGACGCCCGGCGTGGCCACAACCCAGCGATCTCCGGCCTCGTAGGCGTTGGGAATCTCGCTTTCGGAATTGACGGAACCGCGCCAGCTCGTGCGGCGGGCGATGGCGTCCACGGCTTCGATCTTCGTGTGAATGGCTTCCAGTTCGGCCTGCACGTCCGCCTGCTCGACGCCGTTCTGCGCGGTCAGCTTGATCTGCATGCCGATGCTTTCGGGGTTCAGACGATAGAGCTTTTCGCCGTCGCGGATGTGAAGCTGTCCGTTTTTGGTTTCCACGGAAATGGCCATGTCTTCCTCCTATTCTTGAATGAGTATCAGCAGCCCGCCGTCCCGCAGCGTCGCGGGAAGCTCCTCTCCGAGACTGCTTGCGGCGACGGCATCGCGCTTGCCGTCGTCCACAGGCTGCCCGGCAATGGTCAGGCGGCCGCTTTCGTCCCTGCCCAGACTGTCGAGCACGCATTTGTTGTCGTGCGCGTGCGCCAGCAGGGCGGCCTCGTCGATCTTCGCCACAGGCTGTTCCGGCCTGCCGCTGATGCTTTCCCATTGCAGCGCCACATCCTGGCTTTCTTCCTCTGTCATCTTGCGCCAGTACGGCGCTTCGTCCCCTCGCGCGGGCATCCAGATATAGGCGGCCCCGCCCTTCTCCACGCTGGGGTCGGCGGTGGCGTCGATGACATAGCACTTGTCGCCGGGAATCTTGCCCGTAACGAGATCGCGTTCCGCAATGGTTTCCACAACGGTTGTCGTGGTATTGGCGGCAAGGCCGCGCTCTAGCAGCCGGATGCGCTCAAGCGCGCTGCTGCCGTCGCCCATATCCACATTGGCCGCGACAGTGCGGGGAAAGAGAATGTACCTGCCGCCGCCCGCGGTCTGCGAAAGAACCGTGGGCAGCTCGACAAAGCCCGCGCGCCGCATTTCCTCCACGGCGCTTTCCGCCGCCGCAAGTCCTGTCGTCAGATTGGCGTTGCTCATGCCTGAACTCCTTGTCCCCCGCCGCACGGCCCCCAGACGCCGGAGGGGCTCCGCTCCGCGTCATCCTCGCCGGGGCCGTCCGGTTTGACGGGCGGCTCGCAGGGCGGCGCGGGCGGCGGGGTCGGCGCGTCGGGATAGGGCGGCCCCAGAAAGAACACTCCGTCCCAGCCGCCGTCGTGGGCCATATCCGACAGCGGCCACAGGCCCATGAACACGGTCGGGCCATGCCGCACATGGGGATTGAAGAAGTACGCGCCCGACAGCGCCCCCAGAATTTCCTCTGTCGCGGCAAAGGCCGCCATGCCCGGACGCTCCGGCTGCGCCGCAAGGCTCGCCTGCCACGCGGCCCGCCACGCGCACTGCGCGGAGCCGAACGCCTGTTCCGCGCTCTCGGCCGCGGCATCCGCCCAGCCCGCCGCGTCGCTTTCCGCTGTTGCGGACGCGCCCGCGGCCCGTTCCGCGCGGGCCCGTTCGCCCGCAATCCTGTTTGCCGTCGCTTCGACGGATCGGGAGGCGGCCGTCGCCATGTCCCGCGCGGTTTCGGCATCCTTGCGGGCTGTTTCCGCGCCGTGCCGCGCGCTTTCCGCCTCCCTGCGGGCCGTGCTGGCGGCGGCGGCGGCCTCCCCCGTAAAGCTGCGGCCTTCCGCAGCCAGCGTTTCCAGCGTCCGCGCCTCGCGCTGCGCGGCGTTCACGCCGGCATCCAGCGCCGAAAGGCTTTCCCGCGCCGGAAGCAGCGACGCTTCCAGTCGTCCCTGCGCCTCGCTCAGAGCCGCCTGTTCCCGCAGCGCCGCGCTCAGGCTTTCCGCCGTGCTTTCCAGTTCCGCAATGCGGGCCGCCGCCTCCTCGGCCAGCCGCGTCACGCCCGCCGCGCCTTCGTCCGTCAGTCGCCGCACCTGGGCGTCCGCCTGCGCCGCGCGCGCCGCCGCGAGCGCCGCTTCCCGTTCTTCCCGCAATGCCGCAACCTGCGTCCGCAATTCGTCCAGTTCCGAAACCAGCGCCCCCTGCGTCGCCTGTGCCGACGCGGCCGACGCCGTTTCCGCCGTTGTTGTTCCGGCATAGGCGGGGCCCGTCGCCGCCTGACGCCGCGCCGCTTCCAGCGCTTCCTCCACCGGCGCATCCAGCCAGATCACAACGGCGTTCCCCGCCGGTATCACCGCCAGCACGCACGCACCCGACAGCACGTAATCCGTCCCTTCCGACAGGCGCGTTTCCCGGCCGTCTGCGCCGATGACCTTCACTCCGATGTCGCCCGCTCCGCCGAACGGAAACGGTATCGGCCACAAGGCCGTCCGCCCGTCCGCCTCGTAGCGCACGCTTGTCTGTATTGCCGCCATAGCTGCCCCCGTTGCGGTTTTGTTGTTGCGTTGTCATTGCGGTTTTGCGGAGAGGATTTTGGAGATGAGGGGGGAAGGGGGCCCCCTCTGCTGGCGCGAGAGGGCTCCCCCTTCCCCCCTCAAACTCCCCCCTTCCCCCTCCCAGCGCGCTTTATTCTGGTTGGGCTGGCGTCCCGATTGCTCCGTCGCTTTCCGCAGCCCCCCGTCCCCCGGTGACGCGCCCCCGCATTTCCCCCTTGCGCCGCAATTCCTGACGATCAGAGTCTGTTAACGATATTTTTTATATTTATTTCAAATAAATAGAAAACATAGCCTACGCATATCCTTTGAAAGATACTTGCCGCATGCTGTGTCCCCTCTGAAAAAGCGCGCTGGGGAAGGGATGGGGGGCTTGGGGGGGAAGGGAAACCCCTCTCGCGCTAGCAGCGACCGAATGGCGGCCGCAGGCCGTGCCCGTTGCGACGAAGGAAGCTACGGGCATCGACAGCAGAGATGAGGGGTTTCCCTTCCCCCCAAAACAACTTACGAATAGTGGTAACAGGCCCTAGCGGGGCCGGTACGCAAGGGCCACGTCGGCGACGCCGCCGGAGATGGTCCCGTTAATGACGAGCCGGACCTTGCACCAGGGCTTGGTCATGGCGCCGATGGGGAAGCGGAAAAGAAGGCTTCCGGGCTCGGCTCGCAAGTCGTCGGCAAGGGCGGAAATGCAGTAGGACGGGGCCGTTTCGGTAAAGGGGCCGTCCGGGGAATCGCCCTCAAGAAGGGTGAATGTGATCGAGGTGCCTTCCGCAATGGAAAGGGGTTCCGTGTTGTCGTGATGCGCGACCACAACGGCGTCGAGGGCGTTCTGGGTAGCGCCTGCGCGCAGGGCCGCAGGGCAATCGACAGTGCCCGTAAGCGTCAGGCCGACGCCGAAAAACTGGTCGTACCAGAGCAGAGGCCGGACGTTGCCGAACATGGGGCCGGGGTCGCGTCCGGCGTTGATGCGCTCAAGGGCGGCCTGCCGGTGGAGATCGAGAAATTCGCGCGTAGTCATGGACATATTATTTCACCTTGATGAGAGCTTGTTTTTCCGCGATGTTGTGCGATTCGACGATGGGAATGCCCGCCCAGCTTTCAAGAAGCGCCCCGGCGTCCTTGTCGCCGGAGGCCAGGCGCACGCGCTCGGCCTTGAACGGGTTAATGCCGTGAATCTTGCCGCGGGGGCTGGTAAAGATGAAGGTTGTTCCGGGTTTGGAACGCACCTGCGCCAGCATGTCGTCGATCATGTCGGGCGTGGGGCGGTGGGTTTCGTCAATGTTGACGATGGCGGCCACCGTGCGGGCGGCGTCGAGGAGCTGATAGCCGAAGTTGCCGCGATAGGTGACGGAATAGCCGAGCACGCCCTCATAGCCGGGCGAATGGAGATAGTGTTCGTCGCCGCCGTAGGGAAATTCGATGGACAGCAGACGGCCGGAATTGAACTGATCGGGGTCGAAAAGACCCACGTTGGAAAGTTCGTCAAAGCGCACGGCCAGCAGGAAGAAACCGCCGCCGGCGCCCCCGGCGTCATGGATGTTCTTCACGGCCTGCGCGCCCTTGAGCCAGTTCTGAAACACGAGCTGACGCTCGGTGTCCATGCCCGCTTTTTTGAGGATGTAGTTCTGCTTTTCGGCAAAGTACTTGAGCGGCCCGCCAAACTTTTTGGCGCGCTGGGTGGGCACTTCCATCGTTCCGCCCATGACGTGCAGATCCGTGGTCACCAGATCAGACGAGACGGACAGCTGCGGCAGGGGCGCGTCCGGGGCCACAAAGGCCGGGCCTTCGATGTTTGTCAGGCGTTCGGCCACGTTCCAGAGACCGTGGCTGGCGGCCTTCCATTTCACATGGTCGAGAATAGGGGCTTCCTCGGTCAGGGAATCCACCATGCCTTTCTGTTTTCGCGCGTGCTTCACCGCGATTTCATGCAGGGTCACCATGCCCGTGCTCATTGCTGCTGCTCCTTTGCAAGAGGGTCCGCCGGATGCGGCGCGCATCCGCAAACGGGAAATTCCGGGGCCGGAAAACGCCGCGACAGCGCCGAATCCCCTAGACAAAAAAATCCCCGTGTCCGGACGCGGAATCGTCATCGAACATGGGGAAAGTATAGACCCCCTTTTAGAGAGGGGTCGCCCGGCGGCGGGCAACGGCGAGGCTGGAAACAGGCAGGGGGGGACTTGACGCTTTCTGAAAGCGGGCGGGAAACGGGGGAATAGAGGGCTTCACCTTTGAAAAAGGTAATACGCGAAACGACAGGCCGTATGGGTTGAAACGCGCAGCGTTTCAAACTGAAAATGTTCTAAGACGACAAAGCTGGAGGGGACGCCCTTGCCGCGGCATTTGCCCTCAACTTGACACCTAACCTTAATTAACCATATATTAGAAAACTATTCATCGCTTTCAAAGGTCTTGAGACCTGCATGACAGCTTGGAAACCAGCCTGATTCCGATCTGCCATAATTAACATATGGCTGTCTGCCTTTTGGGCCAGAATAGTTCGCTTTCATTTTCAGGGGATTTCACATGTCCAAATATTCGAGAACGGTAAAGGGGCATAAAAGGAAGATCTCCTATGACACCCAATTGGGAGAAGAGATACTGCAAAAAAAGCCCCAATATATTGGGAATCCCCTCCACAAAAGAAATCCTGGAGATTTCGGCCTTACTCCCCCCTGCGTTCCCTCCGGTAAAAAAAACCTTTGTGATGAAGCTGGTATCTTTAATAAGCGCATTGCTCAGGATTTGCTGGAACAAGGTTTCAAGCGTGGCTTTTTCAGCATAAGTCAGACAAATAACTGGCCGCGCAATGTATGGGCACTTTCCGAACAGAACATTCCATTGGAAGCAAGGCTTGATCGGGAAAGCGGAACATACCATGGATTTCCCATGTCAGAAAACGATCCCTTAAGTGCTGAAATTCTGGAAAAATGGGGGAGACAGGAATGAAAGAAGCCTTTTCCATAGATACAGAATGGTTATCTTCTCCCAATACTGTTAATGATGAAGATAAGATTGCCAATATTACTATTAACCTTCTAGATAAGAATCTCACAGAAAATTATGATATCTATGAAAGGCAAAAGCAATCTTCCGTAGCTCTGGCCCCCTATCCAATGGCATTATGGTTTGCCTCAAACTGGTGGCGACTCCGCTGGGAAGTGACTCCCTCAAAACCGACCACAGACTGGCGGATGTCACATATGCTTTCAGCGGCAGGTTATGGTTACTGCTGGCCTACAATAGGGTTTCAGACTGATGGAGAAATCATTCGTATAACATCATTGCCAACATCCGGCATGAATGGTGCTTCTGTCATTTATAACACATTTTGTTCAGAAATTATAACAGCGAATAAATTTGAAAGCGCAGTAACCTCCTTTATTAAGGACTGCAACACAAAATTTGGCGATTCTGACATAAGTTCTTTATGGGATATTATCCAAGAAGAGAAAGAAGATGAGGAACTGGCAACATATCGTCAGCTTGAGGCAAGACTCGGTTTTGACGCGGGCGAAGGTCCTGAATCCGAGATACTTGCAATAATGGAGCATGCCAAAAATTTTGGGCACGATTCAACACAAGAGATATCAAATTATCTATATAAAAAACAAGAAACAATAGACAAAATACAATCCCTTGAAAAAGGGAGCTCTGGACTAGCCATAACAATTGGCGATCTTTCCTCGCTGAGGACGTATGCCAAGCAAAAAAACAAAGATACCCTTCCTTGGGATCTCGGCTATGAACTCGCTCAAGAAGCGCGGCGCATCTGGGGCATCAACACCATTTTCTCCACAGAAGAATTATGCAATATTCTTAACATATCCCAAGACAATCTATTTTCAGACCAAAATACTGATCTTGGCTTAGGAGTAAAACACAGTAAAGACGTTTTTCAAATTCTTTTAAACAAGAAGCATATAGTATCCCAGCGGTTCATGCTCGCGCGGATGATATGTGATGCCATTATAGCTCCAGACGAAGATAAAATTCTTTCCGCAACCACCAACAAGACTGCCCGACAAAAAACGCAACGGGCTTTTGCGGCCGAATTACTTTGTCCGATAGAGCTGCTCAAGGAAAGTCTGGGGAATGATTACAATAATAGAGACAGCTGGGCAGATGTCGCTGACGATCTCAAGGTCAGTGTGCTTGTCGTCCAATCTCAGCTTGCAAATCACAACATAATCGACTCCTTTGAAAATCAAAACTTATGGCTTCCTCTTTCGCATAAAAATATCTATGCAGACGAATTTTAGAAAATATTTCCGAATCTCCGCCAGGCGATATGGTCTCGTCTGGGGAGATTCGGAATCAGGGAAGCTCCTACCCGGAGCATTTTCAGTTTGAAACACGTTGCGTTTCAAACCATACGGCCTGTCGTTTCGCGGAAAAAACGCGGTTTTTCCGCTCGCTTCGGGCCGGGCGGCGCTGAGTCGCCGCCTCGCGTTTCTCCTTTTTCAAAGGTGAAACGCTCTAGCCGCCCTTGCGGCGATGCTCGCGAAAGGCGTTTCTGAGGCCGTCGATGGCCGATTCTTCCGCGCCGCCCGCGCCAGCCGCGCCGCCCGCGCCGATGCTGTCCTCGCTCAACAGGCGGGACAGGGCCAGCAGGCCACGCACCACGCCGGGGAAGCAGGTCGCGCCGCTTTCGCCCAGCGCGCGGGAAAAGCTGTCGTTGCCCGTCAGGCGATCTATCCGCGAAATAAGCGAGAGCACCGCCTGCCGGTTGCCTTCCATCCGGCTCCCCCACTCCTTCGCCAGTTCCCGCGCGCCGTTTTCCAGAAGCTGTTCGCGGCTGCGCGCAATCTGCTCCGTCTGCCAGCGAGCCAGCGCCCGCGCCTGCCTGGGCGTCAGGCCCATGTCTACGGCGGCCCGGCCGAAGTCCTCCAGAATCGCCGCATCCGCCGCGCCTTCCGGCAAGCCCAGCTCCACGGACGACCAGTCTTCAATGGGCATGTTGTCCCTGTCCATGCCGCCGTCCTTGCCGCCCGCGTCCGGCCTGCCGTACGCCCCTTCGCCCCGCTCCCCGAACATCTCGCCGCTCCGGCCCTCTCCGGCCAGAAACGCCTGTTCCGTCGTCATATCCCCGTCATTGCCACAGATCATGCTGTCGTCCATGTTCTTTCCTCTTTTAGGCCATTTTCAGTTTGAAACGCACAGCGTTTCAAACTGAAAATGCTATAGTTGTTTGGGGGGGAAGGGAAACCCCTCCGCTAGCGCGGGAGGTGTTTCCCTTCCCCCCAAGCCCCCCATCCCTTCCCCAGCGCGCTTTATTCTGGAGAATGAAGCCTTACGGAAACGCCATCGCTTTTCCTGCAACAACCGTCCCCCGGCATGACGCCACCTCTAGACCATTTTCAGTTTGAAACGCGCAGCGCTTCAAACCATACGGCCTGTCGTTTCGCGGAAAAAACGCGGTTTTCCCGCTCGCTTCGGGCCGGGCGGCGCTGTGCCGCCCCTCGCGTTTCATCTTTTTTCAAAGGCGAAACGCTCTAAAAGCCAAACGCGCTACAGGTTTCGCGTCACCAGCGCCCCCGGCACGGGACGCTGCCGCTCCGGCAGGCAGCACAGCCCCGGAATCAGGCGTTCCGCAAAGCCCAGTTCCCGCACAAAGCGCCGCGCATGCCGGTACGGCGCGGGGATAATCCCCAGCAGCGCCTCATACTGCGCCGTCAGCGCCGGGTTCTCCAGAAAAGCCCGGCCCGCCGCCAGCGCCTCCGGCCCGCCAAGGCTGCAAAAATGCGCTATGCCCGTGCGCGACCCCGGCAATGCGGGACGCACCCACGCGCACGCCACCGCCACGCCGCCGCCCGTCGCCAGATACAATTCCGCGCCCGCCAGCGCCCGCGGCAACGCCTCTCGACGCTCCCCGCGCGGCACGTCCCACAACATCACCTCCCAGCCCCCCGAAACATCAAACAACCGCCCCACCCATGCCGCCGCTTCCCCGCGGTCTCCGCTTATCCGCCGTATATCCATTGATATTTCCTTTTTATTTTTGAGCTATTGAGGGTTGAGGGGGAAGGGGAGTATGATTTGGGGGAGGTCGTGGCGGAGAAGAACGGAAAGCGTAATTAGTATTGAGCGCTACTACATG
>CALVHG010000108.1 GCA_944327285.1 uncultured Desulfovibrio sp. | reverse complement strand
AGGGAAACCCCTCTCGCGCGAGCAGAGGGGTTTCCCTTCCCCCCAATAAGTGCGAATAGCCCTAAGGTTTTCCCTTCCCCCCAACAAATAAACGCTGCATAAGCAGACGCAAAAAAAAGCGTGAAAAGCATTCGGCACGCTTTTTTTGCATTTTGCGCTCTCTGTGCGGCAGGATTTACAGCGTCATCAGCAGGCCCAGCGCCAGAAGGGAAATCAGCAGGGTCGCATAGGTGCGGCGTATGCGCAGCCCGAAAACAGCCCCTGTCATGGCTGCGGCATAGAACATGGCCCAGCTTACGGACGGAAACCACTGCGCGCCCACACGCGCCAGCAGCGGCCCCAGCGCCGTCAGGATAAGAAAACAGACCACATAAAGGCCGTATTGCGTAAACGCCCGCCCCAGAACGCTATACGCGATGGCCCGCCCCGGCAGCATGCCGCCGGCGGCGCCGGTACACCAGCATTGAACGCGATCCGAAGCATCATCCATGAGTTCCCGCTGATACTGCTCCAGCCAGGCCGCGGCATAGGCGCACAGCATGGCAAAGACAATGGGCAGCAGCAGCGTGTCCGGCTGCCGCCAGTCATACAGAAGAGAAATCGGGAAAAGAAGCAGAAAACTCAGCGTCCCGTAAGGGGGAACAACGCTGCCCAGAGGCAGCACATCCAGCCAGAGCAGCTCAAAGATAATGCCCAGAGGCAGGCCCAGCTCCCATTGCCCGGAGACAAGGCCGAAGAGAATCCCCCAGAACAGGGGGCGATCAGCTAGACGAAACAGGAGAGACGAACGCGCCGCTCCCGCAAGGACAAAAAAAAACCGTAGAGGAAACAAGCCTGTCCGAACTCAGAATAGTTGCTCATCGGCTGCCCTCACATGTTCCGTAGGTACGCGGCGCAGATCAAAGGAAACGCTGCGCTCCTTCATGCGGCGCAGGTCTTCCCTGTCTTCCTCCGAAACCGCAATATGCGGCAAAAGCTGCGTCTTGCCCGGCGCATAATGCAGATTGCCGATATTCAGGGTTTCCATAGCGACGCCCGCATCGCAGGCGCGGCGGGCGTCGCGGCAATCTTCAAACAGCACCAGACAGGATGGGCCGCAGGACTCCAGAACCTTGACCAGATCGTCAAGCGTGACAAAATGGATGTCCACATCTTCCGGCACGGCCAGTTCCGCGATCTGCTGCCGCAGCAGATCCGACGCAAAGGCGTCGTTGGCCACAATAAGATGCTCCGCGGCCAGGTGCGGCAGCCAGCCCTCGATGACTTGCCCGTGCACGAGACGATTATCGACACGAAACCACGTCATTTACGAGCCGCTCTTTTCATTTTTATCGTTTTTCTTGTTGCGCAGCATGCTGCCCGCAACAACAATCCCGCGCGTTCCGGCTTCGCTGGCCAGACGCGCCAGCTCTTCGAGCGGCTTTTCCCGGCAGGAAAAGACCTTGAGCAGCATCGGCAGATTCACGCCGGTGACGACCTCCACATGGTGCGAGCCCAGCAGGGAGAGCGCAAGATTGGTCGGCGTGCCCCCGAACATGTCCGTCAGGACAATCACGCCCGCCCCCTTGTCGAGGCGATCCGCGGCATCATTGAGACGGCGCACCGTTTCCGGCACTTCCTGAGCCACATCAACGCTGATGGAGCTGCAATCGCTCAACGAACCCAGAATAAACTCCGCCGTCCGCAGCATGGCCGAGCCATAATCAGCATGAGCGACAACAATAATGCCGACATGCGGGGTCTGTTCTTCTGCCATGTCTTCCTCCGTCAGAAACGCTAGAGCGCTTTGCCTTTAAAAAAGGTAAAACGCGAGGCGGCGCAGCGCCGCCCGGCCAAAAGTGAGCGGAAAAACCGCGTTTTTTCCGCGAAACGACAGGCCGTATAGTCTGAAACGCAACGCGCTTCAAACTAAAAAAGCTCTGCAGGCACACGGCATCACGCGCGACAAGACGCGATTCCGCGAGACAACGATGCGTCCAGCTTGCCAGTTTTTCTAGCCAAGTTCAAGATGACGATGCTCCATGGCGACGGCATAGCCCGACTGCCGCAGGACGCGGCGCAGGTATTCCGCCATGGCGACGGAACGATGCCGCCCCCCGGTACAGCCCACGGCCAGCGTGACGCGATAGCGTCCTTCGGTTTCCATGAGCGGCAGCATATAGAGCACCAGATCCGTCAGCTTGTTGCGAAACTCCACGGCGGCGGGAGCCGCAAAGACATAGTCGGCAACGGCTTTGTCCTTGCCGCTTTTTTCCCGCAGGCTCTCTTCAAAATAGGGATTAGCCAGAAAGCGCATGTCAAAGACAAAGTCCGCCTCCGCGGGAACTCCGTACTTGAAGCCGAAAGACACCAGATTCACGCGCAGGGGATGCAGATTTTCCGGGCCGCGCGTCCAGCGCTTCTGGATGATGCGTCGCAGGTCATGAATGGAAAGGCGGCTCGTATCCACCACAAAGTCGGCCATTTCGCGCAGGGGCCGCAGACGCTCCCGCTCGGCGGCGATGGCCGCCTCCAGCCCGAAACCGCCGCGCTCCAGCGGATGGGGACGCCGTGTCGCCGCATAGCGGCGCAGGAGGGTTGACGTATGCGCCTCCACAAACAGCACCTGCGCCCGCACGCCCTCTTCCGCCAGCGCCAGCAGCGCGGCGCTAAGCTGCCGCAAAAAATCGTTCTGGCGGAGATCCATACCCAGCGCGATGCCCCGGAAATGTTCCATGGAAGGACGGCGCATCATGCCGACCATTTCCGGCGTAAGACTCGCCGGCAGGCCGTCAACGGTAAAGTATCCCAGATCTTCAAAAACGCGCAGAGCAACGCTCTTGCCCGCGCCGGAAAGCCCCGTCACAATGCAGACAGGCGCGTTTTCTTCACGGGCGGACGTATCAGGGGAAGATTCCATGGTCATGAGAGTTTTCCGGGCTGAACGACAAGCGCCCCCTTGCGGGGGCGCTTCTGTCAACAGTTAAAGAACGGGGTCTATGAGGGCGAAACCGCCCGCGCTCTTGCGATACACGACATTGACGCGCGTTGTTTCGGCATTGATGAACACAAAGAAGTCGCCGCCGATGTTTTCCAGCTGCATCAGAGCTTCGTCAAGATGAAGCGGCTTGTTGGCAAAGCGGTCGGAACCGGAAACGTCGTGGGCGTCGTCCGCCTCGCCGTCCATATTGTAGGTAAAGACATCCACGTCGGCATTGCGCGCCTGACGCCGCTGCTCGCGCACGCGGGACACCTGCCGCTTGATCTGCGATTCCAGCTTATCGCGCACAAGGTCAATGGCCGCGTACATGTCGTTTGTCTGCTCCGAGGCGTTCAGATGAAGCCCCTCGCCCGTCACGGTGACTTCGCAGCGATGACGAATCTTGTCCATCGTCATGACGACGTTGATTTCAAGGCCGGAGGACTTGCCGAAAAAGCGACCCATCTTTTCCATGCGACGGCGGGCGTACTTCTTCAGGTGTTCGGAAGGCTCGAAATTCTTGAACGAAAAGGCAATGTTCATACATTCCTCCGGGTGTTAGAGCGTTTCCATAGTGCCGGAATATCAGGCAAAACGCTCGGCAGCGCCCCTGGGACCGCTGCGACGAGGCGTCCGGGAATAATCCCGGAAAACCTTCGGAACAATGCCGAAAGGGCATTGCGCCTCAAAATGTGTTCCGCGTATGCGCCGCCGCGAGAGCGTTTTGCCATTGAAAAGGCAGAACGCGAAGCGCCGACGCCGCCCGGCCCGAAGCGGGCGGAAAAAACTGTGTTTTTCCGCAAAACGACAGGCCGTATGGTGTAAAACGCAAAGCGTTTCAAACGGAAAATGCCCTAAAAATGCGCCTTGCGCTTGGAAGAAGAAGCGATATTGAGCGCCATGCGGTATTTGGCAACCGTCCGGCGCGCAATGGTCACTTTCAAATGCTCCTTGAGCATTTCTCCCAGCTTTTCATCGCTCAGCGGCGCTTTGGGGTCCTCTTCGGAAATAAATTTCTTGATCAGCGCCTTGACGCTTTCGGAGCCTACGGCGCTGCCGTCATCCACTGTCAGACCGCTGTTAAAGAAGAATTTCAGCTCGAAGATGCCGTGCGGCGTGGCCACGAACTTATTGGTGGTAATGCGGCTTACCGTGGATTCGTGCATGCCGATGTCTTCGGCAATCTCCTTGAGAATCAGGGGCCCCAGCTTTGTCACCCCTTCCTCGAAGAAGGGGCGCTGATGCCGCACGATGCTTTCCACAACCTTATACAATGTTTTCTGCCGCTGATACAAGCTCTTGATGAGCCAGGAAGCGGCCCTTTTTTTCTCCGCGCAGTACTCCATTTCCTTGTCGGAGCCGCTGAGAGGCAGATCGTTCAGCTCGGAAAGCTGCAAATGCGGCAGTCCTTCGTCATTCAGCATGATGACAAAATCTTTTCCCGACTTGTAGACGTAGACGTCCGGGCTGACGTAGGTAGGCTCGCTGTTGCCGAAACTGGCGCCGGGGAAGGGGTCCAGCGTCTGGATAAGCTCAAGATACTCCTGCAAATCGGCCATATCGATCTTGAACTTGCGCAGCAGCGGCTTGTAGCGCTTGGCTTCCAGGTCCTCAAGATGTTCCGTCACCAGCGAAACCAGCACAGGATCGCGCTCATAGCCGAGATTGCGAATCTGCACCATCAGACATTCGCTGGCGTCGCGCGCCGCGACCCCGACGGGATCGAACTGCTGCACCCGCTCCAGCACGGCCCGCACCTCGTCGGGCGTGGCCTGCGTCATGGCGGCAAGCTCGTCAACGGAAGCCTGCAAATAGCCCACGGAAGACAGATTGCCGATAATGGCCTCGCCGATCTCCTGCTGGCGTTCCGTCAGCGAGGAAAGGCGCAGCTGCCAGCGCAAATGCCCGTCCAGCGAGGGCTTTTCCGCATAGCGGCCTTCAAAGGGCGTCATATCGTCGCCAACGTCGAATTCCTGCGACTGCGAGCCCTTGGGCGTGCTGGCAAATTCGCCGAGGTAATCTTCCCAGTCGGCATTGCGCGCCAGCTCGCCGTCATAGGCGGCGTCTTCGCGGATATCGTTGGGGCGATCTTCCTGTTCGGACGGCGCGGGCGCCTCCGGCTGCGGAGCGGACTCTTCCAGAAAAGGATTTTCCATCAGCTCCTGCTGCACGGTTTCGAGCAGGTCAACCCGCGACAGCTGAAGCAGACGAATAGCCTGCTGCAACTGCGGCGTCATCACCAATTGTTGAGAAAGCTTGAGCTGTTGCCGTAATTCCAGTGCCATACCTTAATCGCCTGTCTAAGTCCTTTCAAAGACTATGCCATAGCTTTCACCCAAGCGCAATGAGGAAGCGTGCGCCCGGAGGCGCAAGCAGCGGCGAGGGGCGGCTCCCCACGTCGGGAAAATGCCGCGCAAAGCTCTCCGGCGGCCATTCCGCACAAAAAAAGGGGAAGAAGGAACGACATCCTTCTTCCCCCGGCGGATGCGCGGGCGCTGGCGCTAGCCGCGCTTCATATCCTCAATAAGACGGCTCAGGCCCTGTGTCTGTTCGGCCAGAGCGTTGACGGCCTGCGCGGCCTGATTCATGGCCTGGGCATTCTGGGCCACGTTTTCATGGATGTGGATAATGGACTTGTTGATTTCGTCGCTGGCGGCGGACTGTTCCTCTGCCGCCGTGGCAATGGCGCGCACTTCGTCGGCCGTCACTTCGGCGTCGTTCACAATCTGCTGCAGAGCTTCGCCGGACTGATTGGCAAAGCCGGTGGCCTGCTCCACCTGCTCGACGGCGCGATCCATGGATTCCATGCTCTTTGCGGTGCTTTCCTGAATGGCGCGAATGGCGTTGCCCACGTCCTGCGTGGAGGCCATGGTCTTTTCCGCCAGCTTGCGCACTTCGTCGGCGACGACGGCAAAGCCCCGGCCCGCCTCGCCCGCGCGGGCGGCTTCGATGGCGGCGTTCAGCGCCAGCAGGTTGGTCTGATCCGCAATATCGGAAATGACGCTCATGATGTCGCTGATGGACTGCGCATGATCATTGAGCTGCACCATATCCTGCTTAAGCGTGCTGGAAACTTCGTGCACCTGCCGGATGCTCGCAAGGGAGTGCTGCACGATATCCGCGCCGTGCTCGGCTCTGGAGCGCATTTCCGAGGAAACGGTCGAAGCCTGGGCGGCGTTGCGGGCCACTTCCTGCACGGCGGCGTTCATCTGGTTCATGGCCGTAGCCGCTTCGGAGAGGCGATCCGCGGAGAACTGCGCGCCCTTGTCGGACTGCTCGATCTGGGCCGACAGCTGCACGGACGCGGAAGACACCACTTCGACGACGCCCTCCAGCTGTCCCGCCGCCGCAAGCATGCCGTCGCGGCGGGCGCTCTCCGCCATGCGCTGGGCTTCCTGCGCGGCCTTCATGGCCTCGGTGGCCTCGCGGCCCTTGGCTTCGGCTTCGCGGCTCTTTTCCTCGGCGGCCTGAATATTGTTCTTGAGGCTGGACACCATGACGCGCAGGGATTCGGCCAGCATGCCCGTTTCGTCGTCGCTGGAGACGTTCAGATCGCGATCAAGATGTCCTTCGGCCACCTCGTGGGCAAATTCCTGCGTGCGGCGCAGGGGAACGACAATGGCCCTGGTGATGCAGAAGGCAAAGGCAAGGCCGATGATCAGCGCGACGGCAACCAGCATCCAGCCGCGCTCTTCGGAACTCGTCAGCTCCGTCACGCCCTGGCGCAGCATGTCGGTGGAATCTTCCTGCACCAGATCGCCAAACGTCTTGATGGTCGAGAAACAGTCGTTATAGAGCTTGATGCGTTCCAGCGTCAGCTCTTCGCTGCGCCGCAGCATGCCGGAAATCTTCTGGGCCATCTCGCTGAAGGTCGTCAGCGCGGCGGAGGCGTCGTCAAACATGACGCGGCAATCTTCCCGCAGGAGGTACTGCCGAATCTGTCCCATTTCGGCGACAACATCCTTAAAATCGGCAACGGTCTTGTCCAGCGCCTTGACATCTCGGCTGTCCAGAGCAAGCAGCAGGGACTGCAACGCCGAGGCCGCCCCCTCCATGACGGAGGAAACACGCGCCATATTGGCCGCATACTGACGGCTTTCCTGCGGCATAAAGCTGTTGATATACCCGGTAAGCGTCTGACTCATGTTCGACGAAAGCGTCATCAGCTTCTGGCGGGCAAAGGTGCTGGACTGCACCATCTGGAGACGGGTCTTTTCAAATTCGCGCATATTGCTCACGCCCCGTTCCACGCAATCCTGAAACTGCGCAAACAGGCGGCCGTATTCGTCAAGAAATTCGGTCGTCTTGGGAGCGGGAAAGGCGCGATTCAGCTTCGTCAGTTCCTCCAGGGAGGCCTGCGCCTGCCTGATGTAGTCCCGGTACCTCTCCAGGGAGTCTTCCTTGCCTTCCGAGAAGAAGATGCGGACGCTGTAGCCCGCCAGCAGCAGATTGCTCTGCAGCGTATTGTTGACGGCATACCGCGGGACGCGATCATTGGCGATAAGCCCGGACGTCTTCAGGCTGTCGTCCAGCGCCGTCTGCATCATGAAACCCAGAACGCAGATGAGCGCTAGCAGAATGCCGAAGCCGCCGCCTATTTTCATACCTATCGAGACTCTCATACACACTCCCTTGCCGAGCCCGTTCCCGACGACTGCCGCCGCCGTTGTCCAAATCAGGAAGCATGCCCCTCCGCACGCTTCGCGCATAAATGCAGCGGGAACTGTTCTTGCGAAAATCCCCGCATACTTTTTTCTTTTCCTTTGCCTCTTTTTCCAGAGAAACAGAGACGCGCACAAATCAGGAAAAGCGTGGCTGACGCATATCTGCCCTAAAAGTCGATATCACCTTAGCAAAAGAAAGGTGCTGCCACAACTTAAATATCCCGGCCCGCCGGATTTTCTCCACGTAAAAAGCCGCCCATCAGGGACAATAACGAAGATTTAAGCACCGTTATGTCAGAAATTTTCTCCTGAAGCCGCAGGCAGCGCCAATGGCCGGAAAAGGAGAAACACGCGCGGCAACTGCGTCGCGCGCCCCTCAATACTGTTATCGGCAGAGATCGCAAAAGTCTTTGCCGCAGCAGCGCATACTTCCCGCAAAAGCCGGAATCCGCCTTGTTTTTTACCGTCAATACGGCTATGATTTTCGGACTTATGGATGATGTTTTTCATTACGCAGGCTGAGGCTTTCGGAACATGTTCTGACGCTCATTAACAAGGGAACCATCATGGACAACAAAAGCAACTTTCTCATCTACCTGTCTGAATTTATCGGCACGTTTGTCTTTCTGCTGTGCGGTATCGGCTGCGTTTCCGGTCTCAAGCTGGCGGGGGCCAGCTTCGGCCAGTGGGAAATCGGCATTGTCTGGGGCATTGCCGTCGCTATGGGCGTCTATGTCTGCGCCGGCGTTTCCGGGGCGCATCTAAGCCCTTCCGTCACCATCGCGCTGGCCATTTTCGGCGACTTCGATAAGCGCAAGGTCGTTCCCTACATTGTTGCCCAGATGCTGGCCGGCTTCTGCGCGGCCGCCGTCGCCTACCTGCTCTATGCAAGCCTCTTTGCCGAAGCCGCCGCCGCCGCTGCCGGCGACGCCGCCAAGATGACCATGCTTGCCGGAGCCTTCTGCACCTTCCCGCACCCCAGCATCACCTTCGGTCAGGCATTTCTGGTGGAAGTCGTCATTACCGCCGTGCTCATGTGCCTGATTATGGCCCTTGTGGATTCCAAAAACGCCGCTCCGGGGAGCAATCTCGGCGGCCTGCTCATCGGCCTGCTGGTGGCCCTCATCGGCGCCTGTTTCGGCCCGCTGACCGGCTTTGCCATGAATGCCGCGCGCGACTTCGGCCCGCGCCTCTTCGCCACCCTGGCCGGCTGGGGCAGCGACGCCATGACCGGCTACGCCGTCAACAGCCATCTTTCCCTGCCCTATTTCCTCGTGCCCCTTATCGCGCCCATTATCGGCGCCTGCATCGGCGCCGCCGTGTATAAGTACGTCATTGCCGTGGCCCTCTCCCGTCAACAATCCTAGACGCGCCCCGTGCGCAGGAGTCATCGCATGAGCCAAAAAAAGTATATTGTCGCTCTTGATCAGGGCACTACCAGCTCCCGCACTGTCATTCTCGACAAGGACGTAAATATTGTTACCGTTGCGCAGCGCGAGTTCCCCCAGATTTACCCCAAGCCGGGCTGGGTGGAGCATGACCCCCGGCAAATCTGGGCCAGCCAGAGTTCCACGCTGGCGGAAGCGCTGGCAAGCTGCGGCATCACCTCCGAAGAAATAGCGGCCATCGGCATCACCAACCAGCGCGAAACCACCATTGTCTGGGAACGCGAAACCGGCAAGCCCGTGTACAACGCCATTGTCTGGCAGTGCCGCCGGACCGCGGAAATCTGCGACGAACTGAAAAAAATCGCCGGCTTTGAGGATTACATCAAGCAGAATACGGGCCTGCTGCTCGACCCCTATTTCTCCGGCACCAAGATCAAGTGGATTCTTGATAACGTGGAAGGGGCCCGCAAAAAGGCCGAACAGGGCGAGCTGGTCTTCGGCACCGTGGACACCTGGCTCATCTGGAACATGACGCAGGGGCGCGTCCACGTCACCGACTACACCAACGCCTCCCGCACCATGCTCTTTAATATCCACAAGCTGGAATGGGACGAC
>CALVHG010000107.1 GCA_944327285.1 uncultured Desulfovibrio sp. | reverse complement strand
TGGCGGCCGCAGGCCGTGCCCGTTGCGACGAAGGAAGCTACGGGCATCGACAGCAGAGATGAGGGGTTTCCCTTCCCTCCAAAACAACTTACGAATAGTGTTAACAGGCCCTAGTCCCGACGCTACGCTTCGCCATGAAGGTTGCGCAGCAATTTAGCCGCAAAGGCCGCCGCGCCAAAACCATTGTCTATATTGGTGACGGCAATGCCGGGGACGCAACTGCACAGCATCGTGTTCAGAGCAGCGCGTCCGCCCTCGCCGACGCCGTAACCAACTCCTGAAGGGACCGCCAGCACAGGGCAGGGCACCAGTCCGGCCAGCACGCCGGGCAACGCGCCCTCCATACCGGCCACGGCGATGATGACGACTGCCGAGCGCATGGCGTCAATATGCGGCGTCAATCGATGCAGACCGGCAACGCCCACGTCGGGAATAAAGCCGCAATCCACATTCCAGAAGCGCAGCGTACCGTAGGCTTCGGCAGCCACGCGCATATCCGCCGCGCCGGCGCTCACAACCAGCACTTTTCCTCTGGACGGCCAGGGAGGCCCCAGACGAAGCGCCCCGTCGCCAACGGCAAACAGGCGGGCATCATCCCAAAAGCGCCCTTCAGGAAACTGCTCCAGCAGCAGGGCAGCCTGCCGCGCGTCAACGCGACTGACCAGCACCGGAGCGCCGTCAGCCGCCAGACCGCGCACGGCGCCGAGCAGAGCGCTGTCGCTCTTGCCGGGCGCAAAGACCACCTCGCCCAGATTCGTGCGCAGCTCTCGCTGCGTGTCCAGCGCCAGTCCGTTAAGCGTATCCTGTACCGGTTCAAGAGCAAGACGGGCCAGCGCGCTTTCCGGCGACATCGCGCCGTCGGCCACAGCGCGCAACAAGTCTTCAACATGTTTTTTTTGCATGGCTGGCGTTATATGACAGACGCAAGCGTTTTGCCAGTGCCCGGCATGGCGGGTCTGCGGAAAGAAGGGGGCGGCGATACGTTGCATTATAAGCCGCAACGCGCTACATGAACCCAATGTCTATGCGCCGTTTACTTTTTCTTGCGCCGGCCCAGGCCGTTTCCGCGGTGTTCGCGCCTCTGCGCGACGCCGGTTTCGAGCTTGGCATGGCCGAAAACATGAAAGGGGCTTCTCTTTTTCTTGAGAAGTCGGATCCGGGCGTCATCTTTGCCCGCCCTTCCATGCCGGGCTTCAAGGTGGAGGAACTTCTGAAATTCGGCGCGGACAAGGCCGAATTTCCTCCTGTCATTATCATCACTGACAAGGGCGATGCCCAGGAAGCCGAGCGCCTGATGAGTCTGGGCGCGCGGGACTACTGGCTGGAGCCGCTTGATATGGAGCGAATAGCGGCCGTGGCCCGCGAACCGCGAGCCCCCGTGCCGGTTCCCGCCCTGTCCACGCTCGGAGGACACAAGCCGTCCTACGAAAAGGGCCCGCAAATTGTGGGACATGCGCCCGCCATTCGGCGCGTCCTGAAGCTGGCGCGCCAGGTTGCCGGCTCCAAGGCTACCGTCCTTATTTCCGGCGAATCCGGCACCGGCAAGGAAATGTTCTCCCGTTACCTGCACGCCATGAGCAAGCGGGCATCCGGTCCCTTCATTGCCGTCAACTGCGCCGCGCTCCCGGAACATCTTCTGGAAAGCGAGCTCTTCGGCCATGAAAAGGGCGCTTTCACCGGAGCCATAGCCCGCAAGCTCGGTAAATTTGAACTTGCGGACGGCGGAACGCTGCTGCTTGACGAAATCTCCGAAATGGATCTCGCCCTGCAGGCAAAACTGCTTCGCGTGCTTCAGGAAGGCGAAGTGGACCGCGTGGGAGGAACCGAAACCATCAAGGTGGATGTTCGCGTTCTGGCCACCACCAACCGCGATCTGGAAGATTGGGTCAAACAGGGAAAGTTCCGACAGGACCTGTATTTTCGCCTCAACGTCATTCCTCTGCGCCTGCCTTCGCTCAAAGAGCGGGGCGACGACGTGCTGGAACTGGCCAAATTTTTTATGAACATGTACATTCGGGAATATGGTCTGCCGCCCGTGGAGCTGTCTCAGGCCGCCATCGAATGGCTGCGCTCCTACGAATTTCCCGGCAATGTGCGCGAATTGCAAAACCTCATGGAACGCGCCGTGCTGCTCGCCAACGGGCAGCCTGTGCAACCGGCGCATTTTCTGCTGGAAGACGAGGAATGGCCGCTGTTTGACGAAGAGGAGCAGGAAGAGCACGAAAGCGCTCCTGCGACCCCGACAAGCCATGACGCCCCGGAACTGGATACGAAGGCCCTTACCGCGGGCCCTGTCATCCCTCTCCATGAAATGGAACGCCTGATGATCATCAAGGGGCTGGAAGCCACCTCCGGCAACAGGACTCAGGCTGCGGAGCTTCTCGGCATATCGGTACGCACATTGAGAAATAAACTCAATGAATACAGGACGTTAGGACATCCTGTCGATTAACGGAAAAAAATTTATTTTTGTGCTTGACCTCCCGAAGGTTTTTCCGTAGAACTCTTTTCACCGGGAGGGCAGTTAGCTCAGCTGGTAGAGCACCGCCTTCACACGGCGGGGGTCACAGGTTCAAGTCCTGTACTGCCCACCATATCCGGAGCGGTAGTTAAGACGGTTATAACGCCGGCCTGTCACGCCGGAGGCCGAGG
Source organism: uncultured Desulfovibrio sp. (assembly GCA_944327285.1). Lineage (GTDB taxonomy): Bacteria > Desulfobacterota > Desulfovibrionia > Desulfovibrionales > Desulfovibrionaceae > Desulfovibrio. The sequence continues at coordinate 7,064 of CALVHG010000107.1, read as the reverse complement.
GTTCGAGTCCCTTCCGCTCCGCCAGAAAGTAAAGCGCACTGTGAAAACAGTGCGCTTTTTTTCGTTTACTCGGCTTTGCTGTCCTTCACGCCGCACCAGAGCATTTTCAGTTTGAAATGCTTCGCATTCCAAACCATACGGCCTGTCGTTTCGCGGAAAAAACGCGGTTTTTCCGCTCACTTTGGGCCGGGCGGCGCCGTGCCGCCGCCTTCGCGTTTCACCTTTTTCAAAGTTGAAACGCTCTAAAAGCGCTATGACCTGCGGCTGTCAGAAACAGAGTCTTTTATTTTCAATATGTTAAGAAAAATATCCATACAGAGGCGAACATCAGAAGACGAAGCCTCTCCTCTGGAGGGCCTATAAAAAGATTATTCATAACATTCTGTATTTACAGAATAAAAAATTTCCATTGCGGTTTACGTTGTTATTGCTGCTTTTCCGCAAGACATGAAAAACACGCATAACATATAGTTTTATATTACTTTTTTAGAATATTTTCTCTTTCAAACCGCAAGAGAAAGCTCTTGCATGCCAGCCCGCAGGCGAAACCGCGCAGCGCGCCGTCGGCGGCAATGACCCGATGGCAGGGTGTCACAAGCAGGAGGGGATTTCTGTGATTGGCCATGCCCACGGCCCGAAAACCGCGCGGCGAGCCCACAGCCTGCGCTATATCCTTATAGGAACGAGTCTCTCCATAGGGAATTTCACGCAAGGCGGCCCAGACCCGCTGCTGAAACGGCGTTCCCGCGGGATGCAGCGGTATGTCGAACGTACGCAGCGCTCCCGCAAAATAAGCCGTTATCTGCCCGGCGGCCTCCCGCAGAAGGGGATTGCCCGACGACGCTTCCCGCACGCCGCAAGCATCGGTCACAAGCCGCACGCATGTCAGCCCCAGCCTGTCCGCGCCCAGCAGCAGAAAGCCCAAAGGAGTGGAAAGCAACATTTTTTCTTCGTGCGTCATAGAACATTTTTAGTGTGAAATGCCTCGCTTTTCAAGCCATACAGCCTGGCGTTTCACGGAAAAACACGTTTTTTCCGCTTGCTTTTGGTTGGACGGCGCTGTGCCGCCGCCTCGCGTTTCACCTTTTTCAAAGTTGAAACGCTCTAATGGCAAAACGCTCTCATACGCCCTCCGCGCCCTGCAAAACGAGCGCGGCGCAGGCTTGACCCGCGCCGTCACGCCTTTTATGGTAGAAGAAAACAAAACGATGTCTTGGGGGTAGTGTATGCAATTCTACAGTCCCTATACCCAGACGGCAGAAATCGCGCAGAAGACGAGCTGGGGGCTTATTGACCCCGTTACCTATCTTCCTTCCATCTTCATTGATTCTCTGGCGGGCATCCCCGAAGCTGACGCCAAGTCGGGCGCCGTCAACGATATGAGCGCCCTGTTCCGCAGCGTTGCCAGCAATATGGAAGGGCAGGGGGCCATCGTCTACGAGGCCGTTTAGGCTCTGGTAAGCGCCGCCCCAGGAGAACACAGGGAAGAAGCCGCCGGAACGACCTCTCCAGCAACGCTTCGCGAGAGAGGGTTTTCTCTTGCAACGCCTTTTAGGCAGCGACTATTCCAGAGCAATTTCAGTTTGAAACGCTGTGCGTTTCAAGCCATACGGCCTGTCGTTTCGCGACAAAATGTGTTTTTCCGCGCACTTTGGGCCGGGTGGCGCTGTCCCGGCGCCTCGTGTTCCGCCTTTTCAAAGGTAAAATGTTCTAAAAATTTCGCCGCAGCGCATATAAAAAAACCGCCGCCAACAGAGTATCTGCTGGCGGCGGTTTCTCATCAGAGCATTTTCGGTTTGAAACGCTGCGCGTTCCCCATACGGCGCTCGCTTTGGACCGGGCGGCGCTGGCCGCGCCTTGCGTCTCGCCTTTTTCAAAGGTGAAACGCTCTAGCTTTGCGGTCCTATACCGTCCGATATGGGCTGCAATCCGTGTCTGTCCGGCAGCGGGCTTGCCAGAGTGCGCGTCGGCGCATTGCGGGGTTCCGAAGAGGGCAGGGCAACCTGCGGCGCTTCCCCCGGCATGCCGTCAGAGGGCGTATACAGGCTCTCTGGCGCGTGCGAAGCAACGCGGGACGGCATAAGGGGCGGAGAAACCGCCGCAGCGGCCTCCTCAGGCCACGGACGGCTGCTGCGGGCCAGCGGCAGGGGCGCGCTGCCCGCGGGCCAGCTCCGCTGCGTGCTGGCGTAGCTTTCCGGCGGCATCAGCGCTTCCGACTCCTGCTCCGCAGCCACGGCGTTGGGCGGCGTCTGAGCCGGGCTTCGCTCTGTCCAGAGCAACGGCGGCTCCGGGTCCAGCACGCTGTTAATATATTCGGACACCGTCACGAAACGCTGGCAGCCTCCGGCCTTCAAATCGGAAATAATCTTGGGCAAATCCCCGGCCGTCGTCTTGAGGGGATCATGAAAGAGCAGAATGCCGCGCATCTCTCCGGGAGGAAAGACACGTCCCACGGCGTTGATAATATGGGCATAATTGGCAGGACGGCGCTTCCAGTCCTGACTGTCTACCGACCAGAGCACAACCGTGACGCCCAGGCGTCCGGCTATATCGACAACATCCTTGTCATACGACCCGTAGGGAGGCCGCATATAGATCGGATTTGCGCCCAGATCCCGAAGCAGTTTGTCCGTGATTTCGATTTCTTCCTGTTTGCGGTCGCGGGATATGCGCCGCAGATTAGGATGGGAAAAAGAGTGATTGCCGACCTCGTGCCCCTCGGCCACAATCCGCTGCACATGCTGGGGATAAAGTTTGACGTTCTTGCCGAGCATGAAAAAAGTGGCCGGAATGCCGTTCTCGCGCAGAACATCAAGAATATGCGGCGTGTAGCGGGAAGGGCCGTCATCAAAGGTCAGGGCGCACAAATTCTCGCGCATCGGCTGGCGCATGATGGCATTGCCGTCATAGACCTGCGCGCCGGCCGATCCCGCGCACAAGGTCAGACCGACAGCACAGGACAGAAAACCTGTCCAGAGACGCCGGGCACGGCGTGGAAAAAAAGCTGTTACAGACATGAGTATTCCGTTCCCGCAAAAAGCCGGACAAAAAATGTATAGAGAGGGCGGAGCCGCCACGGCCAAAATCCCTTCCGCCACCAGTAACCATTTCTGAAAAGACTTCTAGCACCGCCTTTCCCGACCCGCAAGCGGGACATCCCGGCCAGAAAATGAAAATCCTGTTCTTTTTTAGGGCATAAAAAATTTTTTTCAAAAAGTCAGAAAAAAGTGCTTGACGATCAAGGCTCCTTTGCGTAGAACTCTTTTCACCGAGAGGGCAGTTAGCTCAGCTGGTAGAGCACCGCCTTCACACGGCGGGGGCCACAGGTTCAAGTCCTGTACTGCCCACCACACCCGGAGCGGTAGTTAAGACGGTTATAACGCCGGCCTGTCACGCCGGAGGCCGAGGGTTCGAGTCCCTTCCGCTCCGCCAGCAAATCAAGCGCACTGTTTGCACAGTGCGCTTTTTTTATTGCCTGAAAAACAGTCACGCCGCCTTGCTTCGCAAGCAACAAAGGCGACGAAAGCGCGTTTTTCCGCTTTTTTCGGACCGGACGACTCTCGCCGCCTCTCGCGTTTCACCTTCTCAAGCGCGGGTTTCCGGGAGGATGGAGGAGTTTGAGGGGCCCAACGGGAACGCTTTTCCTCGCTTCGCAACGGGAAGGCCGGGTCCTTTTTTGCCGCGTCCCCGACGGGCGGCCGGAGGTCACGCCCGTCAGGCGACAGTCTTACGGGCATCGACAGCAGAGCAAGGGGGGTCTCTTCAAAAAAACGTCACGAAAAGAAACTCTCCAGCTCCGGCACGCTGTAATCCAGATGATAGAGCGGCGAGGCCGTAAGCTCGCGTCCTTCCGCCACGCGGCACAGATGACGCGCGCAAAGTTGCGCCATAAGGCAGGCAATCCCGGCGGCCGCAACGCCGCTCATGGCCTGAGCGCGCGTTTTTTCGTCCTCATCTCGGCCGCTGTGCGGATAGAGGGACGGAAGGCGCTTTTCCTTCAGGCTAAGGAAAGCAAAGCCCTCCTCGCGCAGCACGGAGCCGTGCACAAAGGGCACGCCGGCCCGCAAGGCCGCGCGTTCCAGCGCCATTTTCAGGGGGATGCTGTCGAGGCAGTCCACGGCGACGTCCATGCCCGCCACCAGCGCGGGCAGAGTGGACTCCGAAACAGGCTCGACAACGACCTCGCAGTCAATGTGGGACGCCATAGCGCGCAGACCGTCCGCGGCGGTTGCGGCCTTTCCCTTTCCCAGGGTAGCGTGCTGAGCAAAATACTGACGATTGAGATTGCTTTCGTCGAACACGTCATAATCGCATAAACGCAGCATTCCCACGCCCATACGCGCAAGCAAAGCCGCCACATGCCCGCCGAGACCGCCACAGCCCACCAGCAAAATCCGACTTTTCAGCATGTGCCGCATTGCCATAACGGAAAAAAGGCCGTAATTTCGACGGAAGCGCTCCGGCCAGATATGTACGGAAAGCAGTTCCCTCATGGCGTCGCGCAGGGTCAGGCTCTTGAGTCCGGCCCATGCCGTGAGACCCTCTTCCCCTACAAAGAGCGTATCCGGGCCGCCCCTCTCGCAAGAGGGATACGCAGCCCGGATATACGGCGTAAAAAAGGAACGGAGTTCTTGTTGGGTCATGGTCAACGGACGCCTAACCGCCACCCACAGCGGGGAAAAAGGCAATACGATCGCCGTCGCGCATGGCGTCGTCCGCCTCACTATGGCGTCCGTTGACCATGACGATTTTTATCTCTTCCAGCGGCAGACCAATATGACGCGCCAGCTCTCCGACCGTCATGCCGTCAGGAACCTCCACATGCAGGCCCTTTTCCGGTTCATAGCCTTTCACATAGTCGCGTAAGGTCGTGCTGAGCTTGATGTGCAAACGCATGGCGCTCCTTTCTTGTGGCACGGCGCAGGAAGACGGCTTCCGCAGGCGGAGCCGCGCGCCGGGAGAGGAGAGTCCCCCGGCGCGGATTCAATTCCCGGTTAATGCTACTTCTTTTCTTCGATCCAGTTGAAGGTCGTGTGCAGCTCTTCTTCAGGGATGTCGAAGGTCGTGTTGTGCGGCGGCAGCTTTTCGTCCATGAAGAAGTCGGGCAGACGGTCGGCGGCAATGGTGATGCCGGCGCGACGGTTGAAGTCTACTTCCGTAGACAGCACGCGCTGTCCGAGCGTCACCACGTCATCCCCGGTCAGCTTCCAGCCAAACTTGGCGTTGAGCATGTCCACCACGGCCGCCAGCGCATCGGGGTTGTCCAGCAGGGCAAAGGCCGTGAACAGGCACAGACCCACGGAGTCCACAGAGGCGGTGGCAATCTGAAGATTGCGGGAAAGTTCCACCTGGCCCTTGGGAGACAGCGGATCCAGCTTGCCGCCGCTGTTCAGAATGTTGGTGGCCACGGCATAACCGGCGGTATGGTCCGCGCCCATAGGCGTCGTGGCGTAGGTGACGCCCACGCCCTTGACCGCGCGGGGATCGTAAGCGGGCAGGCTCTGGCCCTTGACGCAGGGCACGCGGCGCACGCCGAAGACCCGGCCGGTGGTCGCCGTGCCGCAGCCAATGACGCGGCCCAGCGGCGTACCTTCGCTGATTTCTTCCATCACGCGCAGAACGGCCTTGGCATCGCCGTAGGGAATGCCGCCGCCGGCCATGGCCACGCCCACGGCCACGCCCACATCGATGGTGTCCACGCCGATGTCGTCGCACATATAGTCATAACGCGAGATGGCGTCCAGATCGTCAATGCCGGAATGCGGACCAAAGGCCCAGAGGGTTTCGTATTCAGGCCACTTGCTCTGGAACTTGCCCTTTTTGTCAGCCAGCAGACCGGAGCAGCGGATGATGCATCCGCTCATGCAGCCGTGGGCAACGGAGCCCTCGCCGCCGCGTTCCTTGGTCAGGGCATTGAGCTTTTCGCCGGAAACGGCTTCATGGCCGTCGAACTGGCCCACGGTGAAGTTGGCGGTGGGCAGACCGCCGGCTTCATGCAGAATATTGACCAGCACGGCCGTGCCGTATTCGGCCAGACCGGTGCCACAGATGGGATGGGTGGTCAGGGCCTTGGCAAAACGCTTGGAAGCCTCGCGGAAGGCCTTTTCGTCTTCCAGAGGATGATTCGCGCCATTGGCGGGATTCACCACGATGGCCTTCAGGCCCTTGGAGCCCATGACGGCGCCCACGCCGCCGCGACCGGCATGGCGCATGGGACGCAGTTCGCGGTCAGTGCAGGCAATGGAGGCGGCCGTCAGTTTGAATTCCCCGGCGCGGCCGATGGTGATGTAGCTGCACTCCTTGCCGAACTTTTCCACCAGCTTTTCCACGGCGGCAAAGTTGTTGAGGCCGGCGACTTCGCAGGGAACCAGCTTGGCGGAATCCTTATCGATTTCCAGCTGCCACCATTCGCCTTCCTTAGCCATGTCTTCCACGATGATGGCCAGAATGCCCAGCTTGGCCAGATGGCCGCCGGGCTGGCCGCCCGCGTTGGATTCCTTGATGCCGTCGGTCAGCGGGCTTTTGCAGCCCACGGAAAGGCGGTTGCTGTTGGGGCTGTTGGTCGCGCCAAGCAGACCGGGAGCAAAAACCAGCTTGTTATGGGGTCCGAGCGGGGTACAGGTCGGAGGCACTTCGCGCGCCACGATGGTGGAGGTCAGCGCGCGGCCGCCCAGGCCGGCATATTCCTGCGGAATATCTTCAAAAACACAAGCCTTTGTCGCCATATTGACGCGAAGAAAACGAAACATGGTGCCTCCTTGGCAGCCCGCGCCCCTCGTTTGCGCGGGAAAGAAACCGTGCCGGCAGATACGCGGCAGCTCGGAGATAAGAACGCGCTAGCAGTGCGCCATACGCCGACCTTATCCCCTTCAAAAAAAGGAGCGCAACTTTCTTTCGTTTTCATCACGCTTTTTTCGGTGCGCCCGCCGCGTTTGAAAAAAAGCGTGAGAAAATCCGCTTCCCGAAACGCAAACTTTTTTCCCAGCTCTTAGAGCGTTTCAACTTTGAAAAAGGTGAAACGCGAGGCGGCGGCACAGCGCCGCCCGGCCCAAAGTGAGCGGAAA
>CALVHG010000106.1 GCA_944327285.1 uncultured Desulfovibrio sp. | reverse complement strand
CATGCCGCAGATGGCTATGCAGCTCATCGGCTAGTACAAAAGCACAAGTTCAGGCGTGCCGCTGCCCCGGCGGCGGCACGCCGCCTTTCCCACTTGCAGACGCCCTCAGCCGGAACAACTCCATCGAACCGCCAACTCTACGGTTAGGCACGCAGTTTTTTATGCCGACGAAGCTGCGCGCCGCATTTTATACCGAGAAAGGGTCACACAGAGTTCATCGGCCAGGCGAACGCCCTTTCTCTCCACAGAGGAGGAAGAAAGACGAAAGCCCGCCGCGTTTATGCTTTTGCCCCTTTTCTCCCTCCGAACAACAGGAAGGAGAGAAGGGGATTCTTGCCTTTCCCGCTTGCAGGGCGTATACCCCTCACGAGACCCAACGTCTCATAAGCAAGGGAAAAGCTTATGCTAATACTGAGCCGACGTGCAGGCGAAAGCATCTACATTGGCGACAATATCCGTGTCAGCGTACTCAAGATACAGGGCAGCCAGATCAAACTCGGCTTTGAAGTGCCGGAAAATGTCGGCGTGTATCGAGAGGAAGTCTACAACCGCATCCGGGAACAGAACCAGAAGGCTCTTGATGTCAGCAATGACGCGCTTCTGAAAATGGCCGCCATGTGGCAACAGACGACATAGTATGCTGCCCGAAGGGAAGTCGCTTTTCTCCCGGTCCACGCAATTGCGGAAACCGGGCTTTGTGGCGTTGCATCAGAACAATATTTGCCGATTTCTCCCGAATCGGCCAAAGATGCGCCATCGCCAGCAACAGCCCCGCCGCTTGCGGAGTATTCATGCAGCCAGAAACCAGAGACGCCGCCCCATCCCCAGGGCGGCGTCTTTTGCATGGACAGGACTTCATGAAGCGTATGCGCACTAGAGCATTTTCAGTTTGAAACGCTGTGCGTTTCAAACCATACGGCCTGTCGTTTCGCGGAAAAAGCGCGGTTTTTCCGCTCAATTTGGGCCGGGCGGCGCTGTGCCGCCTCGCGTTTTATCTTTTTCAAAGCTAAAACGCTCTAAGTAACCGGCGCCTCTCCTTTGCGCCTTCCCTGTAAACACGCGCGCCCTGCCAGCTCAAAAACATATCTCCGTCTTTTTTCCGGCACGCCCTGACTCACCTTTTCACAAACAGTAATCCTTTTTATTTTTATCCTAACCCCATAATTATCTTGACGTGACAAAAACAGTTCCGTTAAGACCAGGTATGCCGTTCCAATAATGGAAAAGCATATCTCTCTGCTCTTCATGCAGCTTTCCCGATATTTCAAAAAACAGTAACGCCCCCTCGCCCCCGGCATGCCGCTCATGGAGGAGACGCATGTATATAAATCACAACGGCATGGCACAGAATGCCGCCAATACCCTGACCGGCCATTATGCCCGCCTGGCGACCTCGACCGAACGCTTGTCTTCGGGCATGCGCATCAACCATGCGGCGGACGACGCCGCCGGTCTTGCCGTCTCCGAGCTGATGCGCGTCGATATTGCCGCCCTGCATCAAGGCGTGCGCAATGCCAATGACGCCATTTCCATGATTCAGACAGCCGACGGAGCTCTGGGAATCATTGAGGAAAAGCTGATCCGCATGAAGGAGCTGGCCGAGCAGGCCTCCACAGGAACCTATGATTCCGTGCAGCGCCTGATGATCGACAGCGAATTTCAGGCGATGGGGTCGGAAATCTCCCGCATTGCCCACGCCACGGATTTTAACGGTATCAAGCTGCTGGACGGCTCCCTGTCCGGCGGCGCGGGCGGCGCAACCGGCCCCGTCACCACCACGACCACGGCCCAGTGGGATTTCAACGATACCGGCGACAGCTCCGGCAACGGACACACTCTTACGACTAACGGCGTCGTTTCCTTCAACGGCGGCCGTCTGGAAACGCAGGAAGGCTTTATTGGCAACGCGTCCGTCAATCTCGATCTTTCCGGCGATCCGGGGCTGGGCTTTGCCCTTTCCTTCAGCACCATTCGCGCGGCGGGCACCGGCGCGGGCGCACAAACGGAGCTGTTCAGTTTCGGCGGTCTGACCGCCGTTGCCTACACTACCGGCGAGCTGGAAGTGACGCTTAACGGACAAAGCGTCGGCAGCGCTGTCGGCGCAGTCAGCGACGGCGGCACCAACACGCTGGAAGTCCGCATAGAGGAAGACAAGGCCCTGCACGTCATTCTCAACGGCACGGATATAGGCAGCATCGCCAATGCGAATCTTGGCGGGCAGGGGCAGCTTGTCATAGGCAATACGACCAATTTCGGCTATGCCACCAGCTTCGATTCCTTCACGATCACGGAAGGCAAGGCGCAGCAACAGACCGCAGGCCGTCCGGCAGGCGTCCTGATCCATTTCGGCCCCAGCAACGATTCCGCCGAGGATTACTATATCATCAAATCCTCCGACGCCACTTTGGCGGGCCTCGGACTGGCAGGCGTGGACATACAGACGCAGGAACGCGCCCAGACCACCCTGAACCGCATCGGCGACGCGCAGGCCCGGCATGCCGAAATCCGCAGCTACCTCGGCACCATGCAGAACCGCCTTGAAAATACCGTGACAAACCTCACCGTTCAGGCCGAAAACCTGCAAAACTCCGAATCCCGTATCCGCGACGCCAATGTCGCCATAGAAATGACCAATTTCGTGCGCAATCAGGTGCTCACCCAGTCGGCCGTGGCCATGCTCTCACAGGCCAATTCCATGCCGCAGATGGCCATGCAGCTTATCGGTTAGGGCAAAGGTAAAGCGCTCTAGAGCAATTCAACTTTGAAAAAGGTAAAATGTCCTGGTCGTATTGAGCCGGAGTCCCTCTGTGTATCGCGGCTTCTGCCCGGCGCGGGCGGCGGGTCGCCTGCCCGGCGCGGGGCATGGGGTGAGAGGGGAAAATCCCCTCTACACCCCCTGCACCCCCGTACTCCCCTTTGTGCGGGAACGCGAAATTTGTCTCTTGAGTTGGGCTGCCCCCATCCGCCGCGTGTCGTGCGGGGCGTCGGCGCGAACCTTCCCGGCCGTTCCGGCCGGGCGATGTCCGCGCCTGCTGCGGCGCTCCGTCCGCCCTGCGGGCGTCCGGGAGCGCCTTCGCGCCCGCGACACGCTGCATCAGCGGCAAGGAGCGGAAGGAGAGACCTTGCCGGGCGGCAGTGAAGGCGGAAAATTGGCGGACGGGAGAGCTGCGTTTTCTTCACTCTCTTCGGGCCGGGCGCGCTGTGTCGCCGCCTCGCGCTTTACATTTTTCAAAGGTAAAACGCTCTAGAGTCTCTGAAACACGAAGAGTCGGACAGCCCGCCGTATGACGGACCGTCCGACTCTGTTTTTTCTGAAGTTCCGGGGGACGATTACCTGAAGGAAGTCGTCGGCATTGCCGTAGAGCCACATCTACCTTGAAAAAACGCGCTGGGGAGGGGTGGAGGTACGGGGGAGGGGAACCCCTCTCGCGCCAGCAGCGACCGAATGGCGGCCGCAGGCCGTGCCCGTTGCGACGAAGGAAGCTACGGGCATCGACAGCAGAGATGAGGGGTTCCCCTCCCCCGACAACAAACAAAACAGCATCCCCTCAGCGTGGCTGCCGACGCCGCAGACGGCGCAGCACGGGCGCAAGGAGCGCAGGCGCGAGCCACGACACCAGCGGCAGGAACAGCGCGGCAAAGGCAAGCCCGCTGGCGGCGGCAGCCAGACAGGCAGTCACGAAGGGCGTCAGATCCGCCACACGCGGCAGAACGAGGGATTGGCAGAAGGCGGCAAGCCCCGCGGCAGGCAGGGTGCAGAGCAGCACACGACACAGAAGCGCCGGCAGCCCCGCAAAAACGGCCGTACCGTGACGCCGTATCCAGATACCGATCAGCCAGAGCACATAGGCCGCCACACTGACGCCAGAAACAAGGGCAATGGCCCACGGCCCGCGCGGCACGGCCCACCAGAAATAGAACGGCAGACAACAGAGCGTCAGCACCGTGCCTGTGACGGCGGGCGTCAGGGTATCGCCGTGCGCGTAATAGCCGCGCACCAGCACCATATAGAATATCCAGCAGGGCGTGAACGCCAGCATGAGCCGCAGCAGGGGCGCGGCGGCAAGACTTTCTTCCGGGCCGAAACGCCCGCCCTGAAAGATGGCGCTCATGATGGGCAGAGCGGCCACAAGCATCCATCCGGCACAGGGAATAATCAGGCCCACACTGGTTTTCAGAGCCGTGTTGAGCGTGGCGGAAAAGCCCGCCTCATCCTTTTGCGCCAGCAGGGAAACCAGAAAGGGATAGGATGCCACGGCCGCAGCCTGCCCCATAAGACCAATGGGAACTTGCGTGATCCGCTTGGAATAGTTGAGCAGACTTACTGCGCCCTCCCCTGCCATACTTCCGAAAATACGGTAGAATTGTTCGTCCAGATAGACCACGGTCTGCCCAAGCATAAGCGGCAGCGTGGTCAGCAGAAAAACGCGCAGCAGAGGATGCCGCCACACAGAGCGCCAGCAGATCCCCCCGCGGGAAGCCACCATCAACGGCAACCAGAACGCGCCGAGAGCCGCGCCGACGGTGACGCCGACGCAATAGCCGGCCATGCCCGCCCCCGGCCAGACCAGCGGCGTCAGCAAACCGCCCAGAATGATGCAACCGTTATAAATCAATGGCGAGAGCGCGGGCACGCTGAACTGCCGCCGCAAATAGAGCAGCGCCGTCACTACGGCTCCGCAGAGAAAAAAGACCTGCGCGGGCAGCACCAGCCGCATGAAAAAGGCCAGCCGCGCCCGCTGCGCGGCATCAAAACCGGGAGCGACAAGCCCGGCCAGCGGTTCGGCCAGCAGCATGGCCCCCAGGGTCAGCAGCAGCGAGCCCAGGAGCATCCAACGGAACATGGCGGAAAACAGCTGCCAGGCGTCGTCTCCGTTCTCGGCAAAGCGACGCGCCAGCAACGGAATGGCCGTGATGGACATAAAGCCGCCCGCCAGCAGATGATTGATGATGTCCGGCACCACAAAAGCGGCGAAATACATGTCCGCCTCGCCGCCCGCGCCAAACTGCCACGAAATCACCTTGTCCCGGATCAATCCCATAAAACGGGAAAGAATGGTGCTGGCCACCAGCAGCAGCGCCGCCGCGCCCATGCCCTGACGATGCGCAAGAAAACCCATCAGCGCCCCCCGCCGTCCCTGCGTCCCCGAAGGGCGCGAGCAGCTTTTCTTTCCGCCCTGCGGGCGCGTTTGGCTTCATCCCGGAGACTGCCGCGCGGCGTCCGCTCGCGAAAGGCAGGACGCTTTCCGCGCGACGACTCCTTGCGGGCGGGACCTTTCCCCCGACCGCGCCGCCGGGGCCGCTGTCCGCCCTCCTCTCCGGCAGCGGCGGGCACAAGGCGAATCTCCAGCCGTCCGGGACGCACTTCCAGCAGGCGCACGTCCAGCGCCTGCCCCAGACGCCAGAAACCGCCGCCGCGCACGGCGCGCAGGGTCTGACGCCGGGCGTCGTACTCGTACCAGTCCGGCCCCAGGTCCTCCACGCGGATCATGCCTTCCACCGGCATGTCGGCCAGCTCCACAAACAGCCCGAATTCCATCAGACCGGAAATCACGCCATGAAAAACCTCGCCTTCCCGACCGCGTAAAGCCAGGCAGGACATACGGCGCGCCATTTCCCGTTCCGCGTCCATAGCCGCCCGCTCCCGCCGGTTGAGCCCGTCGGCCACGCGCTCCAGCCGCTGCCCCGCAGGCAGGGGGCCGGTATCCATGCCCAGCGCGTTTTTCAGCACGCGGTGCACCGTCAAATCCGCATAGCGGCGAATGGGAGAGGTAAAATGGCAGTATGCCTGCGACGCAAGGCCGAAGTGCCCCTCGTTGCGGGTTTGATACCGGGCCTGCGGCATGGCCCGCAGGCAAAGGCGGTTGACCAGAAATTCCTGTTCCGTGCCCCGCGCCCGCAACAAAGCCGTCCGCAGGCCCCCGGCATCGGCGGCCGTGCCTGCGGGCGGCGCGGTCTCAAGCGCCGTGGCCCGCAGCGTATCAAAGAGGCTTTCCAGCCGCTCGGCATCGGGCAGCGGATGCACGCGATACAGAAAAGGCGCGCTCTCCTCGCGCGGCGTCTGCCAGGCGTGCCCGTCATGCCGCGTCGCCGCAGGGGGCAGAATGCGTCCATCCGCCGCAAGCCGGCAACGGCCCAGCCAGCGGGCAACGGCCTCGTTGGCGGCAATCATGAATTCCTCAATCATCCTGTGCGCGTCATGCCGCTCCCGGCAGCGCACGGACAAAAGACGGCCTTCGCCGTCCACCTCATAGGCGGGTTCGGGCACGTCAAAATCCAGCGATCCCCGCTCCAGCCGGGTCTGCCGCAAGACCTCGAACAGCGCGCGGGCGTCATCCAGCATCCGCAGGACCTCGGCCCCTCGCTCCGCTGCCGCCAGCGCCGCGCGCGCGTCCGCATCCCTGTCCAGCACGCAGGCCCTGACCTGCGTATAGGTCAGGCGCGCGGCGGAGCGCATGACCACAGGCGCAAAGCGCGTTTCTCCGGGGCGTCCATGCCGATCAAAATGCACCTCCGCCAGCATGGCCAGCCGCGGCCGTCCCGGCACAAGGCTGCACAGACCGTTGGAAAGCGCAAAAGGCAGCATGGGTTCCACAGACGTGGGGAAATACCACGAGTTGCCCCGCTCCCGCGCCTCGTCATCCAGCCCGGAACGCGGACGCACGTAATGGCTGACGTCGGCAATGGCCACGCGCAGCAGCCAGCCGTCCGCCTCCGGCGTCACTTCCACCGCGTCGTCGAAGTCCCGCGCATCCTCGCCGTCAATTGTCACCAGCACGGCATCGCGCAGATCTTCGCGGTCGCGCCAGTCCTCCGGCCCCGGCTCGCCGGGCAGCGCCTCCGCCTCTGCCAGCACGCGAGGAGGAAACTCCCTCGGCGTCTCGTGATTGCATTTTACCAGCTCTTCCTGCACGCGCACATCGTCTTCCCGGCCCATACGCGCCACTAGCCGCCCAAGCCAGAGCCCCTCGTCAAGCGCATGTTCCGGCGCAATCACCAGCAGATCGCCCGTATGCGGCATTTCCTCGCCTTCCGGCACGGGAACACGCAAACGAAAATTCAGGCGCCCGTCCGCAGGCACGCACTCCAGCCAGCCGCCCCGACGCCGGGCCATGTGCGCGGGAATCTCCGCAAGGCCCCGCGCCTCGATGCCCGCAATGCGCCCTTCCTGCCGCAGTCCGAGCCGACGTCGTCCGGCGGCGCACTGTACCAAAACAATATCCTGATGCCACGCGCCGCCGCTTGCGTGCGCAGGGATGAAAATATCCTCGCCGCAGACGCGCCCCTGCGCATCCAGCGGCGTCACAAAGCCCCCGCCGCCATTGCGCAGAGCCGTATACCGCCCGCGCAGGGCAGGCCCGCTGCTCTGTAGCTGTTTATTTTTTTTGATGGTTCTCTTTTTCATGGCAAAACTATGATGGAAAGGGAGAAAGGCGGAGAGAAGGAAAGAAGATTGAGGGGGAGAGGGAAACCCTTTTGGAAAAGGGTTCTCCCTCTCCCCCTCAAACTCCCCCTCTCCCTTCCTAAAACTTTTCACAGGGTTATTCTGCGCTGTCCTTACTCAAAAAACACACGTGCCGCAACCGTCCCCGGAGGGACAAAATCATTAGCGTCAACTAGTTCTGCCGCCGCCTCGCGTTTCTCCTTTTTCAAAGGTGAAACGCTCTAACTGAAAATACTCTCAAAAAATAGCAGCGCATTGCACTCCCTGAAAAAACACGAACAACAAAAAGCCCGTATCACCGGGGGACGGCTGACAACGGGCTTGCGGCGGCGTTATCGTGCCGCGCCATTTTTCAGATAAAAAATTTTCGGAAGGAGGATGGGGGGTTCGGGGGGAAGGAGGAGAACCCTTTTTCAAAAGGGTTTCCTCCTTCCCCCCGTTCTATCTACCTGCTATATTTCGCTTTCGGGGATACCGCAGGCGCGGGCCACGCCGGCGCCATAGGCGGGATCGGCCTTGGCGCAGTTACGGATATGGCGCAACTTAATTTCTCTAGGGGCATCGCCCAGGGCGCGGGCGGTGTTGCCGAAGAGAGCTTCCTGCTGTTCCGGGGTCATCAGACGGAAGAGCTTACCGGGCTGCTCGAAATAGTCGGCGTCATCGCAGGGATAGTTCCAGCGCGCCGCGTCGCCGCTAATCTTCAGCGGCGGTTCGGCAAAGTCGGGCTGTTCCTGCCAGGCGCCGTAGCTGTTGGGTTCGTAGTTGGTATGGCTGCCATAGTTGCCGTCCACACGCATAAGACCGTCACGATGGAAGCTGTGATAGGGGCAGCGCGGTCTGTTGACGGGAATCATGTGATGATTCACCCCAAGGCGATAACGCTGGGCGTCGCCATAGGAGAACAGACGGCCCTGAAGCATCTTGTCGGGAGAAACGCCGATACCGGGCACAAGATTTGCGGGATTGAACGCAGCCTGCTCCACTTCCGCGAAGTAGTTTTCGGGGTTGCGATTCAGTTCCAGCACGCCCACTTCAATCAGCGGATAATCCTTGTGATACCAGACCTTCGTGAGATCAAAGGGATGGTAGGGCAGCTTTTCGGCGTCCTCTTCGGGCATCACCTGGAAATAGAGCGTCCAGCGGGGGAAATCGCCCTTTTCAATGTGTTCGTACAAATCGCGCTGATGGCTGTCGCGATCCCGCCCGATGAGCTCCTGAGCCTCGGCGTCCGTCAGGTTCTTGATGCCCTGCTGGGTCTTGAAATGAAACTTGACCCAGAAACGCTCGTTTTTGGCGTTAATCAGGCTGTAGGTATGGCTGCCGAAACCGTGCATATGCCGGTAGGAAGCCGGGATGCCGCGATCGCTCATGACCACGGTGATCTGATGCAGCGCTTCGGGCAGCAGCGTCCAGAAATCCCAGTTATCCTTGGCGCTGTGCATGTTGGTGCGCGGATTGCGCTTGACCACGTGATTCAGGTCCGGGAACTTGAGCGGATCGCGCAGGAAGAAGACAGGGGTATTGTTGCCCACCATGTCCCAGTTGCCCTGATCCGTATAGAACTTGAGCGCAAAACCGCGAATGTCGCGTTCCGCATCAGCCGCGCCCCGCTCCCCGGCCACAGTGGAGAACCGGGCGAAAACTTCCGTCTTTTTCCCGACTTCGGCAAAGAGGGAAGCCCGCGTGTACTGGGTGACATCATGCGTCACCGTAAAGGTACCGTAGGCCCCGGATCCCTTGGCATGCATGCGCCGTTCGGGAATCACTTCGCGATCAAAATGCGCCAGCTTTTCCTGGAACCAGACGTCCTGCATCAGCATGGGGCCGCGCGGACCGGCGGTCAGCACATGGTTGTTGTCAGCAACGGGCGCGCCTGCGCCGGTGGTAAGACGATCATTCTTGTCTGCCATGATGATTCCCTCCTTGACGTAGTTTGTAGTTTAAAGGCTGTCGCCGGGGACCCCGGCTGCCGTGTCGTTAAAGGCATCATGGCGGAAAATTTTCTTATTGTAAATAGTAATTATTACTATTACTGAAAATTTCATATTCTTCCTCAAATAACACACTGATTTTTCTCCATAAAAAAATAAAAGCCCGCTAAAACCAGCGGGCTTTTATTTTCACACAAATTGCAGACCTGATTACCGGCTGCTCCCCGGTCTGGGGACGGCTGCCACGGGGAAAGCGGTCGCGCTACCGGCACTGCACACCCTCCCGATAAAGCGCGTTGGGGGAAGGATGGGGGTTCGGGGGAAGGAAACACTCCTTGCGCGCTAGCCGCGACCGAAGGCGGCCGCAGGCCGTGCCCGTTAGGCGACGCAGGAGCCTTACGGGCATCGACAGCAGAGATAAGGGGGTTTCCTTC
>CALVHG010000105.1 GCA_944327285.1 uncultured Desulfovibrio sp. | reverse complement strand
CATTCGGCTCTTGGCAGAAGACCTCCAGCGTCATGCCTGAGCGGAGGGTGAACAACGTGTTGATACTCTACATCTAGGCGACGCAGGAGCCTTACGGGCATCGACAGCAGAGCAAAGGGGGTCCTTCCCCCTCAAGACAAAACGTAATGAGCCCTGAACCCAAAAGAAGCGGCCCGCCGGTTTCCCGACGGGCCGCTTTCATCATGTTTTGCAGTCAGGGGAAAAATCTTTCCCCTGACCATTGAAGCTCTTTAGCAGTAGATGGTCACGCCAGTCTGATAGATGGCGTCTTCCACCAGCACCTTGATGGCGTACTTGCCGGAAAGACCTTCCTTGCTGATGTTCATCTTGATGACGCGATCATCATCTTCCAGATACGCGCCGGAGCACATGGCAAGATGATAGGAAGCGGCAGTATTGATGAAGTAACCGCGGGTTTCCTTTTCGCCTTCCAGCAGAATCATCGCAAGAGAACCGCGGGCAAAGCGGCCGTGGAACACAAAGCGGTCTTCGTCTTCTTCGATGTTCACCTGATGCCAGGCATCCACGACTTCGTTGCGTTCGGGGACATCGGGAATGGTGTCGAAGGTGGGGGTCACGTCCAGATGGCCGAGCAGCTTGCCGTCGCCAAACGCGGCATTGACGCCGTCATGATAGGGCGAGAGCTTTTCGGCGCGATAGAAGTTGCCGTCCACTTCCATGTAGTACATGACGACGCCGTCTTTCTGTTCCACGGTCTTGGAGCAGATGTCGGTGGTGGGGTCCTTCTTGGGATTGAGGAAGGCGCCCAGAGCGTCGGAAGCATAGCCGTCCTTCCAGCCGATGCCGCCGGAGTGGATCAGGTAGTGGCCTTCGTCGTAGTATTCCACATTGCAGATGTAGGGCGAGAAGAAGGTCTGGCCCAGTTCCTTACCGTACTGCCACACCTGCTCGATTTCCATCTTGTCGGTATCAATGCGATAGCGCACGCCGCGGGAGAAGTTGTCGCGGTTGCGGATGTACTTTTCCTTGACCTTGGAACGGTACTGGCCGTTGTCGAAGCACATGATGTCGCCGTTGGGGCAGACAACGCAGGCGTGCTGCTCATACTGCCAGTCGAACTTGCTCAGATCGCCCACGGGCTTGAAGAAATACTTCTGCATGTCTTCGGGCCAGCCTTCGGGGTCGCCGATGATCCAGTTAAGTTTGCTGGTTTCGTAGTCGAAGTTCACCACGGCGTCCTGATGGCGGCCGGAAATGGTGATGGTGTTGTTCTTGGGATTGTACCACAGAGCGTTGTTATGGAACCAGTCGTGCGCGTCCTGCGAGCCGGAGCCGCCCACGTTCTGGGGAAGGAAGGTCTTGTAGTCCCAGGTGCGCAGCACTTCGCCGGTTTCACGATCCAGCAGAGCGATCATGTCTTCCACCGTGGTGCTGCCGTTTGAGAAGTCCTGCGTCAGGGCAAGGATGTTGCCGTCGGGCATTTCAAAGTGGTCGTGATGATAGTTGCCGGGCATGCGATATTCTTTGTAAATTTTGCCCAGCAGGTTCAGTTCGACAAGGCCGGTGGCATTGTAGGGCATGCGGCAGAAGCGCTGCGAACCGGTCATGATATTGCCGTTCTTCAGACGCTTGATGTCGAACATCGTGTTGACGGTCAGCAGCCAGCGAATATCGCCCATGTAGTCATACGCGGTGGGCAGGTTCTTGCCCGCGGGCGTCAGGAACATGAAATTGTTCCCGAAGTAATCCATGGAGGTATTGATGTTGCGGCAACGGCACACATCTTCGGGCAGGGGCTGCGCCTGAATTTCAAAGGTCTTGCTTTCGCCGGTGGACAGTTCCACCGTCACGCGGGTCACCATTCCTTCATACAGGCCGACCACGGGCAGAGCATGGCTCGTGCCTTCGGGGAAGGCATGCACGATATTTTCACGATCGTTGCGCTTGCCGTGAATGGTCAGGGTCGCGGCGGCCGGCTTGTCCGTCTTGAACAGGATCAGCGCGCAGAGAGGGTTGATGAGGTAGGGGTTAACCAGCACATGCGCGTTTTCCAGCGTGGGCTTTTCGCTTTCAAAAGCGGCGAGAAATTCCTTTTCGGCCTTGTTCTGGCGGGTGATCAGATGCTCTTCCAGAGTATGCGTAACGCGATTGGTGCTCATGTTTGTCTCCATATAACGTAAAGATGAAAGGAAAAGGAACGGGAACAGCCTAGCCTTTGAGCTTGGCAATTTCCTCAAGAATGGCGGGCTTCTGCTTCAGTCCTTCCAGACGGGAAACCTCTACCCCGTCCTTCATGAACAGCAGGGTCGGGAAGCCCTTGACGCCGCAGCGCTCCTTGAGTTCCTGATTGGCGTCATAGTCGATGGTATAAATGGGGAAATCGGGATCGTTCTTGGCCACGTCCTTCAGAACAAAGGCCAGCATTTTGCAGGGGCCGCAGGTCTTGGAATAGAACTCCACCAGCATGGGGCCGGATTTATCCAGCGCATCATAGGCGACGGTATCGACTTCAGTAATCATGACGTATCTCCTCAAAAATTATTTGCGCAGGGACTCGACATAGGAAGCGGCATTGTGCGCGGCAACCGCGCCGTCGCCGCAGGCCGTGGCGACCTGGCGCAACTGTTTGGCAATGATGTCTCCCGCGCCAAAAATGCCGGGGCAGGACGTACGCATCTGGCTGTCCGTTTCAATGCAGCCCATCTTGTTCAGAATGCCGAGATTGGCGCAGAAACCCGCCGTGGGCTCAAGGCCGATGTACTCGAACACGCCGTCGCACTTGACGAGACGCTCCACGCCATCTTCCTTGGTGGATTTGAAGCGCACGCCTTCAATCTTGGCGTCGCCCACAAATTCCAGCACATCCTGATAGGGGTAAATGTCCACATTGGGCATGGCGCGCAGCTTGTCGCAGGCCACGGGGTCCGCGGTAAGGTCGAACATGGTCACCACGGTGAGCTTGTTCACAATACCCGCAAGATAGATGGATTCCTCCACGGCGGAATTGCCGCCGCCGATAACGACAACATCCTTGCCGCGATACTGCGCGCCGTCGCAGATGGCGCACCAGCTCACGCCGGCCCCGGCGTGGGCTTCTTCGCCCGGCACGCCAAGACGACGCGGCCGCGTGCCGGTTGCGATGATGACAGCGCTCGCTTCATAGCGGGCGTCGTCCTCTTCGCAGACCACGATCTTGCTGTTGCCGTGGTCTTCGATGGCAACGACGGTTTTGTAATCGAATTCCGCGCCCACTTCCTGCGAGTGCTCGAACATCTTGATGGCCAGTTCCGCGCCGTTGATGGTGCCGAAACCGGTATAGTTGGCGATTTCGTTGGTATTGATAATCTGACCGCCGGGAGCCAGCTTGTCCAGCACCAGGGTTTTCATATTGGCGCGCACGGCATAGATGGAAGCCGTCAGACCGGCAGGGCCGCCGCCCACAATGATAATATCGTACTTTTCCATAACTGAACCTCTTGAAGTCGCTGCACGGGCAGCGCCTGAACTATTCCGGGGCGGCATGCCGCCCCGGCATCACATCTTATCCGGATACCCGGATGCCGGGTATCCCCGGAACTGGAGCATTTTCAGGTTGAAACACTGTGCGTTTCAAACCATACGGCCTGTCGTTTCGCGGAAAACGCGGTTTTTCCGCTCGCTTCGGGCCGGGCGACGCTGTGCCGCCGCCTCGCGTTTTACTTTTTAAAGGTAAAACACTCTAGCCGAAAATCAGCGTGGCCAGCGGCATGCCGACGGCGATGACCACGCCGGCGACAACAGCCGAAGCAATAACGCTGTGCTTGATCATGTCCGTCTTGGCGACCCACTTGGTATGGCCGAACAGCAGAGCCGCAAAGGGCGACGCCGCGGGCGTGCAGGCGGCAATCAGCACGGCAAAGATGAAACAGGCCATGATGGGCGCGGCGGAGAAGCCGAACGCATGACTCACGGCCAGCAGCACAGGCGTCAGCACCAGGCCAAGCACCACGGAGTTGCAGAAGTTTGTCAGAGAAATACCCAGCAGGATGACCGCAATAGTCAGAGCCGACACGCTGAAGCCGGACAGCAGGCCGCGCATGGCGCATTCCATCCACAGGGCCACGTTAGTTCCCTTGGCCGTCATGGCCCCGCCAAGCAGCATGGCAAAGGCGATGAGGAAGAAGACGCGCCACGGATACACCGCATTGCTCACGCAAATATCGGCGACAGGGCGACCCTTGACGGGAATAATGCAGATCAGCAGCACCGCGATGGCGGAGCCGGCCATGGTATTGCGCGTGAGGAAAGCGCCCACGATGTTTTCCTTACCGATGAGCGAAGGCAGAAGAAGCCACATGGCATAGAAGAAAAAGACGCCCAGCAGAATCTTCTGATTGGTCGTCAGAGGAGGAAGGGGCTCCTTCTTCAGCGCCGCCACATTCATGCGCAGCAGGGGAGAAACATCCACGCGGAACACAAAACGCATCAGCAGAAGCAGCATGGCGATGCTGACCAGCGACACCACGACGCCAAACACCAGATAGGCGGCCGTGTTCAGCACCGGAACGGCCATCCCGGAATCCCCGGCGGCCAGGCTTTGCAGGTTCACCAGCAGATAGAAGGCGCCGCCCTTGAACGGGTCAGTGGCAAAAGAGCAGAGAATGGCAATGACGACATAAACCGTCATGATGGAAACGTATCTGTCGCCCTTCTTGTAGCCGGTCTCCTCAAAAATGGAGAACAGGATGGGCCACATAAGGAAGCAGGCCGTCACCTGATCCAGAAAGGCCACGCAGTAGCTCCCCACCAGAATGGTCGCCGTCATCACCCACGGACGGCCCTCGATGAAGTCCCGCGTCATCAGCCAGCGGGCCAGCCAGGCGGCAATATTGCTGTGCACAATGGCGGAGGCAAAAATCATCAGGAAGAAGATCATGACCACCATCGGATTGCCGAAAAACATGGTCAGAATCTGATCGGCCGGCGCATATCCGCAAAAGATAAGCATCAGCAGGCCCAGGAAGCCCGGCCACAGGGTGTCGACAAAGGTCCAGAGGTACACCACGCCGAGGAAAATCATGGTGGCGATCATACCCATGCGGGTCACTTCCACCAGAAGTCCGCCGTCCACCTGCGGCAGCCCCAGAGACAAGAGCTTGGCTGTCGGCTCTGTCACAATGGAAAGGCAGGGAAGAAACAGACCTGACAACATCAGCCCCACGCCGATAAGCGTGTGTATAATTGTCGCTATAGGAATTTGTCTTGTCTGCGTTTCTACCTGAGCTTCGGCTCCCATACATCCTCCTTGCATCCTTTCAGATGCCCCTCATGTTGTGAAAAAGGACACTTTATCACCTAATACACTGCCGTTTTCCGGCAGCGCCCACGCTTTACTGGCGTCTCCATGCCCGCGGCACGTTCAGCCTTTCACATGGCTTTCACAATAGAGGCTTTTCAGAAGGATTCATGTTGCCCTTGCAACATCCATCACAAAAAAAGCGCGTTTGCCCCAATTTTCCCAATAATCCCGCGCAACCGATATTTCACAGCCCTCGCGGGAACGCGCCTGCCCTAGAGCATTTTCAGTTTGAAACGCTGTGCGTTTCAAACCATACGGCCTGTCGTTTCGCGGAAAAAGCGCGGTTTTTCCGCTCACTTTGGGCCGGGCGGCGCTGTGCCGCCGCCTCGCGTTTCACCTTTTTCAAAGTTGAAACGCTCTAAAACGGCGGCTCCGGAATAAAAAAGCCCTCCTCTGCCGACACACAGCCAGCAAAGGAGGGCTTCCAGAAATTTACCCAACATCCAAAGTGGAAAAAAGAACTACAGCAGGGAAATCCCCCTGACAAACATGGTTGCCGTAGCGAGCGCGACCATTATCAAAACCAACCGGCGAAACAAATCAATATTCATGCGCCGCAGCAGGGGCAGACTGCACAGAACGCCGACAACGGAAGCAGGAACGGCAATGGCGGCGGCATGCTGCACCGTCGGCGTCAGCAGCCCCTGCTGCCACTGCGCGCCGATGGTAATAAGAAGACTCAGGACGCCGCTCATATTAATCATGGCAAGCGACGTTTCCTTGTCCCAACGGCGCAGCATGGCATAGACGGCAAACGGCGGGCCGCCCATGCCGGTAGCGGCAACCAGCAGACCGGCGGCTCCTCCTGCCGCAAAGACGCTCCAGGCGGGACACGCGCCGCCAAGCGGCAAGCGCGACGCCACGCCCTGCCAGATCAGGAAAAGCAACATGACGCCCCCCGCAAGCAGCAACAGCGCCGCGGAACTCAGACTCTGCAGCACTTCAGTCCCCAGAGGAACGGTTATCAGGCAGGGCAAAAAGAACTTCAGAAGTTCCTTGTAATTAAGATGACTGCGATACATGAAGACAATAGTCACCGTCACGGCAAGCCCTCCGAAGCAGGCCGTAATGATAGCGTCCTTCGGAGGCATGAACAGTGACATGACGGGAATGGCCAGCAGATTTGCGCCAAAGGAAGTCAGCCCGTTGACAAAACCGCTGCAAAGCCAAAGCAGAGCAAGCAACAGAGACAAGATCATCACCCTATAAACCGGCATTGCGGAAAAATATATCCGGCTGCAGCACCGTAATGCAGGTTTTTTTCTTGTCAAAGGCCAGAATACCGCTCTTCTGGGCGGCCGTGAGTATCTTATAAAGGGAAATACGATGCATGCCGAGCAGATTCGCCATTTCGACATACGGCATGGTGCGCTTAATCCGGGGCGGATTACTGCCGGGCTCAATGCGCGCCGCCAGATATTTGTAGACGCGCTGCCGGGGCGTCTCCAGCGTGAACGAGGCCATGTTCTGCGCCAGCAGCGTCACCTTGAGACTGAAACTATGGCACAGGTTGAGAAGCATTTCCGGATGGCGCAGCCCGATTTCCTTAACGCGCGCAAAGGACAGAGCTCCCAATAGAGAGCTCTCCGTGCATTCGTGAAAGAAGGAAGACGTCGTCATGAAAACGGAATAGGCCAGCTGGGACTGCGGTGAGGAAGCATCGGAAGACCCCTGAAAAAAAGCGGGAGTCTCGTTAAAGAAACATCCCTCGCGCAAATACCAGAGATTCTTCTCTTCCCCGTCCGGAGTAAGGGCAACCAGCCTGACGCGCCCCCGCAAAATAAAATACATGAGTTCGTGTTCTGGCAGGAAGCGATAGCCCTTTTTGCAGGTAGAAAGATTCTCCTGTGCCAGCTCCTTCCAGCAACGATTCAAATTTGTAAGTTCCGTAAAACAGAACATGATTCTTCCTCTGAGGAAAATCCGCACAGGGCTTTTCGCCCTTATGGCCAGTGCAGTTTACCCATAGCATACACAAAAAAAAGAAACAACTTTGTTGCTGAGGCAACAAAGTTGTTTCTTTGGCAGATCAAAAAGACTCGATACTGCCCTTTTATTCAAATCTTCCGCATATCTTCCGCGCCACAGTCAATCTTGGATAAATCCCAAAATATAACAAGCAACAGATAAAATATGCAACTTACAAAACATACTCCGAAGCCGGGATTCAGCCTTCCAAAAAGCGCGTTCCTTTAAGAACAGGAAAAAACGCACTCCGTCAAAACTCTGTACAAAGGCCGAAACAGTTTGCAACCGCATGAGCAGCAACTTTTTATATAAAGAAGCTGCTCATGCGCAGGAGCAGAAGCCATGCCGGGGAACATGAAGCCTTCACGCTGCCTGAAGAATTTCGTGTCGCCCGGAAAAGGCGACACCTCGACATGCTCTAAAACTTGTACCGGAACGTGACAGATACGCGCCAATTGTCACGATATTGCGAATCTTCGATGCCCTGCCAGGTGCTTTCGGCAAGATGCAGATTGACGTAAGCGCCTTCCACGTTCATTTCGAGATTCTCATAAATAGCATACGTATTGGAAAGACTGGCTTCCATGGCATAGTCGGTCGTGGTGAGGTAAGCCATAGGACCGTCGGCACTCTTGGTGGGATACGCGGTCATATTGGCGTTCTTCACCATGTTCTTGCTGTTGGTGCCGTGGTAGTAGCCCAGCTTGAAGGTATGGCGCAAATCCTCAATGAAGGACACGTCCTTGAGAGTGAATACGACGCCGGCAAGTCCGCCAGGGTTATGCCCCAGGACCTTCCAGGTATTGAGGTCAAAATACTGGCCGCCGAAACCGAGCGGCGAAACCGGCCAGGGAGTGTTGAACTGCGGCAGACGCTCGGAACCGTTATACGGGTTGCTGTCGTCGCCGGGACCGTACCAGGCGAGAATGCCGGGAGTGCCCCAGTCGCACTTGTAGTCAAGACGCATGGCGGCGTACCAGCCGCGACGACGAAGATCAAAGGTTCTGCCGCCAGCCCTGTCGGGCTCGAACTGCGTATAATTTCTGACCTTCCCCATATCGACGCTGCCGTAGGTAAACTCCAGCGCCAGTTCCCACGGATCCCAGTTAAACTGGCTTGTGACGCCAGCCCAGATACCGTCGCCATAGGGGCGGCTGCTCTGAACAAGATTAGCCCCTTCAAACGTGGCCGAATAGCCAAGCCCGCTGCCGAGAATGGGCATAAGACCAGCTCTGGGCGCATAGAAGGCAGATTCACGGGGACCTGTGGCGGGATTCATGCCGCGCAGGCCGTTTTTGCCAATCATGGCATACTGCACCCACGGCGATACCTTAAAATTAGAACCGGTAATGGGCAGCGTCAGCGCAAAAACATCGATATTGTCAAGATATCCCTTCTGGTCGCGACCATACTGGGACAGATCGGAGTTGTCATTGTAAGGACGCGCCCAGTAAATGGAGGCGGCGACAGTGGTGTCGCCTTCCGTAACCAGCGGAAAGCTCGTCAAAATAGCCGGGCAATACTGCCCATAGACGGCGCTCCAGCCGGAGACAAAGCCGGGAAGCAGAACAGGCTGAATGCCCATGCGAACCTTGATATCCGTTTCGGGCACGATCCAGTCGAGGTAGGCATGGCGCACGCCAAGCGCGGAGGTGCCGTCAGCGCCCATGGCGCCGCCGTCAGAGCCGCGTCCCCACGTAATACCATTGGCAAGGCTGCCGCCGCTACCAGTGCCAATGCTAATCATAAGACTGCCGCTCAGATTCTCATTGGCCACAGCATCCATCTGAAGGCGCCAGCGCTGGAATGCGGCAAACGTATCAGCGCCGTTGACGCCGCGCGGCATCACGTTGGACGTTTCAAAACTGATGTCAAACGTCCCCTTGACTTTGAAATCCACCGCCTGGCTGGCGGCAGGCGCACTCAGCAATCCTGTGGCCAGCAGCAGAGCTACCAGCGCTTTTTGCCTCTTCTTCATCCTCGTCTCCTCCTGTGCGGCACGCTGCCTGGCGTATCGCCCTCGCCGTTGTATTTTTCTCCTGTGCGGACATCTGCCGACGATGCCCGAAGGACTTGCGAGAACAGCTTCCTCTGCAGCCCTTTCCATTCTTGTTACTGGAGAAAAGGATGATTCAGCGTTGCCGTTGCAACATTTTTCACAATTACATGCAAAAAAATTATTCTTGCGGAGACAGGCGTCGAAAAAACCGCAATAAACGGCATTTTTCTGAAACATAGAGCCAACTACCCCATATTTTCTATAAAGAAAAAAATCACAACAGGACGAGGCAAAGAAAAATAAGAAGAAAAAGTAGTTAGGTTAGCGGCACATTTTCCCTGAGAAAAACAGGAACAGCAAAAAACAGGGCAAAGACTCCCCCTCGCGCTAAAAAGGACAAACTAAAAAAACGAAAACAAGGCGAAAAAAAATCCCGCCATACAAGCGGGAATAAAGGGGCGGAAAACTCTCGCCCGACGCCATAGAGCATTTTCAGTTTGAAACGCTGCGCGTTTCAAACCATACGGCCTGTCGTTTCGCGGAAAAAACGCGGTTTTT
>CALVHG010000104.1 GCA_944327285.1 uncultured Desulfovibrio sp. | reverse complement strand
CGCGTTGGGGGAAGGATGGGGGGCCTGGGGGGAAGGAAACCCCCTTACGCGCTAGCTAAGGGGGTTTCCTTCCCCCCGGAAGAATCATTTAGAGCATTTTCAGTTTGAAACGCTGGGCGTTTCAAACCATACGGCCGGTCGTTTCGCGGAAAAAACGCGGTTTTTCCGCTCACTTTTGGCCGGGCGGCGCTGTGCCGCCGCCTCGCGTTTCATCTTTTTCAAAGTTGAAACGCTCTAGCGTTAACACTCCTTAACCGGGCGTTTGCAGCGGCGGCTGCGCGGGGAGCTCTTCGTCGAGGAGCGAGAATTCCCAGTCGCGTGTCCGGCCGTAGAGCCAGCGGCCTTCCTTGTGCCCCGAATCCGGGTCCAGACGCAGGGAGAGAAGGCGAACGTCCCTGTGACAGCGCCACTGGCGGTTGCCTCCGAAAAGAAAGTTGCCAAGGCTCCAGGCGACAAAGGTCTTGCGCGGCGTATCTTCCAGAATCTGGAACTCTCCGTAGCGGTGATTATGCGCGAACAGAACAACGTCCGCTCCGGCGCGGGCGAAGATGCGCGCCCACTGTTTCTGGCGCAGGGTGGGGCTGTCCTGATATTCCAGCCCGTCATGCGCGTAGACAATGATGATGGCCGAAGGCTTGCGGGCGCGCAGGCCGGAAATTTCCTCCCGCAGCGCCGGATAGCTGAGAGTGACAATCCGCGGCCCGCCGCCGATCTGGGACATGGGAGAGCCCGTCATGAGATAGATGTCGGGCTTGGTCCAGGGCGTTGTCAGCAGGGGGCGGTATTCGTGCCGGACATGCAGGCCGTTGTGACGAATGGCGTTCTCGTCCAGAATGCGCATGAGAGCCCCCGCGCCTTCCTCGTAACCGTCGAAAACATGATTGTTGGCGGTTACGGCGACGCCGTTGGGGAAGTACATCTGCGAGAAGAACGTGGCGTCCGCATGAAAGGTATAGGCGTTGGGCTTGGAGCGCGAAGAGATGCCCGATGTCTCGCAATTCCAGATAAAAAGCCGCGCCTGCTCGATACGGCGGCGGGCTTGCTGGCTGAAAAGCCGCGTCGAAAGGCCGCCTTCAGCCATGCGGGCCGTCGGCACGACATCTCCCGCGGCCAGAATCTCAACAGGAGCGCCCTCGCTGCGCGCGGGAGAGAGAAGGGACGAGAGCAGCAGACAAACGGAAAGAAGGAGGAGCGGAGCGGGGAAGGGAAGAAGCGTTGCTTTCATGCGGCACACAAAAGAGCAGCGTCGGGTCGCGCGGTCGGCGGCCGGAGCCGCCGACATTCCAGAAGCGGGGAAAGAAAGACCGCGGCCCTTCTTTCCCCGGAATGGCGTCAGGCCAGAAGACGGCTCATGAAGGCGAGAGCGTCGTTCTGGATGCTCTTCAGATGTTCCTCGTCCCGGAAACTTTCCGTGTAAACCTTGCAGATGGCTTCGGTGCCGGACGGACGCGCCGCAAACCAGCCGCTTTCCGCGCAGACCTTGAGGCCGCCGATGGGGGCTCCGTTGCCGGGGGCATGGGTCAGAATCTCCGTTACCGGCTCGCCGCCGAGGGTGCGGATATCCACGTCTTCGGGCCGGATGCTCGTCAGACGCTTGCGGGTTTCGGCGTCTGCCGGGGCGTCAAGGCGCTGATAGACCGGCGCGCCGAAGCGCTGCGTCAGGCGCTCGTACTGCTGCGAGGGGTTCGCCTGCTCGCGCGCCGTCATTTCCGCGGCCAGGAGGCAGAGCAGGGGGCCGTCCTTGTCCGTGCTCCACGGCGTGCCGTCGAAGCAGAGGAAGGATGCGCCGGCGCTTTCTTCGCAGCCGAAGCAGCAGCGCCCGCTTTGCAGGTAGGGAACAAACCACTTGAAGCCCACCGGCACCTCGACCAGCGGCTTGCGCAGCTCCACGGCAACATGATCGAGCATGCCGCTCGTAACCAGCGTTTTACCGATGCCGCCTCCGGGCCAGCGATCCCGGCTGCGGAACAGGTAGGAGGCCGCCGCGGACAGGTAATGATTCGGATTCATCAGGCCCTGGGGGGTGACGATGCCGTGCCGGTCCGCGTCCGGATCGCAGGCAAAGCTCAAATCATAGCTGTCCCGCAGATCCAGCAGGCGATTCATGGCATAGGGGGACGAGCAGTCCATGCGGATTTTTCCGTCCTTGTCGCAGGTGACAAAGCGGAAGGTGGGATCGACCTCGCGGTTGACGATGGTCAGATTAAGCCGGTAGCGATCGGCGATGGCTTCCCAGAGGGGCAGGCTTGCGCCGCCCAGCGGGTCCACGGCCAGCCGGATGCCCGACGCAGCGATGGCCTCCATGTCTATGACCTTGGGGAGGTCTTCCACATAGCGGGCCGTAAAGTCGTATTCCGTCACAAAGGAGGATTTGCGGGCGGCGCGCAGATGCATGATCTGCACGTCGCGATTGCCCGTGGAAAGATGCTCGTTGGCGCGGGCCGCAATCCATGAGGTAACGTCCGTGTCCGCCGGGCCGCCGTGGGGCGGATTGTATTTGAAGCCGCCGTCCGCCGGGGGATTGTGGGACGGCGTGATGATGATGCCGTCGGCAAGGCCGCTGCCCACCCGTCCGGCATTCCAGGACAGGATGGCGTGCGAGACAACGGGAGTCGCGGTATAGGCGTCGTCTTTGGCGATGTAGACCTGCACGCCGTTGGCGGTCAGCACTTCCAGGGCGGAACCAAAGGCGGCCGCGGACAGGGCGTGCGTATCAACGCCGAGGAACAGGGGGCCGTCAATGCCTTTGACGGCGCGATAGTCGCAGACGGCCTGCGTGACGGCGTAGATATGCTCTTCGTTAAAGGTATGCAGCAGCGAAGAGCCGCGATGCCCGGACGTCCCGAAGGAAACGCGCTCTTCGGGGACGGAAGGATCGGGAAATTCCGTATAGTAGGCACGCATAAGTTCGGGGACACGCACAAGTTGATCGAAGTCGGGCAAGAGCCCGGCCTTGGGATGGACTGCCATACTGCCTCCTGCATGTATATTCCGAGGTATAGCCGCTTCGAGGACGCTCCGCAATCGCCCGCCGGGGGCGGAAATAAAAAAAACGGGGAATGAGCGGCGGAACGGTTGCGCTCCGCCGGAACTGTCCGTACCCTGAAACAGCAAGAGCGCGTCCCTGTCCGCAGCGTGTATCCTGTTGTCGTGACAGAGGAATGCGACAAATCCTCTTTACCATGAAGGAGGCGACGATGGCGGTACATATCGTGCGGCATCCCCTTGTGCAGCACAAGCTCGGACTGCTGCGCATGGCATCCACCGGAACGCGGGAATTTCGCACCTTGTCCAATGAAATTGCGGGGCTGCTCATCTACGAGGCGACGCAGCGTCTGGCCACGGAAACGCGGACAGTGCAGGGCTGGGCCGGGCCGGTGGAGGTGGAGGCCATTTCGGGCAAGAAGGTGACGGTGGTTCCCATTCTCCGCGCCGGACTAGGGCTGATGGACGGGGTGCTCGACATGATCCCAGGGGCGAAAATCAGCGTCGTCGGCCTCTACCGCAACGAAGAAACGCTGGAACCTGTGGAATACTATGTCAAACTGGCCAGCCATATGGAGCAGCGGCTCGCTATTGTTCTGGATCCCATGCTGGCGACAGGCGGTTCTCTGATTGCCACGCTTGATCTGCTGAAGCGGAGCGGCTGCCGCCAGATTATCAGTCTGAATCTTGTCTGCGCCCCGGAGGGCGTCGCGCGCGTGGAAGCCGCGCATCCCGACGTGGACATTTATACGGCGGCGGTGGATCAGCGGCTGGACGATCACGGGTATATTCTGCCCGGTCTCGGCGATGCGGGCGACCGCATTTTCGGCACGAAGTAGCGCCGCTGCATCTCTGAGCGCCAGAGCGCTTTGCCTTTGAAAATGTAAAACGCGAGGCGGCGGGCAGCGCCGCCCGGCCCAAAGTGAGCGGAAAAAGCGCGCTTTTTCCGCGAAACGACAGGCCGTATGGTTTGAAACGCACAGCGTTTCAAACTAAAAATGCTCTAAGTGGGAAGCGCTGCAAACGAAAAATGTCAAAAGGCCCCGGAATGTCGCGTGACGTTCCGGGGCCTTTTTTTCGGGGGAATAGCGGCTGCTGCCTTTGAAAAGGCTCTAGGCCGGGCGAACCCGTATGGGTTCTTCCGGGTTGCGTCCGGGAATGCGCATGGCCATGATGCAGGGCCAGACAGGTTCCGGGTTGGGG
Organism: uncultured Desulfovibrio sp.; assembly: GCA_944327285.1. Classification (GTDB taxonomy): domain Bacteria; phylum Desulfobacterota; class Desulfovibrionia; order Desulfovibrionales; family Desulfovibrionaceae; genus Desulfovibrio. Next base: position 5,759 of record CALVHG010000104.1, on the reverse strand, counting down.
AAGCGGCTCAGGGCCTTTTCATAGAGCATGGCCCGTTCTTCCGGGGCTTTCCAGCCCCAGTATTCCGGATCTCTGTGATGGCGCTGATCGTGCTTCTGGGTGCGCGGGTCCTGGCTGCGGTAGAGCTCCAGGGCGGGAATATCGGGCAGGGGACGCGCCGTGTCCATATACATCTGGATAAAATGCCACATGACATAGATGTCTTCGGGATTGTCCGCCTGATGCACGATCCAGGGTTCGGGCAGCCGGGGCATTGTGCGGGGCCGCAGGCCCAGCCGGTAGAGAACCGGTCCTCCCTTTTTCCCCTGCGCGCTGACGATGTACGGATCGCACTCATAAAAGAGAACGGTATTGCGGGGGGTGGGTTCGCCTTCGCCCTCGCTGACCAGCCCTGTTTTGCGATCGAAGGTCAGCACAAGATCGGTATGCAGAAGCAGGCTCCCCAGCGTGATCAGGAGGAGCAGGCCGCCCAGCAGCCAGAGCCAGTTGAGATGCAGCCCGCCGCACGCATAGTAGATGCCTATGCCGACGAGAAACGCGCCGCACAGTTGCGCCATGAAGAGGAACACAGGATGCAGCCGGGTTGACGGCATGACGAAACGCAGCAGGCGTCCGTCGCACATCATGTTGGCGGATTTTTCCGGGGCGACGCCTTCCACGCCGAAAGCTATGCAGCGGCGCAGTTTGGCGGGGTCGGGACGTCGTTCCCACGGCAGCGACTGAGGCGGCCAGAGGTGGGTATCCTGCTCGTAGACGGCGGGGTCCAAATCCGGGATATGGCGGGAGTCAAAAGCGGAAGAGGCGTAATACTCCCCTGCCGGAATTGCCGGTCTGCTGTCGTCATTGTGCTGACTGTCGTCCATCCTCGTATTCCTTGGGGAGTGAAGTTCCTTGACCGATAAGGTAAATGTTACAAAATATGTAGTCTTTTTCCCCGGATATGGCAAGCTGGGGAAAAGACTATCTTTCAAAGACTTTCTCCGGCTCTTGCGGAAAGCATACAACGGCTTTGCGCATGAGGGAAGGGCTGGATTTTTGCGCGTATCCCCGGCATGGTGGAATGAGTAAAAAGAAGCGTCCCGAAAAAACGTTGCGCCGTGGAGTTCAAGGTGAGCCTATGTGGAGATGCCTGTGTAACGCGCCCGTCTGGCAGAAGAATTTGTGGGCCTGTTCCATTGTTGCCTTTATTGTCTCGGCGGGCATGAGTCAGCTTGCTCCTCTGCTGCCCCTGTATATTCATGAGCTGGGCATCGAGGACCTGGCCGAAGTGGCGGAGTGGTCCGGCATTGCCTACGGCTGCAACTTCGTGACGCTGGCGCTGATTTCTCCCTTATGGGGCGCGCTGGCCGACGCCTACGGGCGCAAGCCTATGGTCCTGCGGGCCACGCTCTGGCTCTCCGTCTGCATGTGTCTCATGGGCATGGCGCAGAACGTGTATCAGCTGACGGGGCTGCGCTTCATACAGGGGGCTTTGTCCGGCTTTCAGGGGGCCGTTATCCCGCTGGTCATGGCGCAGACGCCTGAGGAGCGCAGCGGCTGGGCCATGAGCATTCTTGTCACCGGACAGGTCAGCGGCGCGCTTGTGGGGCCGCTGCTGGGAGGCTGGATCAGTCAGATTGCGGGGATTCGCGAAAACTTCTTTATTATGGGCGCGTTTGCCCTTGCGGGCTTTCTCATCCTGTTTTTCTTTGTGCGCGAGGACTTTACGCGCCCGGAGAAGAGCGAAAAGCAGTCCTGGAGGGAAAGGTATACTTTCCCTGTTTCGCGCCCCCTGATTCTGCTGTTCCTCACGACCTTTGCGGTACAGTTTGCCCTCATGTCCATCGCTCCCATCATTACGGTGTACGTTAAGCACCTTGTTCCGGAAAGCGAACATGTGGCGCTGCTGGCGGGGGGCATTTTTGCCGCTACGGGCCTGGCCAGCATCCTGGCCGCGACCTCTGCCGGACGCTGCGTGGACAGGCAGGGGGCGCGTCGCGTGCTGCCTGTCTTCCTGATCTGCGCCGGTCTGATCTGTATCCCGCATGTCTTTGTGCGTAATCCGTGGGAACTCGGCGCGCTGCGCTTTCTGCTGGGGCTGGCGTCGGTGGGCATCCTGCCCGCCATCAACAGCCTGCTCAAGCGGCATACGCCGCCGGAGTATTTTTCGCGGGTATTCAGCGCTAATTTTTCGCATCAGTCGCTGGGAATTTTTGTGGGCTCGCTGCTGGGCGGGCATGTGGCCTCGTGGTTTGGCGTGGAATATGTCTTTTATTTGAGCGCGCTCATGCTTTTGCTCAATGCCTGCGTTTTTCTGCTGTTTTTTCCGCGTGCCGGGCGCTGAGGCGGCGCGGTCGCGTCCTTGCGCCTGTTTTGTTTGAAATGCGTTGCGTTTCAAAACATACGGGCTGTCGTTTCGCGGAAAAACGCGGTCTTGCCGCTCGCTGCTGGCCGGGCGGCGCTATGCCGCCGCCTCGCGCTTTGTCTTTTAAAGGTAAAACGCTCTTGCGCTGCCTAAAAAACATACGGCGTCCAATTTTTTTACAGTCGGGGCGCGCGCGAGGCTTTTCTTGTTTTCTTTGCGCAGGTGGGATATACCTTGCCAGCTTTAGATTTTGCTTTGTGCAAGGAGAACCAATTCCATGACTGAAGAACGCATGAATATGAGCGCCCCCGAAGACGGGAGCGAAGATTTTGCCGCCCTGCTTGCCGAACATGATGCCGTGGCTGATCGCGTGCATCCCGGCCAGAAGGTGACGGGCACCATCATCGAGATTTCCGGCGACTCCGTTTTCGTGAATATCGGCATCAAGATCGACGGCGTGATGGATCGCAAGGATATTCTGGATGCCGACGGCAAGGAAACCCTGGCCGTGGGCGACACTATCGAACTGTACGTGACCGGCGTCAGCTCTCAGGAAATCCGCCTTTCCCGCTCCATGGGCGGGAGCGGCATGGCCGCGCTGGAAGAAGCCCGCGATGCCGCCGTGCCGGTGGACGGCCGCGTTGTGGCCACCTGCAAGGGCGGCTACACGGTGGAAGTGCTCGGCAAGACCGCCTTCTGCCCCGGCAGCCAGATGGACGCCGTGAGCGTGGCCGACGCCGAGAGCATGGTCGGGCGCACGCTGCAGTTCCTCGTGCTGCGCGTGGAAAATCGCGGCCGCAACATCGTTGTTTCCCGCCGCGCCCTGCTGGATCGCGAACGTCAGGAAAATCTCGAAAAGGTGCTTGCCGAACTGAATGTGGGCGACACCGTGGAAGGCCGCATTACCCGCACGGCTCCCTTCGGCGCCTTCATGGAACTGGCTCCCGGCGTGGAAGGCATGATTCATCTTTCCGAACTGTCCTGGTCGCGCGTGGGCGCTGCCGACGAGGCCGTGAGCGTGGGCGATTCCGTGCGCGCCAAGCTGCTTTCCGTGAGCAAGGACGACAAGGGCCGGGTGCGTATTTCTCTGTCCCGCAAGCAGGCCGAGGGCGATCCCTGGGCCGGCGTGGCTGACAAGATCGTTGCCGGCAGCGTTATGGAAGGTAAGGTCGTGCGCACGGTTCCCTTCGGCGCTTTTGTGGAGCTGGCTCCCGGCATTGAAGGTCTGGTGCACATTTCCGAACTTTCCTGGACCAAGCGCGTGCACAAGGCCGAAGACGTGGTCAACGTGGGCGACGTGGTCAATGTGAAGGTCAAGGAAGTGAACGCCGACGCGCGTCGTATTTCCCTGAGCCTGCGCGACGCCGAAGGCGATCCGTGGCAGGACGCCGCCACCCGCTTTGCCGCCGGCACCGTGGTGACCGGCACGGTGGAAAGCCGCGCTCAGTTCGGCCTGTTCGTGAATCTTGCCCCCGGCATCACCGGCCTGCTGCCCGCTGGCGTGATCAAGGGCTGCAAGAACGCCGCCGAACTGAATAAGCTCGACAAGGGCGACAGCGTGACCCTGACTGTCCAAAATCTGGACACCGCCGCGCGGCGCATCAGCCTTGCTCCTGAAGGCTACGAAGGCGCTCCCGCGCGCGAAGATCATTCGTGGAAGCAGCATGCTTCTACGAATACGTCCTCTTCCGCCGGTGGACTGAATATTATGGCACAGGCTTTGCAAAAGGCCATGCAGAACAAGCGCTAGCCTTTCGCTTGCCGCCCCTGCTTCCGGGCGGGGGCGGCAAGATGCTGGCGCGGAATACCCCTTTGTAAGGAGTCCACATGAGGATGACGAAATTTTGTGCAGCCGCGCTGGCCATGATGATGACCATGACGGCGGCTATCGCCCAGGCGGCCCTGCCTGATTTTGCGCCGCTGGCTGCCAAATGCGGTCCCGCGGTTGTCAATATCAATACGGAGCGCACGACGCGCGGCGCGGGCCCTGAAGAATTCTTCGGGGAAATGTTCCGCAACATGCCTCCCGGCTTCGATCGTTTCTTTGAACCCTTCGGCGGCATGCCCGGACGCGGACAGCGCGCCCCCCGCAAGCAGAAGTCGCTGGGGTCCGGTTTCATCATTTCCGCCGACGGCTACATTGTCACCAACAATCACGTGGTGGCGGGGGCCGACGTCATCCGCGTCACGCTGGATGAAGCCGGGGGCAAGGGCCGCAATCTGACGGCCACGCTCGTCGGCACGGACGAAGATACCGACCTTGCTCTGCTCAAGATTTCGAGCAAGGAACCGCTGCCCTATCTGGCGTTCGGCAATTCGGACGAACTTAAGGTCGGCGAATGGCTGCTGGCCATCGGGAACCCCTTTGGTCTGGATCATTCGGTGACGTCCGGCATTCTGTCGGCCAAGAACCGCAATATCCATTCCGGCCCGTTCGACAATTTCCTCCAGACGGACGCTTCCATCAATCCCGGCAACAGCGGCGGCCCGCTGCTGAATATGGCGGGCGAGGTGATCGGCATCAATACGGCCATCATCGCCAGCGGGCAGGGCATCGGCTTTGCCATTCCGAGCAATATGGCCTCCCAGATCATCGAGCAGCTCAAGAGCGGCAAGAAGGTCTCCCGCGGCTGGATCGGCGTGGCCATTCAGGATGTTGACGAAACCACCGCCAAGGCCCTCGGTCTGGAACATGCCATGGGCGCGCTGGTGGGCGACGTGATGCCCGGTCAGCCCGCGGCTCAGGCCGGTCTGGAAGAAGGCGACATCATCGTCAGCGTGGACGGGCAGAAGATCGAGGATTCGTCCGCTCTGCTGCGCGCTATTGCCGCCAAGAAGCCCAAGAGCAGCGTGGAACTCGGCGTGTGGCGCAACGGCAAGACCATGACCGTAAACGTGGTGCTTGGCGAGCGTCAGAGCTCCCAGAATGACGGCGGCTCCGTGTCCGGCGAAAGCGACGATCAGGCCCTGCTTGGCATCAGCGTGCGTCCTCTGTCCGACAATGAGCGCCGCGAACTGAAGCTGCGCAAGAAGGAAGGTCTTCTCGTGGTGGACGTGGACGGCGGCAAGCCCGCCGGCGAAGCGGACATCCGCCCCGGCGACGTTATCACCAAGGTCAATGGCAAGGCCGTGGCCTCGGCCGAAGACCTGAGCAGGATCATCAAGGACGAAGGCGTCAAGCGCGGCGCCGTCATGCTCCAGATTCTGCGTCGCGGGGACGTGTTCTTCCGCCCCGTGCCGCTGCCGCAGAAGTAACATCGCTTTCGGTTTGAACGAAACTAAGGCCGCCCCGTAAGGGGCGGCCTTTTGCGTTAAAACAGGACTCATGACGTTTTATCTTGAGGGGGAAGGAACCCCTTTGCTCTGCTGTCGATGCCCGTAAGGCTCCTGCGTCGCCTAACGGGCACGGCCTGCG
>CALVHG010000103.1 GCA_944327285.1 uncultured Desulfovibrio sp. | reverse complement strand
CTGCGTGCCGCCCTGCAACCCCTCCTGCGCTTCTACGAAGAAACCGCCCACAGAGACCTTGCCACCAAAGGCGATGTCATGGACACCCGCCTTGAAATAGAGCGTGTCCGCGCCGAAGTGGAAAAGGTTCGTACCGAAACCGAAAAAGTCCGGGCAGACCTCAAGGTTGACATCGAAAAAGTCCGGGCAGAGCTCAAAACGGATATTGCAAAGGTCAAGTACAATCTCCTCAAGTGGCAGATCGGCATAGGTCTTGGCCTTGTTGCTGTCATGGCAAAGGGCTTTGGCTGGCTCGGCTTCTAACGCTCCCCATATCCAACACAGTAATCCCCGCCCCAAAAATCTTTGGGACGGGGATTTTTTTGTCATGAAAGGAGAACACAGCCATTCCCAGCCATCCATGCACAAACGCAGCCACTCGCAGACACTTCCAGACAAAAACACAGCCGTTCCCAGAATCTTACAGCCGTTCCCAGAAACTCATGCAAACTCGCAGAATCTCACAGACACTTCCAGCATATTGAAGAAACTGTCTGGGATCGGCTACGGTTGGCTGTGAAAAGATGAAGGCAGGACATGTAAAGTGCTAGCACTTTACGCCCTGCCCCTCATGCGCCGGGGAGGCTTGGCTTACTCGCTACGCTCGACGCAAGAAAAAACGGAGACTCAAATGCCTGTCAGAAAACCGCAGTTGCCGGCGGAGCAAAGAAGAAAGGCCGTTCTGACGGCCTATGTCACGGAAGACGAGTACGCGCGGATCGTGGAGTCCAGCGAAAAGGCGTGCATGACCGTTTCCGAGTTCGCACGCAGAGTTTGCACCGGAGTGAAGATAGAGAGCCGGGAGGATCAGAAAGCCCGCCTGGAACTCCTGAAGGTCAACGCCGATCTGGGCAGACTTGGCGGCCTGCTGAAACAGGCTCTTGCCGAAGGGCACAGCAAAAGCGCCGTCATCGGTCTTTTGCACAAAATAGACAGAGTTCAGGCGGAACTTAAGGAGAAGGTCAGAGCGCTATGAAAACGACGAAAAGAGACGAGATTGTGAGCTGTATCGAGGCATATGTCGAATGGTGGGAACACAATCGCCTGAAGGTCTGGGTGCTGGCCGCGCTGATGCTTTCACTGCTGGCCTTTGTGGAGATCTGCGCGGGCAGTCCGCTGCTTTCCTGGCTAATGGGCTGGAGCTGGCTGTTCCCTTTCTGGCGTCCCTGAATCGCTTGCCAAGAGGCGCTGGAATGGCTATGTAAAAAGGGAACCCCGGCATCTGCTACGAACAGACGCCGGGGCTGGCACGGCGCGGTTTGCGCTCCCGTGCACGGCTACCGAACCAGCACAACTGTTTTTCGGCCCCGTATCAGCTGCTGACTGATACGGGGCCAGCTCTTTTTAGAGCCGGGAATCGCCCCGCAGAAGCAGGGCGAGGAGTACCAGCAGCAGGACGACAAAAAGTCGCTTCATGCGACACCCCCTTGATGGTTTGCGCCGTGCCGGGCGCAAGATCAACAGGGGCAGCCGTGCAAAAACTGTATAGCAGGCACGTGCCCGGCTCGCAACGACAAAGGCACGTCCGCCAAGGCCACATCTCCCGCAAACAGCCTACCCGGAACTGTTCGCCGTCATCGGGGCGAAGGTGCCGGATTACCGGGGGCTTTTTTTGCGGGGGTACGGGCAACAGACCCATACCCAGAACAACGGCAGTATGGTGGGGAATACGGCCACCACGCACGCCAGCGGAGAGCTTGGCAAGGTGCAGGGGGATGCTATCAGAAATATCACGGGCTTTTTTGGCAATGAAGGCAGTTCTTCATCGATCATATGGAGTGGAGCCGGAAATTATCAAACTGAACAAGGAGCCTTGTTTTTTGGAGAGAAAGGGGGAACCATATCTGCGCCAGATGCGGGCCCATCAATTAATCCACGTTCCCGAAGCGTACATTTTGACGCTTCCCGCGTTGTTCCCGCTGCGGATGAAAATAGGCCGGTCAATACAGCCGTGCGCTACTTCATCCGGGCAAGGCCGTGACCTACGCTTGCCAAGAGGCGCTGGAATGGCTATGTAAAAAGGGAACCCCGGCATCTGCTGTGAACAGATACCGGGGCTGGCACGGCGCGGTTTGCGCCCCCCGTGTTACACGACTGCCACGCAGGCTCCATTTTCGACCCCGTATCTGGTTCGCACAGATACGGGGTCAACTGCTACATGGCGTCAGACACCAGCAGCAGGACGAGTATCAGCGCGAAGAACGCGATCAAAAACAGACGCGACATGGCTGATACCCTCCTTTACCCTTGCGGGAGTCATGCGCCGTGCCGACGCTCGGAGGGCAGCCGTGTAAAAACTGTATAGCAGGCACGTGCCCGGCCCGCAACGACAAAGGCACACCCGTCAAGACTACAGGCCGGGCAAACAGCCTACCCGGAACTGTTTGCCGTCATCGGAGCGAAAGTGCCCGATTACCGGGGGCTTTTTCTGCGCGGGCAAGGAGGCAATTCTGAAGCGCTGGGGGTTGTGCAAAATGATATGGTTGGGATGCATGAACATGTTGTAGCTATACCCAATGCTGAAGGCTTCGGAAGTGGGATTCCGGCATTGGATGAGGCAGACTCACCTCATGGCAACGCAACTTTCGCTACATCTGGTGGCAACGGCATGGGAAACGAAACTCGTCCAGTCAATACCGCCGTGCGTTACTTCATCCGGGCAAGGCCCTAAGCGGCTATCTGGCGCGAATGAAATAGCGCACGGCTGTGTTCACGGGCCTGTTTTCCGTTGCCGTGGGCACGACGCGGGATGCGTCAAAAATGATGCGCGGATCGCCTGAATGGCCGTCGTCGCCGTTGCCGTCCCCCGGCCCGTCGTACTGCGTGAAGAGATCGCTCATCTCGACAGACGGCGTTTCCGTGCTGAACTTCCCCCAGATGTTTCTGATGGCGTCACCCTGCACTTCGCCCAGCGCGCCGCTCCTGTGCGTAGTGCTGGTGACTCCTACTGTGCTGCCGTTGTTCTGGCTATGGCTTTGTTGGCCGTACCCGCGCAGAAAAAGTCCCCGGTAATCGGGCACCTTCGCTCCGATGACGGCAAACAGTTCCGGGTAGGCTGTTTGCGAAATGCTTTGTCCGTTACATTCCAGCCAGTTATACGTCCCATCGGGATTTTGCATATCAGCCGGATTTGCCCCCGATGGCCAGGTCACCACCGTACCGACGGGAATGCTGCTGGTGGCCTTGGCGGTAATCTGTACTTTCGTCGGGTCAAAGGACGTGGCGTCGGCGGCAAGAGACGGCAGGGGACAAAAAGCGAGGGGCAGCGACAGGGCGAGGCTTGTCCAGACACCTGCCAACACGATCTTTCTCTTCATTGTTTTCTCCTTTGGAGTTATGGCCGCGCACAGCGCGGCGTCGGCGAAAAGCCGAAAAAATTCCTGCTATCCGGCATAGTAATGATTCCCGTCCTCATCGACCGCCAGAAACTCGCTCCCGTCGCCGTCCGCCAGTTCCGGGGGAGCTTCGGTCAGTCCCAGAAAGTCAACCATATCGGGATCGACGGGAATCCCGATGCCGGGATTGTCGGCAAGCTGCCGGTAAATATCATCGGCGGCCGCCTTGAGACTTTCATCTTCAGTCGTCATCAGTTCGTCCTCTTCCTTTTCTGGAGTTCTTTCAGCCTTCTTGTCAGCCGCACAAGGGCGATTCCGGCTTTCGTGACCTCCGGCTCTTCGGAGTACATGCCAATCCTCACAAGTGACTGAAATTCTCCTCTTGTCATTATTTCCATATTGTCCGGCGAGTTGTTCTTTTTATTCCTGTCGCAGTAAATGAATACCTTGCCTGCACATATTCTCTTTGCGCTATCAGGAAAATATTTTTTAACAAGATGGTAAATGTCATATTTTCTGTCATGAAAACGCTTGTTAAGCAGATGGACTAATTCACCTGTTGTTTTTATATAAGGCAACTTTGCGCATACTAAATCAAGTTCGTCCTGGCGGTACCTCTGATTTGCTTTACAAACTATTTCTTCTGAACATCGTAAGCCTAATTCTCTGCACCTTCTGCCAACAGCATATCCAGTCTTATTTGTTTTAAATTTTTTATTAAATAATTTTGCAAGTTCGGAATATGTCATGCCGTAATGATGACATATGAAATCGTCCATTTCTTTTGTATAGCAAAATCTCCGATGAGCTTGTATGCCATGTCTCCATAATATGTCATAGATATTCGTTGGCGTCTTCTGTGTGCCGAATTTCTCATTAAACAGTCGCGTAAGTTCTTCCCGTGAGCGGCAGTTGCCATCCTCTTTGCGAAGAAATGCAATCATTTCCGGTGTATATTTCCTGTCTGCCTTTTCTCCGAGCTGTAACAGCACCCCATTGATAGTCTTTTTTTTCTTGTTCGTGCCGAAACGCTCGTTGAAAAGGCGCGTGATTTCCCCTCTGTCCGAAGTCTCCCGCGCCTTTTCCCGGAGAAAGTCGATCATCTCCGCCGTGTATTTCATCTCTCCTCCCGCGTCAGGCTTGTCTGATTCTCGCAAAGAGCGCCAGTATATCGTCAATCAGGTTCAGTCCCGCCGGCTGCGTTTCGTCGGCAAGGGAGCGGCGCACGCCCTCAAGGCTCCAGTCCGGCAAATCCTCCAGAGCGCAGAACAGGGAAATATCTCTGATAAATATCGGGCACATCTGATTGAAAGGCTTTGAAAACCTCCTCCAGCGGGAAGCGGCGTCACAGACAAGATAGAAATCCTCGAATTGCAGCACATCAAACCTGATGCACGAGAGTTTATTTCAGATTCGCAGAAAGCGGCATACAGATCGCCTTTCAGCGCCGCTCTCACAAGGTCAGATTCCGGGCCGAAGATACGGCAGAGAAAGACGCTCCGCGCAAAAACGTCCGCCGCGATTGTTCCCATGCTCACTGCCCGCCAGTAAGCATCGACATGCGCCCGCAGAGCGTCCAGCTCCTCCCGCGTCAGCTCGCTGCTCCTGCACCGCTTTTCCATGACCCACGCCCGCCAGTCGCGCAGCTCCCTGTCCGTCAGATTGTCCGCGCCTTTCATGCTCCGCACCTCTTCAGAATCTCCTTTCGCCTTCCTCAAGCATCATATCCGGCAGGGAGCGGACGCCCACCGGGCTGTCGTCGGCCAGTTGCCGCGCCTTCAGCATGAGATGCCCGGAGGATATGATCTCCCGCGCAACCTTGGTTATGGCCTCTGTCCGCGACGTTTCCTTTCTCAAGGTCTCGTCGCTCATATCGTCGTTGTTCAGGCGTTCAAGCTGCGCGAAAAGATGTTCGTTCAAATCCTTGAGTCGCGTCTTTGCCATTGTCTTTCTCCTTTATTTTCTATCAGCAAGATCGCGCAGCCGCGCGGCTTCGACGGCTGCTTAGGCATCTGCCTTGTGCTGCATAATTTGTTCGCGCAGCACGGAGCTTGTCGTGCCCGTCCGCGCGCTCCGCTTGTGCATGGCGTCCAGTCCGGCGCTTGCCAGATTGCCCGCTGTGCCCGTCACCATGCCCATGCCGGTTTTTCCCTGTTCGCTCGCAAGCTGCGAGGCAAGTCTGACATTGTTGGCTCCCGCAGCCGCGCCCACGGCTCCCCCGATCATGGCCCCGCCTACGGCGGCCGCCGTGGACTGGAGCGCCACCCCCGATCCTATGTGCGATCCCTGAATGATGCCCGCCACGGTATCCGGCAGAGATTTGACCAGGGCAAGCAGCACTATGGACGCGCCGATAATCACGCAGACGGACGGCAAATCGGCTTGAGGCGTTACGGCTTCCTTCAGGAAGCTGTAGCCTATGCCGATGACAAGCTGCATAACAAAGAGTTTGAAGGCCACGGCAAGGATATAGCGCAGCACGTTGACGGCATAATCCCGCATGATGGAGAGGGTTCCGAAGCCCAGCAGAATACAGGCCGCCAGCATGGCCACAAAGGCTTCGCACTTAATGAAGATGACCTGTGCCGTGATAAGGCAGAAGCAGATGATCGTTATGAACAGGGCTATGACCATACCCAAAATCAATCCTGCATCTCTTGCAAAACTTAAAGTATCAATTCTTGCCCATATATCGCTGCACAGTTCGATTCCCATCTTGAAGGCATTATCCGAGGAGTTTTCAATGCCCCCCATTTCTCCGGCGATGGACATCATGCCGTTGATGATGTTTCTCGACCACTCCGAATAGTGCGTGATGACGGCGAAGAAGAAACCGCCCGTAAGTACGGCCATGCAGAGCTTTTTGAAGGTGGTTCCTATGTCCGCCCCCCCAAGCGCGGCCTCATAGCCAAGAAGGCCAAGCTGCAACACCGCGCACCAGTAAAAAAGCAGACGCGCGTATTTGACGGCTATGTTTGTCCAGTTCTCTGTCTTGTCGGCAAAGCTCTTGACAACCTGCGCTATTATGTCAGAATTAACAGTATCGGCGGCAAAGCAGTCACTGCCAATTAATACTATTCCAAGGGAAACAGCTATGAAAAAGATATGTTTTGCGTTCATGTGCCTCGTTCTCTTTCCTTTTTCCGTCAATGCCGCTTCTATAGAAGATATTCTTGGAGAATGGCAAAGTGAGGAACCAGTCGCTTTTAAAGGTATTGAACACATTGTAATCTCTAAAGATGCATTCCAAATAAAACCTAAAAAACAAGAGAAAGCAAAAATAGAACAAGCAGGAAATAATTTTAAAATTACTGTCACTTATGGAGATAACGATTATAAAATAATAACTGAAGACATTTATACGTTAGAAAAAGACGGAAAACTGCTGTACAGATATACAGGCTCTAGCGGAAAGCAGTGTCAACGTTATTACATCCGCCCACCTAAAAGCCCGGATCATCAATAGGCTTGAAATTCAGCTTTGAAAAATCCGTCAGGCTTCGCGCCATTTCTTCCGACACCTGCGCTTCCTTTTCCTTTTTCACCTGTCCCGCCAGATCCGATTGAACCTTGGTCGCCACCAGTTCCCGGAGCTGGCGGGCTTCCTGTATCTGAAGGGCCGCGAGCTGATTTCCGGCCATGAGCGCCTGCTGCTGCCCTTCCGGCGTATCGAGCAGGGAGTTCACGTAGCTTTCCAGTTCGCCGCTTTCCTCAAGCTGCTTCAACTGACGCCCGGACACCTGAAACGTCGCCTTTGTGGCCTCGTCCACACGTGCGCTCCATGTGTCCCAGCGCGTGCGGTACTGGCTTGTCAGCAGGTCTTTAGGTTGCCGCACCAGCGCCTTGAACTCGTCCCGCGTCCGGTACAGTTCGTCGTGGATGTTCGCGAGCCCCTGAATGTCCGCCCTCATGGAGTTGAGAGCCGCCGTGATGCGCCCTGCCTCGGAGAGCTTTGAGGCTATCTTGCCGATAAGCTCGCGAGGCAGACGCACGGTATTCTGCACCATGTTGGCGTACTGCTCGATGTTCTGCTGCACCATCTCAAGCTGCGCCGCCGTCTGCTGTATGGCCTCGTCATACTGCTTGAAGAGGGCCTGGAGCTGTTCAAGGTTGGTGACGCGATCAAGCGCCTGCGTGACGTTTTCCGAGCAGTTCCAGCAGTAGACCGTATCCGCATGGACGGGCACGGCGGGAGCGGCGCAGCAGACCAGCAGACCGAGGGCAAGAACCTTTTTCATTTTTCCGTTTCCTCATGTTCGGAAAAGGGCGCGACTTCCGCCACGCGACAGAATAGAACGCGCTTCTTGCAGCGCGGACAGTACAGCTCCACGCTTCCGTCTTTAATATCTCCCTTTCCCAGCAGCTTGCCGCATCGGCGACAGCGCATTTCGTTCAGGCTCACTGCTATCAGCTCCACGCGATTTCTCCGAACGAGGCAAGAAACTGCTCCCAGTACCGGCGCAGCCGGAGCCGTTCGCTGAAACCGGCTTCCTTCATGCCGGCGGCGAAGCTCCTGTGAGCGGCGTAAAGATTCGCAAGATCGCGCCCCAGCGTGTCCTTGTCCGTTTCAGGCAGGCAGACGAGCGCCCGAAAGCGTTCCCTGTTTTCCTGATATATCCTGAACTCCTCAAACGGCGTTCCGTTCATGCGGATTTCCCCGAAGTAGGGGTTGAGCCATGCGACAATGGGAATGTTGGGAAAGTTTCGCAGGAGCTTGGAAAGCCCCTGAACGGTATCGCCAAGGGCCTGTCCGCCGACCACGACCGAATGAAAGAAAACCATGTGCCCCATCTCCCGCAGTCCGTTCAGAATATCGTATTCCGCAAGATAGGAACCAAGGGCGATGAAGGACGACGCGCCGTTGTCCACAATGGCGTGGACCCCCTCCGGCGTTTCCGACAGTTCGTTCAGGAGCGTGTCGAAACTGCGCTTGTCAATGTCTTCCCCCCGCATAATGTCGATGGAGGACACGTTGAACTCCCTGTACGCCGCGAAGGTGGCGTTGACGGGATCGGTATCGTAGCCCCGGACATCGTGGCCGAGGGCCGCAAGCCCCTGACACAGCAGCGCCGCGATCATGCTTTTCCCGACGCCGCCCTTGCCCTGCAAGATGAAATGAATGGTCGCCATGTTTCCCCTCTGAAGTGTCACTTTAAGAACCGGAAGTGCCTTTCTACCACGGAATCTTGCCGAACTCGTCAAAGAAGGCGTCCCAATACCGCCGCAGATACGCCTTTTCGCAGATCGACGCGGTTCTGATGCCTTCCCTGAACGTCTGTCGCCCCGCGTACAGCCTTGCGAGGCATTTTTCCTGTATGCCCGTCGCACCGGGCACGGCCAGAAAAGCGAAAAAGGAGAGCGCCGCGCTTACCCGGACTTCCCCGAAGCAGGGATTGATCCATCCGATGATCGGCGTCTCTGGAAAAACGTTCGGAAGTCGCGTCGCATGACGCGCGGCCTCGTCGTGCCCCGGCCCGCCGACAAGAACCGTATGCAGACAGACGCGATGCCCCTTGTCTTTGAGCGCCGCCGGAATGCCGTATTCCGCAAAAAAGGCCGTAAGAGCGGCGGAAGACGCGGCTCCGTTGTCCACGACGGCATGAACGCCGTCCGGCGTGTCAGCCAGCGTATTCAAAAGCCCGTCAACCCCTTCCCGGCTGATGCCGCCCCCCGGCAAAACGATTTCCACTCTGGAGGCATTGAAGGCCCCGTATGCCGCGAAGGTGCCGTTGACGGAATCGGTATCGTAGCCCCTGACCTCGTACCCCAGAGCCTCAAGCCCCTGATGGAGCAGAGCCGCGACGACGCTTTTCCCGACGCCTCCCTTGTCCTGCAAGATGACATGAATGATCGCCATGATTCCCCTCAAAACAGCTCTTCATCGGGAACGATGTCTTTCTGAAAAGTTTTTCCTATTCTTCCGCCCACAATTTGCGGCCCGGTTCCCGTAGAAGGGCGCGGGCGAGACTCATCAGGAACTGCGGACTTCGCCTTGCTGTCTCTGACATGGTTTTGCGTCCGCGCCCCGGCCAGTACCGCAGTGGACACCTTTCCGGTCACAAAACGGCGAAATGCGTCATAAGACATGGAAATTTTTCCATCTTTCCGCAATATTTCATGAGCGATTCTGAAGGAATAGCCCTTGGCAATCAGGTCTTCTATTTCCTGCCTTGCGGCCAGAAACTCGACGCGGGCAAGACCGGAGCGCAGCCTTTCCCTAGGCGAACTCACAGCCCGCCCCGCCGTTGCCAGAAAACCGGTACTTTCCCGGCGGCATAGTTCCTGAAGGAAACATATCCCATCGTAATCTTGCCTTCGCTGACCAGTTGCCTGTGGATGGAGGACACGGGAAAGCCCTGTTTGAGCAAATCCGCAACCCGTTCCCGGACGCTCAGATATTCCACCCACGCATAACCGTACTGGCAGCCGTTCCCCGTGTTTGTTGCGGCATCCATTTTCATATCCAACGCTCCTGAACCCATCCGCAAATCGGTCATTACAGCCGATGGCAACTCCCTATTCGGCGGCGACGTTGACGACCACGACCAGCAGGGCTTCAGCATCCGCGCCGCGCTTTCCGGACACGCCCATGACGCGGAAAAGCCTGTCCGCGTCGCCCCGGAAAACGAGAAGCAG
>CALVHG010000102.1 GCA_944327285.1 uncultured Desulfovibrio sp. | reverse complement strand
TTTCCGCTCACTTTGGGCCGGGCGGCGCTGTGCCGCCGCCTCGCGTTTCACCTTTTTCAAAGTTGAAACGCTCTAGATGCTGCTTCCCAAGCATACTCGCCTGTTAGTGACATGAAAAATAAAATATTTTTGCAATGCGCGGGTTTTGGGGAGGATGGGGGAGTTTGAGGGGGAAGGAACCCCTTTTTGCCGCAAGCAAAAGGGGTTCCTTCCCCCTCAACATACGGTTTTCAAAGACAAAACTATGCTTCCTCTGCCGTGGCGGCCTTGTCGCCGTCCAGCAGCAGCATGTGCGCGTAGCGCCCGGAGCGTTCGGCCTCTCTGGCCAGGCGCAGCCCTTCTTCCCGGCAGCGCGGGCAGGCATGGCGCGGTATCAGCAGGCACAGCGAGCGGGCGACACGTTCCGAGGCCGTTTCTATGCGGCCGAGCCCGGAGCAGTCCGCGCACAGACGCCAGGCCTCGGTCTGGCCTTCGCGCAGCATGTCCGTATCGTAAAAGATATGCTTGTTGCGCACCCACCAGCCTTTGTCTTCGCGTCCTTCCTCCGGCTGCGTCGGCGGATGGCGATAGAGCTCCACAATGGCATCGCAGAGGCGGGCAATATAGTCGCCCGTTTTGCCGCTCTGGCGCTCGGCATCGGGCGTCCATTCCGGTTCTCTGATGTCGTCGGCGGGCAGCCCCGCCAGCGCAAGGCAGATGCCGAGATTGACGTACGGCAGAGCGCCCCGGATGGAGTAGCCCCCTTCCAGCACGGCAATATGGGGATTGAGCGCGGCATTCAGCGCCGCGTATCCCTGCGCCGATAGTTTCATATTGGCCAGCGGATCGGAAAAGTGATTGTCCTGTCCTGCTGAGTTGATGATGATATCCGGTTTGAATTCCTCAAGAATCGGCAGAACGGCATGCTCGATGGCATAGAGATAACCCGCATCGGCGGTTTCCGGCGGCAGAGGAATGTTGATGGTGCGTCCCAGCGCGCCGGGCCCGCCGCATTCCTGCGGAAATCCCGTGCCCGGATAGAGCGTGCGCCCGTCCTGATGCAGGGAAATAAACAGAGTGTGCGGATCGTTCCAGAAAATATCCTGGGAACCGTCGCCGTGATGCACGTCGGTATCCACAATGGCAATGCGCAACGGGCGGCCATCGGGATGCGGATAGTGATCCCGGATGTATTCCACCATCACCGCTTCATTGTTGACGTTGCAGAAACCGCGATTGCCGTGGGAAACGCGCATGGCATGATGCCCCGGAGGGCGCACGAGGGCAAAGGCTTTGTCTTCCTTTTTTTCCATGACAAGGCGCGCGGCGGTGATGGCCCCTCCGGCTGCGGCAAGATGGGATTCCGTGCAGACCGCGCGCACGGAGGGCAGACAGAAATGGACGCGCTCTATCTGGGCGAAGGTCGCGGGCGTGAGGCGGTGTTCGCTGATGCCGGGAATATCGAACAACCCCTCTTCCTGAAGCTGATCCCGCGTGTAGAGCAGCCGCTCTTCCCGTTCAGGATGCGTGGGAGAGATGGCCCAGTCAAAAGCCGGGAAAAAGACGACGCCCAGACGGCGGCGCGCTTCCAGCGGCGTAATGGTCCTGATGTCCTGCATGATGACCTGCCTTTTAATATCCGCCTATTCCGCACGGCCGCGCAGGGCCTCTTCCGTTGCGCTCAGGCATTGTAGCAGAATGTCGTCGGCGGGCTGCTGCGCGTCAATGATGGCTATGCGCTGCGGCTCTTCCGCGGCAAGCGCCAGATATCCCTGCCGGATGCGCTCGTGGAAGTTGAGGCTCTCGCTGTCAAAACGTCCTTCGCTGATGACCGTGCCTTCGCGCCGGTTGCGGATGCCGGCCCGCTCAAGCCCAAGGGCGACAGGCAGATCGAGCAGAAATGTCAGATCCGGCGTGAGCCCCCCCGTGGCCAGAAGGTTGATCCGGCGCAGAGCGTCGGGATCAAGGCCGCGTCCGGCCCCCTGATAGACAATAGTGGAATCCGTGAAGCGGTCGCACAGGACAATATTACCGGCTTCCAGCGCGGGGCGGATCTGCGAATGCACATGCTGGGCGCGATCCGCAAGAAAAAGAAACAGTTCCGCCCGGCTGCTCAGACCGTCGGTTCGCGCGTCCAGCAGAATGGGGCGCAGCAGGCGTCCGAGACTGCATCCGCCGGGTTCGCGCGTTTCCACCACGTCATGACCGCGAAGACGCAGCGCTTCGGCCAGCAACGCCATGGCGGTGGACTTGCCCGCGCCTTCGATGCCTTCAAAAGATATGAACATGACGGCCTCACAACAGGGATAAAAATTCTTCGCGGGGAGCCGCTTTGCCCTTGGGTTTGTTCTTTGCCGGAGCCGTTTCCGGCGTGCGCGGCCCTTTGTAAAGCGCTCTGCCGAGGGTCGCCTGATACGGGGTCCAGCCCCCCTCTGGAATCTGGGCGAACAGATCCCGGCATTGCGCCATCTTGGCGTCCATATTGTCGGCAAAGTGCAGCGCCAGCGCTTCGGCTGTCTGCGGCAGGCGCACGGCTCCGAACTCCGCCGTGCCGTGATGGCTCAGAATCAGGTGGCGCAAATGGCGTTGCAGGCCTTCGTCGAGCCCCGACTTTGCCAGGAACGGGGCCAGCATTTCTATGCCCAGTTCCAGATGCCCGATCAGACGGCCTTCGTCGGTATAGTCATTGGCGATGCCGCCTGAAAATTCCCGTATCTTGCCGAAATCATGAAACAGCGCGCCGGCAAGCAGCGTCTGTCGATCCAGTTCGGCATACTGATCCGCAAAACGGCGGCACAGGCGGAAGACCCCCAGAGTGTGTTCCAGCAGCCCTCCCGCGTAGGCGTGATGCACGCCCTTGGCCGCCGGGCAGGTGCGGAAGGCGGCCCGCAGGGCGTCATCCTTGAACACGGTTTGCGTCAGCTTGCGCCAGCCGGGATGGGTGAACTCATCCTTCAGCAGCCCCTGAAGCTCGTCCATCATCTCGTCCAGCGGAAAGGGGCTGGACGGCATCAGCTCCGCGGGATCAACAGCCGCGCTCTCTGCCTCGTCCAGCAGACGCAGATGCTCGATGGTCAGCTGAATCTGCTCCCTGTAGGTTCCGGCCCGCGCTTCGACAAGGACCAGCGCGCCGACCGGAATTTCTGTAAATTCCGCGCTCAGGGGGGACCATATCTTTGCTTCGACGCTGCCGCCGGCGTCGGCAAGCGTCAAACGCCAGTAGGGGCCGTTGCGCGACTGCGCCTGCGCGGCCTGCGTGACGGCAAAAACGCCCTGCACCTCGGCGCCCGGCGTGATGTCTTTGACGGCAATGCCTTTTTCCATATATGCTTCCTCTGTAGCGCCGGAGCGCGTTGTCCGGCTGTCTTGAGAGAGTTCCTTCTTTCCGGGGTATTGTCAAATGGATGTATTGCTGACCAATGACGACGGCATTCGAGCCCCCGGCCTGCGCGCCCTTTATGCGGCGCTGCGCGAGGCCGGACACATCGTGCATGTGGTTGCGCCCATGCGCCAGCAGTCGGGCGTGGGGCATTCGCTGACCGTCTTTGAACCCTTGCGCGCCCAGCGCATCCGTGAAAGCGATTTCGAGGGGCTCGGCCTTTACGGCACGCCCACCGACTGCGTAAAACTGGCGCTGGCCTCGCTGCTGGATCGTCGCCCCGATCTGGTTATTTCCGGTATCAATGCGGGTCCTAACGTGGGCCCGGACATCCTGTATTCCGGCACTGTCGGCGCGGCCACCGAAGCCGCTCACGAGGCATTGCCGAGTCTCGCCGTTTCCTGCGATGTGGGCTCCCCGGACGACGACGTGCTGGAGCAGGCCCGTCATGCCGTCAGCCTTGCGGAACGTATCGCCTGGGATCGCCTTGCGCCGCGCCGCGTGATCAATCTTAATTATCCGCGCGGGCCGCTTGCGCAGGCCAAAGGCCTGAAAGTCTGCGCTCAGACCACGGCCGTCTGGGTCAACGGTTATGAAGAGCGGCGCGATCCGCGCGGAGAGCCCTACTGGTGGCTCGGCGGCGAAATCCCGGCACACACCGTCAACGCCGGTTCGGACAAGGATATGCTCAACCGGGGTTACATTACTATTACGCCCCTGCGCTTTGAATTTACGGATACTGAAGGCATGCGGACTCTCGAAAGTATGGATATTTTTTGATGTTCTGTCTTGCGGGCGGACCGGAAGAGAGTGTGCGTTCAGCGTTTTCGGCTCATTCCCTTTTCATGCAAAATGGTGTAAGGAAAAACCGCCGAAAAGCGGTGAAACAACGTCGTTACCAAGGAGAAAATCATGGCCCTGACGAATCCCAAGGACATGTTTGTCGCTGCCTATAACGGGCGTTATGCCATTGGCGCATTCAACGTCAATAATATGGAAATTGTGCAGGGCATCATGGAGGCTGCCTCGGAAGAAAAGTCTCCCGTCATCCTTCAGGTTTCCGCTGGCGCGCGCAAATATGCCGGACAGCCCTATCTCATGAAGCTGGTGGAAGCGGCTCTGGCCGAGGACCCCTCCGTGCCCGTGGCCGTGCACCTTGATCATGGCTCTTCCTTTGAACTCTGCCGGGACTGCATTGACGGCGGCTTTACCTCCGTCATGATCGACGGCTCTCATCTGCCCTTTGAAGAGAACATTGCCCTTACAAAGAAGGTGGTGGAATACGCCCATCCGCGCGGCGTCTGGGTCGAAGCCGAACTCGGCAAGCTGGCTGGCGTGGAAGAGCACGTGCAGAATGCGGATCATGTGTACACCGATCCGCAGGAAGCCGTGGAATTTGTGGAGCGTTCCGGCTGCGACTCTCTGGCCGTCGCCATCGGCACCAGCCACGGCGCCTATAAGTTCAAGGGCGACGCCAAACTGGATTTTGAACGGCTGGAAGCCATAGGCAAGCTCCTGCCCAACTATCCTCTGGTTCTGCACGGCGCTTCCAGCGTGCCGCAGGAATTTGTGGCGCTCTGCAACAAATATGGCGGGAACGTGGCCGGAGCCAAGGGCGTGCCCGAAGAAATGCTGCGCAAGGCCGCCGGTATGAGCGTCTGCAAAATCAACGTGGATACCGATATCCGTCTTGCCGTGACGGCGAGCATTCGCCAGCATATGGCCGAACATCCTGAGGACTTTGACCCGCGCGCCTACCTGAAGCCCGCCCGCGCGGCGGTCAAGGCCATGGTGGCGCACAAGATCCGCAACGTCATGGGTTCTTCCGGCAAGGCCTAGCTTTTTCCATATTCGGGGCAGGAACATGAATCCGCGCGGCCGAAGTCTTTCGGCAGGCCGGGCTGCTTCATGTCTCCTGCTCCGTCTGTGTTGCGGGCGGGAGGTTTGCCTCTTCCCGGCGGCCGCCCGGCAACCGCAGAATAAAAAACGCTCCAGCTGTTCCATTTTTTCGGGCAGAATATTTTTTACCTCCGCCTGCCCTTCACTCCGTAACCTCTCATTTTCGAGGAGTACGCGCGTATGTCCGTAAAACTGGGGATGAACGGCTTCGGCCGCATCGGTCGTTATCTACTCCGCCTGCTGGCCGATTCCGAAGACATTGTCATTAGCGCCATCAATGCCCGTGCGGATAATGCCCAGCTGGCGCATCTGTTCAAATACGACTCCGTGCACGGCACCTTTCGGGGAACCGTGGGCCATGACGATAACGGTATCATCGTCAATGGCCGGCACATTGTCGTGACGCGCCGTAAAGCCGGCGAATGGGAGTGGGGGCAGCTCGGCGTCGATATCGCCGTGGAGACTACCGGCACGCTCAAGGATCGCGACGCCCTTGCCTGGCACCTTGATCGCGGCGCAAAAAAGGTCGTTATTTCGGCTCCCTGCAAGACAGCGGATATCAGCGTCGTGATGGGCGTTAATACGGATGCCTACGACGGCTCCGCGCACAAGATTATTTCTGCCGCCTCCTGTACCACCAACTGTCTCGCTCCTGTGGTCAAGGTGTTGCAGGACAGCTTCGGCATTCGCCACGGTCTGATGACCACCATTCATTCCTACACCATGAGCCAGCGCATCCTTGACGGTTCGCACAAGGATTTGCGTCGCGGCCGCGCTGGCGGCGTTTCCATGATTCCCACGTCCACCGGGGCCGCCAAGACCATCGGCCTGATCCTGCCGGAACTGGCGGGCAAGCTCGACGGTATGTCCGTGCGCGTCCCCACGCCCGATATTTCTCTCGTGGACCTGACCTGCGAAGTGGAAAAGCCCTGTGATGTCGAGGCCGTCAACGCCGCGCTCAAGGCCGCCAGCGAGGGCAGCCTCAAGGAAGCTCTCGGTTATTGCGACGAGCCGCTGGTGTCCATTGACTTTAAGGGCGACACGCACGGCGGCGTTGTTGACGCCCTTTCCACGCAGGTGATGGACGGCTCTATGGTCAAGGTCATCATCTGGTATGATAACGAAGCCAGCTTTACCAATCAGCTCGCCCGCCTCCTGCGCCGCGTCGCTCAGGACTGCTAGCAGATTGGGCTCTTGTATTTTTTTGAGGGGGAAGAAACCCCTTTTGCTTGCGGCAAAAAGGGGTTTCTTCCCCCTCAAACTCCCCCATCTTCCCCAAAACCCGCGCATAGGGAGCAAGGGGATGTCTTAGGGACTAGAAATATCTGATGCTCCTGTCTTCTCTGAAAAAGCGCGCTGGGAAGGGGAAACCCCTCTCGCGCCAGCAGCGACCGAATGGCGGCCGCAGGCCGTGCCCGTTGCGACGAAGGAAGCTACGGGCATCGACAGCAGAGATGAGGGGTTTCCCTTCCCCCCAAAACAACTTACGAATAGTGTTAACAGGCCCTAGTCGTCCTTCTTTTCTTCCATCCCGCCTTTGATCGAGACAAAGCCTGTCAGATTTATCAGCGCCTGCCCTTCGGGGCCGCAAATCCAGTTCCTGAGCGCGTCAACTTCCTTGCTAGGGGATTGTCCGGTCGCCATGACGATGGAAAACGCCAGCGGATAGGCTCCGCTGCGGATATTTTCCGGGGTCGGGGCGATGCCGTCTATGTGCAGAAAGCGGATTTTTCCGTTCGGGAAGCGCTTGTTTGCCCGCCAGCGGAAGTCATAACCAATCGCATTTATCCTGTTGCGGTACGCCGCGGTACGATGGGGGACATATTTTTCGTGCGCGGGACAGGCCGTCGCCCTGCCGTGCATGACCATGTCGTTCAGAGCCTGCTGCGTGCGCTTGTTGTCGCTTTGAAAGGCAAGAATCTCTGTTTCCGGGCCGCCGACATCCTTCCAGGAGAGGGCTTTCCCGGCATAAATATCCCGTATCTGTTCCAGATTCAGCGTTGTGACGGGATTGTCCGTATGGACGAAAAAGACAAGAGCCTCGCGGGCAACAGGCGTCAGTTCCGGCACTTCGTCCACCGCCGTCTCCGTAAGAAAGCGCTTCGCGGCGGGCAGATCGCCGAAGGCAACATCAATTTCGTTAAGCGTCAGCTCTTCAAGAGCCAGCTCCGTGGAGGCGGTATAATCCACAATATCCCGGATATGGAGTTCGTCGGTGCTCTGACTTACTTCATCCGCTGTTTCCGGGGGGTAGGGACTCCGAATGGCATAGACGGCCTGAACTATGGCCCCATAGAGCGGCAGCAGATTTCTGTCTCCGTTAATGAGGGGATAGTTGTCCGTGAGACGCAGGGAGGGAGGCGTTGCCGGAGTGGCGAGCGGATTTTTGCCTTCGCAGGGAAAATAGGACGGCAGGAGTATTTCCTTGCCGAAATCATCCCGCAGGGCGAGCAGGGTCTCGTTGAGCGTGCCGTGCATATTCGTCACGACAATAACGAGAGTCAGGCCGATATACCCGGCCATGCGGGCAAGGCCGCGCACTCTTTCTTGTGTGGGAGTGCTTTTCCGGGCTCCCCAGAAGGCCCCCAGAGCAAACATAAACCAGCCTGCGGCAGCGAACAACATATCGGACAGCCAGGGGCCGCGTCTCGGATCAAGGAGTGCCGGGTAGAGGCATTGCGAGATCAGCGACGGATAAAAGCTCAAAACCACCAGAGAGATTAGCAGCGGCAGCAGCAATAGAGGAATATACCTGTCCGCCAGCGTAGCGGGGAGCGTGCGGCGGGACGTCAGCAGCCAGCCCGCCAGCAGGGAAAACAGCAGCGGCAGGATGTAGGGCATAAAAAGCGCACACACAATAGACGCTTTGGCCAGAAAATCCCAGTTTTTCCAGAATTCCGCCAACGCGAAGCCAGAAAAAAACAAGAAGGCAAGAATAGCTGTCGCGCTCAACAGGACCGGCATTATCAGACCGACGACAAGAGATATCAGTGCGTAACGTGTCACGTCATTCCTCCATGCACGCATTTTTTCGTTCATTGTTTTTCTTTCTCGTCTATCCCTCCTCTGATCGAGACAAATCCCGTCAGATCAATCAGCGCCTGTCCTTCGGGCCCGCAAATCCAGTCCCTGAGCGCCGCGACTTCCTTGCGTGGCTTCTGTCTGGTTGCCATGGCAAGAGGCAGTATCAGGGGATACGTCCCGTTACGGATATTTTCCGGGGTCGGGGCTATGCCGTCGATGCTTAGAAAGCGGATTTCCCCGGCAGGGAACAGTCTGTTTGCCCGCCAGCGGAAATCATAGCCGAGCGCATTTGTCCTGTTGCGATACTCCGCGAGCCGGTTAACGATGTTTAAGTCATATAAATTGAACTCTTCTCTCAAAGGTTCAATGGTTTCCCGGTCGCGCATAACCATGTCCGTCAGGGCTTGCTGCGTGCGTGCGTCGTTGCTTTGAAAGGCAAGAATCTTTGTATCCGGGCCGCCGATTTCTTCCCATGATTGAATTTCTCCGGCATAAATATTCCGTATCTGTTCCAGGCTCAGGTTGGTGACGGGATTGTCCTTATGAACAAAAAAGACAAGGGCGTCGCAGGCAATGGGGATCAGCTCCGGCGCTTCGTCCGTGACCTCTGCAACAAATTGCCGTGCGGCGGGAAGGTCGCCGAAGACAATATCAATTTCATTATTCATCAGGAAGTTAAGGGGGCATTCTGTTGAAGCCTCGTAGCCTGCAACATCCCGGACATGCGGTTCGGGCGAAGCGGGGCGGGGCTCGTCGTCGGTTTCGGGATCGAACTCCGCATGATATTCGCCGCTCCGAATGTCATAAACGGCCTGCACCACGGCCCCATAGAGCGGCAGCAAATGTATGTCCCCGTCAATAAGGGGATAGTCAGCCGCAATGCGCAGGGAAGGAGGGGGTACGGGGTCGGCAAGGAAACCCTTGTTTTCAAAGGGGAAATATGCTGGCAGAAAAATCTCGTTCCCGCTATTGTCCCGCTCTCCGTACAGCGTATTGCTTACAATGCCGTACAAATTCGCCCCGATAACAACGAACGCCAGCCCGATATATCCCGCCATGCGGATAAGTCCGTTGCTCCTCTCCCGCGCAGGCGCATGTTTACGGGCTCCCCAGAATGCCCCCAGTGCAAACAGGAACCAGCCTGCGGCGGCGGGCAGGAGGGCTAGCCCCAGACTGAAGAGTTCCGGGTCAACCAGCGGCGGATAAAAGCTTAACGCCATCAGCCAGATAAGCGGCGGCAGCACCAGAAGGGATGTATATCGCTCCTTCAGCGTGGCGGGGAGCGTACGCCGGGACATCAGCAGCCAGCTCGCCAGCAGGGAAAACAGCGTCGGCAGTCCGCAGGCCAATAAAAACGCAGCAAGCCCTCCCCCCTTCAGAGACCACCAGCTGAATCTGTCCCCCAGCAAAATTCCCAGGAAACCAGCCGCACCAGCCAGAACGGGCATGATCAGACCGGCAATAAGGGATACCAGAGTGTACCGTGCCATGTGTTCCCTCCATACTTACATGTGCCTCTGCAAACTATGGCAAATGTGCGTTTGAAGATCGAGAGCTGCCGGTTTGGCGTTAGTTTTTGAGTTGGGGGAGGGGAACCCTTTGTGCGCTAGCCAGCGACCCGACGGGCGGCCGCAGGCCGTGCCCGTTGCGACGAAGGAAGCTACGGGCATCGACAGCAGAGCAAGGGTTCCCCCTCCCCCCTCAATCAGAAAAAACAAAAAACTTTCCACAAAAAGCTTGACGAACGGGGGGCACCGGCGT
>CALVHG010000101.1 GCA_944327285.1 uncultured Desulfovibrio sp. | reverse complement strand
TTTCCGCTCACTTTGGGCCGGGCGGCGCTGTGCCGCCGCCTCGCGTTTCACCTTTTTCAAAGTTGAAACGCTCTAGTGCGCTTTTCTAAAGCATTTTCACCTTGAAACGCTGTGCGTTTCCAACCATAGGGCCTGTCGTTTTGCGAAAAATGCAGTTTTTCCGCTCAATTCAGGCCGGACGGTCCTATCCGCCGCCTCGCGTTCTGCCTTTATCAAAGATAAAACGCGCTATGCTGCGTCAACATAAAAAACACCTTTGCTGTTCTCCCCTCTTGTAAAAGAGCTGTCTTGCCGCATAAGAATACGCCGCCAGGAAATGCCCAGGAGAAGCCGCATTGCGCATTCTCCGGCTATGAGAAAAAACTTTTATGCCGGAAGGCTGTCAGCGAGCAGAAAAGTCATTTTTTGCGGTATCATCCGCCCGCGCACCGGCAGCTATTTCTTTCCGGCAAACAAGCGCCCTCTCTGAACCGCCGTCTTGCCAAAACGAGCGCGTACGGCATCCAGCGCGGCATCAAGACGTTGCCGACGTTCCTCTTCTGCCGGGTCCTGTTCTCCCGCGCCATGAAACACGCCGGGCAACGCCAGCTGCGCGGGAGCATCGTCAAAGCCCGAAAGCCCCAGACCTATCAGCCGGACAGGCTGCGGCAACACCTCTGCGCGCAACAGACGGCAACCGACGTCAAACAGCGTCTGCGTAGACGCTATGGGCTGCGGCAACGTTTGCGAACGGGTAATCTGCTGAAAATCGGCAAACTTGATCTTGAGCGTCACCGTGCGCCCTTTGATGCCCTGCGCCCGCAGCGAGGCCCCCACCCGCTCGGCATGCGCCAGAAGCGCCCGCTCCAGAAAGCGTCTGTCGCGGGTATCGCGCGCAAACGTCGTTTCCGAGCTTTCGCTCTTGGCCTCATGCTCCGGCGTCACCTGCCGGGCATCCCGCCCGAAAGCCCGTTCGTGCAGCTCCAGCCCCCACTTGCCGAAATGGGCTTGCAGACTTTCCTTGCTCATACGACGCAGCTGCTCCACCCGGACAATGCCCAGATCGCCCAGCTTTTCAGCCATACGCTTGCCGACGCCCGGCAGCTTGCGCACCGGCAAGGCGCACAAAAAGCCGTCCAGAGCTTCCGGACGTAAAATATAGACGCCGTCCGGCTTGTTGATGTCGGAACAAATCTTGGCAAGAAACTTAACGGGAGCGACGCCGACGGAACAGGTCAGGCCGCCGGTGGCCTTGCGCACATCCGCCTTGAGTCGCGACACCAGCCGGTTCACATCGCCAAAAAGACGTTCCGTTCCGGCGATATCCAAATAGGCTTCGTCAATGCTCGCCTGCTCCACCAGCGGCGAAAACGTATTCAGAACATGCATGACCCTGCGGGAGAGCTCTACGTAACGCTCCCGCCGCCCCGGCAGAAAGACGCCGTGCGGACAGAGCTTGCGTGCCATGGCAATAGGCATGGCCGAATGCACGCCGAAACGCCGCGCCTCATAGGAAGCCGTGGAAACCACGCCCCGTTCGCTGCTGCCGCCCACAATGACAGGCCTGCCGCGCAACGACGGATCGTCCAGCTGCTCCACCGATGCAAAAAACGCATCCATGTCCAGATGCACAATCATACTCGTCTTCGTCGGAACCAGAACTCATAACGACAGGAAAAAATTACGCGAAACCCCGGTAACGCAACTGCGCATTGCCGGGGGACGTTCTTCTGTCGCAAGGCGGCCGGGCTGCCGTAACGCCCGTTGTTCAGAAAAAAAGTTTTCGGGAGAGGGATGGGGGGTCCGGGGGGAAGGGAGAGCCCCTTTTCCAAAAGGGGCTCTCCCTTCCCCCCGCCTAAAAAACTACTCATCAGCCTCGCCTTGCAGCCATTGCGCCCAGAGCGTGCGACGACGGGGGCCGTCGGCCTCGCACAGGTACACGGCCTGCCAGCGGCCGAGACAAAGACGCCCGTCGCTTACGGGAAGCAGCAGCTGCGGTCCGAAAAGCGACGTCTTTATATGGGCGTCGCTGTTTTCTTCCGCATGCGCAAAGGCGGGCGCGCCGAACCTTTCGGGAAACTGAGGAACGAGCCTTCCGAAAAAACCGACCATGTCGCGCCGGACATCGGGGTCCGCTCCTTCGTTGATGGTCAGACCGCAGGTCGTATGCGGGCTGAACAGCAGCAGAGCCCCGTCGCGGCGCTGCCGCTCGTCAGCCCAGCGCGCAACAAGACTGCGAATCTCCGCCGTAATGTCACGCAGTTCGCAACGTGCCTGCGTGGAAATAGAAAGCGCAATCACAAACTACCTCTCGTATTTCAATGTCGGCATGGCAGACGTAGAACAATGGCCGGGGGGCAGACAAACCTCCCCCCGGCCATAGAAACGCAGACCTATTCGCCGCCGAGCACACGGAAATAGACTGCGGGCTCAAGCAGCATGCCCGCATCAACCGTATGCTGCAGGGCCGCGCGCATGGCATGCTCGGTTGTTTCGTGCGTCATGAAGACAAAGGGAACGCCCTTGCCCTCGTCGCTCTTCTGGATGACCTGCGCCAGGCTGACGCCCTCGTCGGCCATGCAGCCCGCCACATCCCGCAGCACGCCCGGCGCATCCCGCACCATCAGGCGCACGTAATAGCGCGAACGCCAGTCTTCGGGCGACATAAGAGAGGCTCGCGGCAATTCCGTTGCCGCAAAACCGGTATTGTTGGGGGACTCTTCTCTGGCCACGGCCACCAGGTCTGCCAGCACCGCCCCGGCGGTAGGCAGATCGCCCGCGCCGCGTCCGTGGAAGAAGAGAGAGCCCGCGGCATTGCCGTCCACGCGCACGGCATTGTAAACGCCGCCCACACGCGCCAGCAGCAGCGTATGGTGCACCAGCGCGGGGAACACGCCGGCTTCCAGACGGTCAACGCCGTCCTCATTGCGCTCGCGCACCTGCGCAATGAGCTTGATACGGTAACCAAACTCCCGCGCAAAACGAATATCCATGGCGGAAAGGCCGCGAATGCCGCGCACGGGCATGGCGGTATACGGATAATGCACGCCATAAGCCAGCCGGATGAGCAGCGTCAGCTTGTGGGCGGCGTCGTGACCGTCAATGTCCAGCGTGGGATCAGCTTCGGCATAGCCCAGTTCCTGAGCCTGCCGCAACGCAACGTCGAAATCGAGACCGTTGGTCGTCATTTCCGACAGGATATAGTTACTCGTGCCGTTGAGAATGCCCACCAGCGAAGAGATACGGTTACCCGTAAAACTCTCCTTCAGGCTTTCCACAATGGGAATGGCCCCGGCAACACTGGCTTCATAGCGCAAAATGCGGTTCTTCTCCGCGGCCTTGCGGAAGAGCTCGCCGCCCTCCTCGGCCAGCAGCGCCTTGTTAGCCGTCACAATGTGCTTGCCCTTGTCCAGCGCCGCATTGATGAGCATGCGCGGGGCCTCGATGCCGCCCATCAGCTCCACCAGCACGTCGATTTCAGGATCATTGAGCAGAGCTTCGGGCTTATCCGTCAGTTCGGCGGTTTCGGGCAGGGGCACGGAGCGCCCCTTGCTCAAATTGCGCACGAGCACCTTTTTCACAATAATGTCGCGCCCGGCGCGACGGCGGACAAGATCCGCGTTTTCCGTAAGCAGACGGGCAAGACCGCCGCCCACAGTTCCAAAACCGGCCAGAGCAATATACAGGGGTTTATTCGTTTTCGTCGTCATCATGAGGATCGCTGTTTCCGGTAAACAGGCGGCGCATGTTGCGGATGGCCTGCCGTGTACGATGGTCATTTTCAATGAGGGCAAAACGGACGTGATCGTCGCCGTAAGCGCCGAAACCGAGACCCGGCGACACGGCAACCTGGGCTTCCTGCAAAAGCCACTTGGAGAACTCCACGGAGCCCATCTTGCGGAACTCTTCCGGGATCTGCGCCCAGACAAACATGGTCGCCTTGGGGCTGGGCACATTCCAGCCGATGCGGCCAAGCCCCTCGATGAGCCAGTCGCGGCGCTGCTTGTAGATATCGCAAATGCGCTGCACATCGTCGTCGGGCCCCTTCAGGGCCACAGTCGCCGCAATCTGGATGGGCTGGAAAATGCCGTAGTCCAGATAGCTCTTGATGCGGGCCAGCGAATGCACAAGCTGCTTGTTGCCGAGGCAGAAGCCCACGCGCCAGCCCGGCATGGAATAACTCTTGGAGAGCGTGTAGAATTCCACCCCCACATCCTTGGCGCCCTTGGCCTGCAGGAAGCTCGGAGCCTTGTAGCCGTCAAAGACCAGATCGGCATAGGCCAGATCGTGGATGACCCACAGGTTGTTGTCCTTGGCGAAGTCAACGACCTTTTCAAAGAACTCCAGCGTGGTGACTTCGGTGGTGGGATTGTGGGGATAGCAGAGGAACAGCACCTTCGGGCGGGGCCAGGCCTCGCGCGTGGCGGCCGTCAGATCCTCGAAGAAATCGCGACCGGGGCCGATGGGCACGCTGCGGACATCGGCGCCCGCAATGATGGGCGCGTACTTATGAATGGGATACGTCGGATCGGGCGCCAGCACCACGTCGCCGGGGGAAAGCATGGCAAGAGAAAGATGCGCCAGACCTTCCTTGGACCCCATGGTGACGATGGCTTCGCTTTCGGGGTCCAGCGACACGCCGTAAAGGCGCTCATACCGGCGGCACACGGCTTCGCGCAAATGGGGAATGCCGCGGGACAGGGAATAGCGGTGGTTGACGGGCTTCTGAGAGGCTTCCACGAGTTTGTCCACGATCTGAGGCGGCGTGGGAATGTCGGGATTGCCCATGCTGAAGTCCACCACGTCGATATTCTGCCGACGCAGACGCATTTTCAGCTCGCCAACGACGGCGAAGACATAGGGGGGAAGGCGTTGGATACGGGAAAACTCTTCCATAGCGACATCTCCTGAAGATACAAGGAAGGGAGAATTTCAGATTGCCAGTCGCGCGGCCCCTTGTAAAGAAAACTTTGCAAATCTTCAGCCTTGCCGTAAGCTGCGCGTTACGGATTCTTTTTTTCACAATCGCAACACTTCAACCGTTCGCTCAATCATGGAAGATCATATTCAATTTGACATTGCCGAACATGCCCTGCTTCTTCTGGATCAACGACTCCTGCCCAATCGGGAAAGCCATGTCGCCTGCCGCACTGTGGGCGACATCATCTCAGCGCTGAAGACCATGGTCGTCCGCGGCGCGCCCGCCATCGGCGTGACCGCCGCCTGGGGCTGCGTTCTGGCGCTCCAGGATATTCTGACCCGGAAGGACGAAACCGACTGGCGCACGGCCTTCAACGCGGAGCTGGATCGCATTGCTCAGGCCCGCCCCACGGCCGTGAATCTGCGCTGGGCCGTGGAACGGATGCGCGCCGTGGCGCAGGCATTCCAGGGCTCGGCAGCGGAACTGCTCCCCCGACTGGAAAAAGAAGCCCGCACCATCCATCAGGAAGATATAGCCATCTGCAAAGCTCTTGGCCGCGCCGGCGCGGACTGCATCCCCGACAACAGCACCGTGCTCACGCATTGCAATGCGGGGGCGCTGGCTACGGCCGGCTACGGGACGGCGTTGGGCGTTATTCGAGCCGCACGGGAACAGGGCAAAAAAGTCCGCGTCATTGCCGACGAAACGCGCCCCTTTCTGCAGGGCGCGCGCCTGACTGCCTGGGAACTGAAAGAAGACGGCATTGACGTCACCGTTGCCTGCGACAATGCCTGCGCACTGCTCATGCAGAAAGGGATGGTGGATTGCGTGGTGGTCGGCGCGGATCGCATTGCCGCCAACGGCGACAGCGCAAATAAGATCGGGACCTTTGGCGTGGCGATTCTGGCGCAGCATTTCGGCATTCCGTTCTATATTGCCGCCCCGCTTTCAACCATTGATCCCGCGACACCGACCGGCGCAGGCATTCCCATTGAAGAGCGTCCCTACGAGGAAGTCGCCACTCTGAACAATCTGCGAATTTGTCCCGAAGACGTTCCCGCCTACAACTTCGCCTTTGATGTCACTCCGGCGCACCTCATTACGGGCATCATCACGGAGCAAGGAGTCTTGCGCCAGCCCTATACGGAAAGCATCGCTGCCGCGCTCAAAAAAGCAAACATCAGATAACCCAAATTACCGGGCGTGTTTCATATGAAACACGCCCTACTCAGCACAATGGAAAAGATTTATATTTACGCAACAACAGCGGAAAGCTACCCTGCCGACGGCACCATCCTCCACTGGGAACTGTGGGATACCCCTGCAGACCATTTTTCCATCCCCGCTATTCTTCAGAAAAAACTCCTGCAAATCCGCACGGAGCATGCCCGCTGGGCCTACGACATGGCTTTTATCAGCGTCAGCGGCCAAACTGTGGAAAGCTGGCTTCAATGCGGCGAATCACTGTCGCAATGGTGGTGCTCCCTGCTGTATGAGCGCCATCCGAAGATGACGCCCAGCCTTTACCCTGTCTACAAGCTGAGGGTTCTGGAACTCTGGCTTGCGGAACAGAACGTTCACGAGCTGCATCTTGTCGGCGGCGACACACTGCTGCGACGCACCCTGGAACAGTTCTGCCGCATCAGCGGACGCCAGTTTTCCTGCGAAGGCAGCTGCCCCAACGCGCCCGCTTCGCTGAAGCGCCGCCTGTACGACGCCTGCCCGCCGCTGCTGCGCAGCCTGCTGCGTTTCGGGCACTGGTGGTGGACCGTGCGCCGACGTCTCCCCTTTATTGGCGACGCGCCGTTGAGCGAAATCAGCGGCGTGCCGCGCGGCAAGGGCGATACCGGCGTCATTGCGACCTACTTCCCCAATATCGACATCCCGCTGGCGGAAAAGGGGCGTTTCCGTTCCCGCTACTGGGAAAACCTGCACGACATGCTGGCAGAAGAGGGAGCTCCGGGCGTCCGCTGGCTCTTTATCCGCTTTCCCTCGCCCCAGGGAGATCTCGACCAGTGCCTGCGCTGGCGCGACGCCTTCCGGGCTTCGGGCAAGGACGGCGTCTCCTTCGATTATGTGGAGGAATTCCTTGCGCCCGGCGATCTGTTCGCCGCGTGGAAGCGGCATCGACGCATAGCGCAAGCCGCCCGCAAGCTGGAAGAGGCGCTGCGCGGAACGTTTCGTTTCCAGGGCTCGGACATGATTTTCTGGGAATACATGGCCGCGGACTGGCAAGAAAGTTTCGAGGGCTGGCGCGGCCTTGAACGCTGCCTCCAGCTGCGCGGCATCGCCAACTATATTCGCCGCGTCGGACCGCAGCGCTGGTATACCTTTCCGCTGGAAAACTGCCCGTGGGAACGCATGCTCACGCATGCCGCGCATACGCTTCCTGACTGCGGCCCCGTGTATGGCGCGCAGCACTCCACCATCCGCCCCACGGACTTCCGCTATTTTGACGATCCGCGAACCTTTGAAACGCAGACGACGCGCGCCTTTCAGCCGGATCGTATCCTTGCCAACGGACAAAGCGCTCTTTCCCAATGGCAGGACGCGGGCGTGCCTCTTGAGCGGCTGGGCGAAATTGAAGCCCTGCGCTATCAGTACCTGCAACAGACGCCAGCCGGAAACCAGCCGGCTGCGCATCCCCGGCTGCTGGCGGTAACCAGCTTCTTTGCCGACGAAACCCGCGCCCATGCGGAACTTCTGGCGCGCAGTCTGCAAGAGGGGCTGCTGGACAACCTTGAAATCATCGTCAAGCCGCATCCCTATCTGCCTGTGGAAGACCTGCTGCGCAAGCTGCTTGGCGACGCCGCGCAACGCCTGATCTTTGCCGACGGCCCCATTGCGGCGCAGCTTCTTCCCGGAACCATCGTCTGGGCGTCCAACTCCACAACGGTCGCCCTCGAAGCCGCTCTGCGCGGTCTGCCGCTCATGGTCATGCAGCCCAGCGGCGACTTTGACCTCTGCCCTCTGCAAAACGTTCCGGGGCTTGTCCGCACCGGTTCGCTGGAAGACGTCCGCCGCGCTCTTAGCGGCGGGGCGCCCGCGACTCCCGAACTCCAGACGGGCTTTCTGCGTCTGGACCCCGCGCTGCCCCGCTGGCGCGCCCTGCTGGGCATGAGGCAGGCGAACAGACGGCAATCTTGAGTTTGCGGGGAATCCCGCATATGATGCGCTTTCTTGCGGACTCTTGCCGCAAGCAAAATCCGATTTTTCCGGAGAAGGCATGCTCGATTATTTTCGTTCCAACGCCCAGTCATTCGGCGTCAAATGTATCTTCGGCCTGATCATTCTGGTCTTCATCGGCTGGGGTGTGGGCAGTTTTACGGATCACAGATCCGGCAATGTCGTTGCTACGGTCAACGGCGAACCCATTACCATCAATGACTTTGAACGCGCTTACCAGCAAGCGGAATCCGAAGCCATAACCCGCAATCCCGCCATGACGCGCGAGCAGCTTGTTGCTTCCGGGCTTGGCGAAAGCGTGCTTCGGGATCTGATTCAGCAGATTCTGCTGCAACAGACGGCAACGCGCCTGGGCCTGGGCGCGACGCCGCTGGAAATGCGCCGGGAAGTGGAAGGCATTCCCGCCTTCCAGAACGAGCAGGGACGTTTCGATCCCGCCATTTATGAAAAAGTCCTGAGCAGCCAGCGCATGGGCATGGCGGAATTTGAGCGGAGCCTTGCCAATCAGATCCGGCGGGACAAGATCCTGAGCATTCTTCAGGACGCGGCCTGGACGGATCCTGCCGCCGCAAAACGGCATTACGATTATCTGCGCCAGAAGCGCCAGGTAAGCTGCCTGTTCCTGCCCGCCTCCACGGCCACGGTTGCCGCGCCTTCGGAAGAGGCCATCAAGGAGGCCTACGAAGCACGCAAGCAGAGCCTGGCCATTCCGCGCAAGGCGGCTGTTGAATTCGTGCGGGTTTCCCCGGAGAAACTGGTTCCCGCCGCCAGCATCAGCGACGACGATATCCGCCGCTGGTATGACGAGCATCCCCGCAGCTTTGTCTCTCCCGAACAGGTCAAGGCGGCGCATATCCTTGTGCCTCTGGCTCCCGATGCCGACGAGGCCGAAGTCAAAAAGGCCGAGGCGGCCATGGCGGCGATCCGCAAGGAACTGGACAGCGGCAAGAGCTTTGCCGCCGTTGCCGACGCCCACAACGGTCCGCAGGCCGCGGGCCGCGGCGGCGAACTTGGCTGGGTGGAGCGCGACAAGCTCGTCAAGCCCTTTGCCGACGCCGCCTTTGCGCTGGAACCGGGCAAGATCTCCGATGTGGTGCGCAGCCAGTTCGGCCTGCATCTCATCAAGGTGGAGGATCGCAAGGCTGCCGGCCGCGCTCCGCTGGATTCCGTCAAGGATGAAATCCGCGCCGACATCGCCAAAGAACGCGGCGCCGCGCGTCTGAACGAGGCGCTGGACGGCCTGCTGGAAGCCGCCATTCTCGGCACGCCGCTGGACAAGGCCGCCGCAAACTTCAACCTTAAGGCCGAAAAGACGGACCTGCTGCCCCAGGCGGCCCTGGCCGAGGCTCTGGGCGTGGATGCCGCCGCAGCGGCGCCGCTCATGAAGCTTGCGGCCAATATGCCGCTGGATACTCCCCTTTCCGCCGGAGACACCTACCTTATCTGCCGCGTCGCCGGGGTTGAGGAAGCGCATACGCCGGAACTGGCCGCCGTGCGCGACGAGCTGGCAAAGACGCTCCGCAAGGAGGCCGCGCTTCAGGCTGTTCTGGACAAGGCCGCAACGCAACGCAAGGAGCTGGAAAAGAACGCGCAGGGCGCGGCTCTGACCAAGGGGACCATGGATCGCGGCGGCGCTCTTCCCGGTTACGCGCCTTCCGCCGCCGTCAGCGACGCCGTCTTTGCCGCGGAAGTCGGTCAGTGGATTGCGCCCGTTGCCGCCGACAGCACGGCGCAGGGGCAGGGAGCCCTGCTCTGCCGCGTGGAGGCCATCGAGCAGCCCGACGCCGCCGAATGGAGCAGCATGCAGAACATCATGCAGCAGATCGCCACCGGTCAGCGCGCTCAGGCTATCTTCTCTATTTTCATGCGCGATTTGTTCAAGAATGCCGACATCAAGGTGCTGAATCCCGATGTCGTGACCCGCAAGGCGGGCTAGATTCTGTCGCGCAACCAGCGTGGGCAACGGGGCATGGCCCTCCCCCACATCTTTCCGACGCGCTTTCATTATGCTAGAGCGTTTCAACTTTGAAAAAGGTGAAACGCGAAGGCGGCAGCACAGCGCCGCCCGGCCCAAAGTGA
>CALVHG010000100.1 GCA_944327285.1 uncultured Desulfovibrio sp. | reverse complement strand
CCCTTCCCCCAAAACAACTTACGAATAGCGTTACCACGCCGTCGTCGCGTTGGTACGAAAATTGAAAGATAAGGGGGAGAAAAAGGCCGTGCCTGCCCGGCGACGAGTGGTGTCCCGGCAAGGAAGAAAAGGTATTTCAGGGAATTAAAGAAATATCGCAGCACGGCGAGACGAGGAGAGGTGTCAATATGGCGACGGTATCGCTTCCGAAGTTGGACTACGGCAAATTCTCGCGGCAGGGCGAAGTCATGCTCGCCGCGGGCGTTGTCGTTATTTTGTTTGTGATGTTGGTGCCTCTGCCGACGTTCTTTCTGGATATCATGTTGTGCGTGAGCATCTCCATTTCGCTGCTGGTGCTCATCACCACGATGTTCATGAATTCGCCGCTGGAGTTCACAATTTTCCCGTCGTTGCTGCTGGTTACGACATTGCTTCGCCTGGCGCTGAACGTGGCGTCCACCCGTCTGATTCTGTTGAACGGCGATCAGGGCGTGGAAGCCGCCGGTACGGTCATCCGGGCTTTCGGCGAATTCGTTGTGGGCGGCAGTTACGTTGTCGGCGCCGTCATATTTTTGATTCTGTTTATTCTGAACAAGGTGGTTATCACCGCCGGTACGTCGCGCATCGCTGAAGTGGCGGCCCGCTTCACCCTGGACGCCATGCCCGGTAAGCAGATGGCCATTGAAGCCGACCTGAACGCCGGCCTCATCGGCGAAGAAGAAGCCAACGAACGCCGGCAGGCCCTGCGTAAGGAAGCTGACTTCTATGGCGCTATGGACGGTGCGTGCAAGTTCGTGTCCGGGGACGTGAACGCTGGCATGTTCATCACCATCGTGAACCTGGTGGGCGGCATCATCATCGGCGTCGTCCTGAAGGACATGGACTGGAACACGGCTCTGACGACCTACTCCCTCCTGACCATCGGTGATGGTCTGGTGTCCACCATTCCTTCGATTATCGTTTCCACTGGCACGGGTCTTCTGGTGTCGCGCGCGGCCTCGGAAGCCAAGATGGGCGAAGAATTCATGGCGCAGCTGACGCTGAACAGCCGCGCGCTCAAGCTGGTTTCCATCGTGCTGCTGGTCTTCGCTCTGGTGCCCGGTCTGCCGACCATTCCCTTCCTGGTTCTCTCCTGCGCCATCTTCATCGCCTCGCGCTTCGCGGACGACAACAACGCCGCGGAAGGCGAAGACGCCAAGGGCGGCGCGTCCGGCAAGAGCGGCAAGAGCGGCAAGCGCGCCAGCCCCACGGCGGATACGCCCGAAGAAGTGCAGGCCCTGCTGCCCCTGGATATGCTGGAACTCGAAGTTGGCTACGGTCTGATTCCTCTGGTGGACGAAGAGCAGAGCGGCAATATTCTGGCGCGTATCCGCTCCATTCGCCGGCAGTTTGCTCTGGATATGGGTGTCATTATTCCGTCGCTGCACCTGCGTGATAACCTTCAGCTCAAGCCCGGCCAGTATGCCCTGCTGATTAAGGGCAACCAGGTTGCCTCCGCCGAAATCCTGGTGGATCACTTCCTGGCTATGGACCCCGGCAACGTGACGACCCAGATCAAGGGTATCGAAACCCGCGAACCCGCGTTCAACCTGCCCGCCCTCTGGATCCCCGACGCCCAGCGCGAAGAAGCCATGATGGCCGGTTACACGGTGGTCGACCCGGCGACGGTTATCGCTACCCACCTGACGGAAGTGTTCAAGCGTCACCTTTCCGAATTCCTCGACCGTCAGGCGGTGCAGGGCCTGCTCGATACCCTGGCCCGCACGGCTCCCAAGGCTGTGGAAGACCTGGTGCCCGGCGTGGTGTCCCTCGGCATCGTTCAGAAGGTTCTCCAGAATCTGGTGCGCGAAAACGTCAGCATCCGCGACATGCTCACCATCGTGGAAACCCTCGGCGACTACGGCTCCAACATCAAGAACCCCGACATGCTGTCGGAATTTGTCCGGGAAAAGCTGTCGCGCTCCATCGTGCGGCCCTATCTGGACAGCCAGAGCGCTCTGCCGGTGCTGACCCTCGGCCCCGCGGCGGAAAAGATGGTGCAGGAGGGCCTGCGCCAGAGCGAAAACGGCGCGACCTTCCTCTCGCTTAACCCCGCCGCCGCGCAGCGCCTCATTCAGAACATCAACAGCGCCGTGGAAAACGCCGTGATGACCGACGGCCAGCCCGTCGTCCTCACCAGCCCCATGGTTCGCCCCCATCTGGCCCAGTTGCTGACCCGCTTCCTGCCGACCGTGCCGGTCATCTCGCAGGCGGAAATCCCCGCGGATGTGCGCTTGCAGTCCGTGGGCGTGGTCAACGCCGACTAGGACGGAACTATGACGAAAAACGGCGGGCCCGCGCAGAGCCCGCCGTTCAGGAAATCCGGCGGGGCGGCGCGGGATATTCCTCCCCTCTCGCGCCGCCGTTTGTCCGCAGGGCCGCTTTCATCGGGAAAGCGGCCCTTTTCTTTTGGGAAAAAGGGGGAAGAAGGTTTTTTGAGGGGGAGGGAAACCCCTTTTCGCTGGCGCGAGAAAAGGGGTTTCCCTCCCCCTCAAACTCCCCCTCCCTTCCCCAAAACGCGCTTTTCAGGTCGTTCGGCGTCAGGAGAGATGCGGCCGCCGTCTCCCGTGCGCCCGTCCCCCGGCGGCGCGGGACTGCCGACGTCGGCGCAACAGTGCCCGTCTCCCGGAGGCGCGGAGAAGGGGCGTTATCTGGAGGCGGCGGCAGCCGACGCACGATCCGCCTTGCCGAAGCGGGAAGTCGGTTTTAACATAGGCTCAGTTCTTTTGTTTCTTTCGCGGCGTTCCGTTCTTCTGCTGAAAGGGGCGGTCGTCGCGCAACCCTGTGTTCAAGGATTCCCTTATGAAAGGACTGGAGCTGGCGCGGGCCTATTACGATGCCTGCGCTCCGTTGTTGCAGGAGCGTATTCCCGATGTCATGGCGCAGGCGGCCGCGGGGCTGGTGGGCGAAGGCTCGGAGTGCTTCGGCTGCGACGACGAGATTTCCCGCGATCACGACTGGGGCCCGGCCTTCTGTCTCTGGGTGCCGCGTTCTGTGGGCGTGGCGGCCCTGTCGCGCATCGAGGAGGCGTTCGCGGCCCTGCCCGCCACCTTTGAAGGCTTCCCCTCCCGCATGGACAAGACCCGGCGTATGGGGCGCGTCGGTCCCCTGTCCATTGAGAAGTTCTACGGCTTCTTTCTCGGTACGGAAGCCATGCCCGCCACCTGGCAGGACTGGCTCGCCATACCCGAATACAATCTGGCAGCCTGTACCAACGGCGCTGTCTTTGTTGATGCCCTCGGCGAGTTCTCGCGGCGACGCGCCCTCCTGCTGGACTACTACCCGCAGGATGTCCACTTGCAGAAGCTCGCCTCCTGCTGCATGCGCATGGCGCAGGCCGGGCAGTACAATCTGCCCCGTTGTCTCGCACGCGGCGAAGCCGGAGCAGCCATGCTGGCCGCCGCCCGTTTCGGAGAAGCCGCCCTCTCAATGGTCTATCTGCTCAATCGCCGCTACATGCCCTTCTACAAATGGGCCGTGCGGCTGGCGGCGGATCTGCCCGTGCTGGGCGCGGAAGTCGCCGCGCTGCTGACCAGCCTGGCCGCACACCCCCTGCGCGGCCCCGAAGATGCCGACGTGGCCGAACCCGTGGAAGCCTTCTGCGCACAGGTCGCCCGCATCCTGCAACAACGCGGCTATTCCCCGCTGGATGACCCCTGGCTCTGGGCCCACGGGCCGCATATCCTCCAGCATGTGCAGAACGAAGAACTCCGCCGCCGCGATCTTTTGAAAGGATAAGCGTTTTTTTCTGGGGGGAAGGGAAACCCCTCATCTCTGCTGTCGATGCCCGTAGC
Organism: uncultured Desulfovibrio sp.; assembly: GCA_944327285.1. Taxonomy (GTDB): domain Bacteria; phylum Desulfobacterota; class Desulfovibrionia; order Desulfovibrionales; family Desulfovibrionaceae; genus Desulfovibrio. The sequence goes on along the minus strand of CALVHG010000100.1, from coordinate 6,385 downwards.
TTCCTTCGTCGCAACGGGCACGGCCTGCGGCCGCCATCCGGTCGCTGCTAACGCGAGAGGACTGCGAGAACGTCTTTTCTCGCTTCGCTGCGAAAAGACTGGGCCCTTCCCCCCAGACCCCCCATCCTTTCCCCAGCGCGTTTTATTCGGGAGGATTGGCGGCAGGGAACGCCGTCGCTTTCCGTCAGGCAACCGTCCCCCGGAATCATGAAATGTTGTTTTGTGTTGCTGTTCCCGGTGTGAAAGACCTTGGTCTTCCCTGCGGGAATGCGTTCCCGTAATCCTCCCCAGAGCCCCCATCCCTTCCCCAGCGCGTTTTATTAGAGCGTTTTGCCTTTGAAAAAAGGCGAAACGCTCTAGTGTTTTTCCATTCTGGCAACCTGATGTTTCTTTATTGAAACATCAGGTTGCAGGTCCGCAACAACGGCGCTGGCTTGCGCACGGGTCGCTTTTGCTGCTACAGTAAAGCCAACTCTCTGGAGCATGCCCGCATTGCGTGTCCCGCTTGCCCCTCAACATCGTTTCGCGCTGCCTTTCCCCCCTGCATGCGCGACGCTATCGCTCCCTTGGAGCAGGAGAACCGCCATGACTCAGGAAGCCGCATCTTCCCGCGAAGGCTTGTTGCATGAAATTATTGAACGGGAACTGGTCATGTTTTTGGCAACGCCCAACGAGGGCGGCGTGGCCCAGTGTCAGATGCACCCCGACGCATTTCGCACCATGCGCCGCATGACGCATTGCATCCACGACGACGCCACGCTTGTTTCCTATCTCCACGATCTGCGTCTTGCCGCTGAAACCGGCCGCAATTTCATGATCGAAAAGTATGCGCGCATGGATGATCGCCTGCCGCCGCTCTCCAACAGCCCCCTGCTGGATGAGATCGCCGACGCGGAAACCGCGTTTCTTGAAGAAGCCGCCGCTCGTTTCCCGCATGTTATCAAGCGCAATGGCGAGAATTTCTTCCGCCGTTACCTGCGTTGCGAGCTTGAAACGCTTTCCGACGCGACGCTGGAACTTTACGCCGCCGAGATTCGTCGCGCCAAGGCCGAAGGCCGTAATCTTGCCGAAGAGCGCCACCGCACGCTTCTTCGCCTCCTCGGCAAGGGAACCCTCGAAGACTGCGAAGCCGCGGCTAAGTAATAAGTAAGTTGCGGTTTTGTTTTTGAGGGGGAGGGGCCCCCTCCCCCTCAAGTTCCCCCACCCCTCCCCAAAACGCGCTTTTCTGGAGAATCTCCCGTGCGGTAGCGCGTCCGTTTCGCCGCTGTCTGCCCGTCCCCCGGCAGTGCGGGGGAAAACGTGCGGCGTGCGCAGGACGAAAGAGCGTCAGCGAAAGTCCCCCTTTTTGCCTTGACGGAAAAGGGGAGGGGACGGCGAGCGTTGCGCGGCGACGATGCCACCAAAAAGTTCATCCTCCCCAATAAAGTGCGCTGGGGGAGGGGTAGGGGGTCTGGGGGAAGGGGAACCCCCTCTCGCGCTAGCGAAAGGGGTTCCCTTCCCCCAGTTCCATCCCCGTAGCCCCTGCGGAGTAGGGGCATGGTGGCGTGCGGCGTGCGCAGGACGGAAGAGCATCACGAAAGTCCCCCTTTTTGCCTTGACGGAAACGGGGAGGGGACGGCGAGCGTTGCGCGGCGGCGATGCCACCGAAAAGTTCATCCTCCCTGATAAAGCGCGTTTGGGGAAGGATGGGGGTCTGGGGGAAGGGAACCCCTTTGCGCGCTAGCGAAAGGGGTTCCCTTCCCCCAGTTCCGTAGAACAGTTGCAAGAAAGACAGGCGAGACATGCGGTTATTTGGGTTGACGTTGTTGTGCATGACGTTGTTTGCGTCGAACTCCGTGTTTTGTCGCGCGGCGCTGGTGGAATACGGGATGGATCCGGGGCAGTACACGGCGGTGCGCGGCTTGTCGGCGGCGGCGGCTTTGTGCCTGCTGGGCTGGTGGCATGTGCGTCAGCACTCGACGGACGCGGGCTGGTGGCGTCGGATCTGGTCGCAGGGGACGTGGCCGGGGGCGTTGTCGCTGTTTGCCTACATGGCGTTTTTTTCGTGGGGCTATGTGGATATGCCCACGGCGGCGGGGACGCTGATCATCAACGCCACGGTGCAGTTCGGCATGGTGGGCTGGGGCGTGCGCCACGGGGTTCGACCGGGGAGGCGGCAGACGCTGTGCCTTGGCGTGGCGCTGGCCGGTCTGGTAGCGCTGCTGCTGCCGGGGCTGACGGCGCCGCCGCTGACGGGCGCGGTGTTCATGATAGGCGTGGGGCTGGCGTGGAGCGCGTACAGCATTTGCGGCCGGGCGGCGACAGACGCGGTGGAGGCGACGGCGGGCAATTTCTGGCGGTGCGCGCCGCTGGCGGCGCTGGCTGGTCTGGCGGGGCTGTCGTCGGAGGCGGCGCATCCTGTGGCGGTGGCCTGGGCAGTCTGCGCGGGGGCGGGCGCGTCGGCCTGCGGCTATGTGATCTGGTATATGATTGTGCCGCGCTATTCGCTGGTGAACGCGTCCATTATCCAGCTGAGCGTGCCGGTGATTACGGCGCTGCTGGCGCTGGCGACGCTGGGCGAGGCCATCACCATGCGTTTTGTGCTGTGCGCGGCGCTGATTTTGGGCGGCATTGCCTTGTCGGTGCTGGGGCAGAGCGGGCGAAAAGAGCCCCGAAACAGGGGTGAAATGGCCGGGAGGTAGGCTTTTTGTTCTCTTCTGAAGAAATTTCTTAATTTTTAGTAAATTAACATTATTCTCCCCTCGACCTGAGCCGATAAGTCTGGCATGCTGGTTTAACGCTGTTGCTGCAAGCGCGGCGTGGGGGGGAATTTCATGGGCAGATTTGCAGTTTCTGTGCTGATCTGTTGCATCTGGTGCTGCGCGCTATACGGCATGTCGCCGCAGCCTGCCAGAGCGCAGATGTTTTCGTCGGGGGGATTGCCTTTTTTCCCGCCGATGTCCACTCATCTGACCAGAAAGCCGCAGCCGGTGCGGATCGGCCTGCTGGAAGCCTACGGCTTTTTCCATAGTCGGGACAATGCGCTGCGGGGCTATATGCCCGCGCTTTTCGAGAGCATGGGGCAGCTGGCGGGCTGGAAGGTGGAATGGGTGTCCGTCACGCTGGATTCGCTGGAGGAAGACTTTGCAAAGGGCAGGATTGATCTTGCCTGCGGGGTCGCCTGGACATCCGAGCGCGCCCGCCAGTTTCAGTTTTCTTCCATTCGGGCGGGCATGTACGCGATGACCCTGCGCGTGCCGCAGAACAGTCCTGTGCACTATATGGACTTTGCGGAATTCAACGGCCTGCGCATCGGCTTTTTTGAGCAGTCGTCTAATCTGAAGTTTTTTGAACAGCAGGCGAAAATGTACGGCTTCTCCTATACGCCGGTACTTTATCGGGATGTGGAGAAGCTGCGGCAGGATTTCCGCACCGGTAAGATCGACGCCTATGTGGACGGGAGCCTGTTCGGCGAGGGAAAGGTTGTCGGCGTGTTCGACATGCGCCCTTTCTATTTTGTGTCGGCGCTGGGCGATACGCGCTTTATGCCGCGCATCAATTCCATGCTGCGGAATCTTCTGATTCTCAGTCCGCAGCATACCGTTGCCAATTTTGCCAATCAATATGTAGATATCTGCAAGAATTTGAACATGGCGCTGGATCATGCGGAGGAGGATTGGCTTGCCAGCAAGCCGACGCTGCGCGTGGCCCTCAGCCAGTACGAGGAATCCACGACGCGGCGGCGCTATGATTATTTCCTGCTGCGCTTTGTGGAGCGTCTTGCGGAAAGTATGGGCGTCAGGCTGGAGATTATCCCCGCGTCCGATTATAACGCCTCGCTGGCGCTGCTGCGCGAAGGCAAGGCGGATATCGTCACCAATGTGTTCCCCGGCCGCAAGTTCCGCGAAAAGTTCGGCGTTGACACCGGCCTGCCGTATTACAGCCCGCTGATTGAGCTGGCGGTCAAGAAGCCCGTCGAACCCGGCTCCGGCCTGCGCGTGGGCATCATCCCCGAAATGAACAGCGTGCGCGAGGCCTACAGCTTTATTTATCCGCAGGATAAGATTCAGGTCTTTTCCACCATCCACGAATGTCTGGCCGCCCTGGAACTGGGCAAGATCGACGCTTTCATCCCCTTTTATCCCGGCGTGCCGCACAGCAAGAGCAAGAGCGGCAAGTTCCGTTACCAGAGCACGCAGGCGCTGTACCCTATGGCGCTGGGCTTCGGGCAGCATCTGTCCCCGGCGGTGCGTTCTGTGTTCGGCAAGGCCATCGCGGGCTTTTCCACGGCCGAGGTGGAGTCCCTTCTGCTGGAAGTGGCCCCGCTGGACGGCCTGCCGCTGCTGACCTATCTGCTGGAACATTATTACGGAGTTTTGCTGCTGGCCGTGGGGCTGATGTTTCTTGTCTGGGTCTGGTCGGCCCGGCGCGAGGTGCGTCGCCTGCGCAAGGTGGCCTATACGGATACCGTGACCGGGGGCGGCAATCTGTCCTTCTTTTTGCAGAAGGCCGGGGAGGCGCTGCAGGAACGGCGGGCCTGCTATATCGTCAGCGTGAATATCCGTCAGCTGGGCCATATCAATCAGCTCTACGGCTACGAGAAGGGCGACGAAGCCATCAGAGCCTGTCATGCCGCCCTGACGGCCTGCGGCGGGGAACAGGACCTGGCCGCGCACTCCGGGCGCGGACGTTTTCTCTGCCTCTGGCATTGCGATGCCGACGCGGAAGTGGAAACCCGCCTTAAGTGCGTGTTCAGAAAATTTTCCGCCTTTGGCGAAGAGCTGGGCCATATCGTGATTCTGTCGGTGGGCATTGTGCGCGTTACGCCCGATCTGGGCGATGTGCCGCGGCTGGTGGAAGCCGCGGAAACGGCCAAGAATTCCATCGGCGACGTCACGTATAAGTCGCATTACGCCTATTACAGCCCGGAAATAGAGCAGGAACGGCTGCTGATCTGCCATATTGAAAACAGAATGGAATACGCCCTGGAAAAGGGAGAATTTCAGGCCTACATGCAGCCGCAGGTGGACCTGTCCACCGGGCGGATTTCCGGCGGCGAGGCGCTGGTGCGCTGGCGCACGGCGGCGGGAGATGTCATTTCTCCTTCCTCTTTCATCCCTATTTTTGAAAAGAACGGCTTTGTGCAGGCGCTGGATCTGCACATGCTGGAACAGGTCTGCGTCTGGCTGCGGCAGCGTATGGAGCAGGGCAAGGCAATTGCGCCCGTCTCCATCAATCAGTCGCGTTCCCTGTTCCTGTCGCAGCGCTATTGCGACACCTTCATCAACGTGCTCGACAAGTTCGAGATTCCCCGCGATCTTGTGACGGTGGAAATCACCGAAAGCATGGCCGACTGCGATATGGAGCTCCTGCTCGGCAATCTGCGGCTGCTCAAGAAAAACAGTATCAAGATTGCGCTGGATGACTTCGGCAAGGGCTATTCCTCCCTTTCCACGCTGTTGGAATTCCCCATAGACGTCATCAAGCTGGATAAGGATTTTCTGCACAACGAACGCTATGAATCGCTGCTGAATCCGCTGGTGCAGATGAGCCGCAATCTCGGCCTCAAGGTGCTGTGCGAAGGCATCGAGACGCGGGAACAGTTCGATCGCCTGCGCAACCTGGGGTGCAGCTACGGACAGGGCTTCTTTATGGCCCGCCCCATGCCCCTGAGCGATTACGAGGAAATGCTGGAAAAGGATTGTCTTGTTACTGTGTAGGATTGGGGGGCTGTTGACACTATTCGTAAGTTGTTTTGGGGGGAAGGGAAACCCCTCTGCTAGCGCGAGAGGGTTTTCCCTTCCCCCCAAGCCCCCCATCCCTTCCCCAGCGCGCTTTATTCAGGTGGATGGACGAAAAGGGGGAGCGCGGGCACTTTTTCTGTGGCAACCGTCCCCCGGAAAGGCAAAAGGCAACGGCAAAGGTTGTGCTGTTGCCTTTCTTTTTGGGTTTCAGCGCGTTTTTTGCGGCAGTTCCGGCGTTTGATTTTCGACGGGGCTGTGCGTTTCAACTTTGAAAAAGGTAAAACGCGAGGCGGCGACTCCCCACGAACGAGAGGAAAAACAGCTCTCCCGTCCGCCACTTTTCCGCCTCCATACCGCCCGGCAGGGGCACGCCCGTTATTTTCTCCGCTGCGGCAGACTTTCGGCAGGGGGGCCTCCTTTGCTCCTTGTCGCTGATGCAGCGTGTCGCGGGCGCGAAGGCGATCCCGGACGCCCGGAGGGCGGACGGAGCGCCGCAGCAGGCGCGGACATCACCCCGGCCACAGGCCGGGGAAGGTTCGCGCCGATGCCCCATGCGGCACGCGGCGGACTGGGTACGGCCCAACTCAAGAGACAAATTTCGCGTTCCCGCAAAAAAGGGGAGTACGGGGGTGCAGGGGGTGTAGAGGGGCCCGGCCCCTCTC
>CALVHG010000099.1 GCA_944327285.1 uncultured Desulfovibrio sp. | reverse complement strand
CAGCGACCGAATGGCGGCCGCAGGCCGTGCCCGTTGCGACGAAGGAAGCTACGGGCATCGACAGCAGAGATGAGGGGGTCCCCCCTCCCCCAACATCCCCCAACATCTCCCAACATCCCCAAACATCCCCCACCCGCCCCCGCTACTCCCATTCATCCCCGGCAAAGGGGTTGTAGCGACCGGGGCGGGGCGGAGAGCTGCGGGACGGGCGGCGGGAAGATTCGGGGTGGACGGGCACGGCGAAGGTGAGGGCGAGGGCGTCGGCAAGGTCGGTGGAGCGCCGCAGACGTTCTTTGATGAGGTCTTTTGCTTCGAGACGGAGACGCCCCGAAGCGTCATAATCATAGGTGGGCGCAGTCAGATCGGCGCGCAGGGCGTCGCCGGGCGGCAAACGGCCTCCGGCGCGCAGCCAGTCGCGTATGGCGACCCACATTTCAGCGCGGCGATTAAAGAAACGTTCGGGCTTCAGGGCGCGGGAGCCGAAGGGGACCTCGACAATGGAGGTTTCCGGGGTGCGGATGAGAGAACGCACCAGATCGATGACGCCGGTTCCCTGCCCCTGATCGATGCAGACAAAGGCCGGGCGATGCTCGTCGATGCAGGCCAGAAGCCGATGGGCCACGTCCACATTGGAGAGCTTGCGCATCACGTCGGGCATGAAGGCGACCTGCCCGCGCCGCCGGAAGAAGACGGTGGCGTCGTCGCCGAAACGGGCCACGTCCACGCCGATGACCAGCGGCCACGCGGCGGCGGTTTCGGAGACAATGGGACGGCGCATGGCGGCGTCCACCTCGTCAAGCGTGATGAGCGCATTGTCGGTGCTGGCGGAAAAATCGCAGAGAAATTCCTGCCGGAAAATGTTGTCGGACTGCTCCCGACGCAGCCGGTCCACCTCGGCGGGCGGCAGCGCGTTAGTGACGGTGACGGGAAAGGACAGGGCGGCCCAGTCGGGATCGGCGGCCTGAAGGTCCACGGCCCGAAAATAGAGCTGCGAAAAGAGATTTATGCCCTTGGGCGTGCCGATGAACAGCGCCCAGCCGCCCCGGTCGGCCAGCGCGGGCTGAATGATGCTCTCCCAGACATCGGGCTTCATGTCCGCCACCTCGTCCAGCACAATCCCGTCAAAATAGAGACCGCGCAGGGCGTCGGGATTGTCCGCGCCGAAAATGCGCACCCGCGCCCCGCCGGGCAGGAGGACGGACAACTCGCTTTCGTTGACCTGAATGCCGGGCAAGGGGGCCGCATAGGCCTTGAGATAATCCCAGGCCACGGCTTTCGCCTGATTGCGAAACGGGCCCACATAGGCAAAGGAACCCCGCTCGCGGCGACAGAGCAGCGCCATTTTCAAAAGGTGATTGACGGCAAGCACCGTCTTTCCAAAACGCCGATGCGCCACCAGCACCACAAAGCGCGTGCGCTCCAGCGTTTCGTGCACCTCCGGGTAACGGGGCGCGTAAGGAATTTCTACGCTCTCCATCGAACTTCCATGCCTTCGCTGCGCTCCGGTTCGGGCTTGTCGGCAAGGCCCCAGGTGCGGCGCTCGCCGTCCTGCCGGATTTTCAGGGTTTCGGCCAGAGTCTTCACCAGCCGCGCCTGTTCGTAATCCCCGCCTGCCATAACCTCGTCGAGCAACTCCCGATGCCGCAGCCATTCATTCTTGTGCCGGGCGAGCACCTCCGCCCGTTCCTTTTCGATGCCGGAAAGCCTCTTTCGCGGGCGTCGCGCCTCCTCGCTCACCGGCCGCCTCCCGTGCCGCCCGGCCCGAACAGAGCCGTGATCCAGTCGCCGCCCCGGCTCAACAGCCAGCCCAGCGCCGCCCCGGCCATGCCCAGAGCCGACGCGCTCCAGCCCAGCGCCCGGCGCATGCCGCGTCCCTCGGCCTCCTGCGCGGCCAGACGGGCCTCCAGCGCATCCAGCCGCTGATCCTGCCGTTCCAGCAGGCGGCGCACCTCGTCCGTCAGGGACTCCACGGCGCAGCGGGCGGCGCGGCCCTCTTCCCGCAGGGCGTCCACCCGCGCGGCCAGTTCCCCGACCTTGTGCCCCACTTCGTACAAACGCTCTTCCATAAACTGCTCCAGAGAGCGAAAGGAGAACGCCGCGCGCACGCTGTCACCTGTGGCGGGTCGTTCCCCTTTCTCAAATCCTCCTTACATGTTCCCCACGGCGGCAAGCGTCGCGCTCAGGGCCGCGAGGTCCAGCGGAGGAAAGTCGTATTCGGGGAAATGATGGTTGAGTACAGGCCAGATAAGAAAATGATAGAGCGCCAGAAAAGCCAGCAGCGCCGCCAGCAGCGCGGGCAGGGAACGCCCCCCGCGAGGACGGCCGCCCTCCTCCCCGCCGTCATGGCCGCCCGTATTGCCGGACGCGCCCGCGCTCCGGAACAGCAGGCCGGACACCGCCGCCACCAGCGCAGGCAGAAACGGCACGGCCATCAGCGCAGCTCCCGCAGCAGTTCGCCTTCCAGGGCGCGGCGCTGCCGATAGCCGGTCCAGAAATGGCCGGTGCCGAGGCGTCGGGCCGCGTCGGCCCAGTCGCGCCGCACCAGCGCGGCCCAGGTGTTGGGATACCTGGTCGGGCTGTTGACGCCCCGCTGATACTGAATGGACACAATGACGGCCTGCGCCTGCCACGGCAGCCGCACAAACGCCCCGGCTCCGGCGTCGCGGTCGTAGCGGTTGGAAATCTTGTGGACATGATGCCGCAGCATGGCCGCGTCGAGGGCGTCCGCCTCTCCGGCGGCAAGCGTCAGCCGCGCGGCATGCAGCGCCAGCACGGCCGCCTCTTCCCGCAGGCCCAGATACGGACGCAGACGCCCGATCACGCCGTCCGCAACGCCCATGCCCCGCAGCGTGTCCGCGTCCGTCTGGCCGAGATCAACGCCCGTGCCGACCGTCACCCCGGAAATGCCCATAGGCTCATATCGCTCAGGATTCGGACCGCCGTAGTAATTGGCTGTTCCGCCGTCCGTAAGATTGCAGGGAATGTAGCCGCGCAACTGCTGCGGCCCCTCAAATCCCGGCAAATGCAGCACATGCGCAATCTTGTCCATATGCAACGCCATGCTTCCTTCCTCCTCGTTATGGAGAAAGTATAGCCCGCCGTTTCCGCATGGGCATGCCGAAAACAGGCTCTGGACAGGCTGCTTGCAGGCTCAGGATGGCTTGACGCTTTTTTGATGGATGGGTGAGATGGTGAGTTTGGGAGAGTTGGGGGAAAGGGAACCCCTCTGCTGGCGCGAGAGGGGTTCCCTCTCCCCCAAGCCCCCTCTCCCTCCCCAGCGCGCTTTTTCAGGGAGGATGCAACAGCGCGGGAACGCCAGAGCCTTGCAACATTCGCCGTCCCCCGGCGATACCTCCGAAGGGATAACCGGGCGAGTCCCCTTTCCTGAACGCGCCTTTTTATGGAAAATGAAATAGCGTGGGGAGACCGGAGCCTTGCAACGTTCGCCGTCCCCCGGTGGCGTTCCCTTTCTTTCTGTCGCGCGGCTTTGGCAACAAGCGATCAACAGACGCCCAATGCTCCGCTCGGCCTTTTCCCAAAGCGCCCTGCCGGGGGACGGCAAAAGAAGGAAAGCGTCGGCATCACCGCAGCGCCTGTCTTCCTGATTAGAGCGTTTCACCTTTGAAAAAGGTTAAACGCGAGGCGGCGGCACAGCGCCGCCCGGCCCAAAGTGAGCGGAAAAACCGCGTTTTTTCCGCGAAACGACAGGCCGTATGGTTTGAAACGCGCAGCGTTTCAAACTGAAAATGCTCTAAAGCGCGTTGGGGAAGGGATGGGGGGCAGGAGAAAAGGCGTTCTTGCAGTTCCCTTACGCGCCAGCCAAGGGCTTTCCTTCCCCCCTGAATACTTTTATAAAAAAATAATTCATCCCGGAGGAGGTAGCATCATGCGTATCACGTCCCGGCATTGGTGTTTTCGAGTCTGTGTTGTTGTGCTTTTTCTGGCGCTGCTCTATCCGGCTGTCCGCGCGGGGAACGCCGTCGCCGCAGCGAAAGAGCTGAGTCTGATTCTGGAGGCCAGCGTCAGTCCCGACGACTTCACGACAACGCCCCCCTATTACGCCGTGGCAACCATCACGGCCAAATTCCGCAATGCGGACGGAAGCCTCTCACCGGTAAAAACTAAAGTCACGTGGAGCGTGCTTGATTCCCTTGTGAAGCTGCCTCTGGACAAGGACCCCGCCCATCCCGTATGGCGACGCGCGCCAAACGCGCTGAACGGTCTGATGTGGGGCAAGGACTTGCCGCCGGCGCTGCTTCGCCGCTCGGAGCTCAACAAGGGCGGCCGGGAATTTGATCAGAACGCCAGACGCCCCACCGGCGACACGGCGTATCTGATGGACATCGTCGGCTCGCGCGTTGTGACCGTGCAGGCGCGGACGCGCTACCTCGGCAAGCAGCTTACGGCCACAACGCGCATTACCTTCGGCAACGGGCCGCTCTCCGTGTTCACGAAGGGCCCCAGCGGCTTTTTGCCCTGGGCAAAGACAAATCCCCTGCAAACGGCCACCCTCTTTCCCGCCGCGGAATACTGCAAGGGCAGCATCCCCAGAGACAAGTTCACCGGCAAGCCGAACGAAGCCTGGACAGACACCGGGCACAGATCGCTCAAAGGCGGCATCTATATGTATGCGGAAGGCAGCAATCTGCCCACGGTGCGGCAGTTGCAGGCCGTTTCCAGCGCGGGCGAAGGCGGTTTCGCCGGCGCGGGGCAGGCCGCCGGATGGCCCGACGGCGGCTATTGGACCGGCGAAGCCTACGAAAACGCCATAACCGCCTCCCAGGTCTACCTCTATCTCGGCTTTGAACTCTGGCAATTCCTGCCCCAGTCAGGATGCCTGCACGCCGTCTGCATCTCCGCCCCCTACGGCAGCATGCGAAAGGCTTTCCGGTAGGGAGCGTTATTACTGGCCGTAGATTGTTGGGGGAGGGGGAACCCCTTCCCCAAACGCGCTTTTTTATGGAGGATGCAACAGCGCGAGAACGCCGGAGCCTTGCAACGCTCGCCGTCTCCCGGTGCTGCATCAGAAGAAAAGAGCGGCTCCATTCTCAAAACGCATTTCTTTACGCCCCTTGAAACAACGCGAAAACGCCGGAAAACTCCGGCGTTTTTTGTTTCCGGCGACGCTCCCTTTCTCCCTGTCGCGCTGTTGCTGTGACAAACGGGCAGCAGCCAGCAGCCCCACTCCCCGATCTGTTCACCCTGCCGGGGGACGGTGAAAAAAGGAAAGCGTCGGCATTATCGCAGCGCCGCATCTTCCTTATCAAAGCGCGCTGGGGAAGGGAGGGGGCTTGGGGGAGGGGAACCCCTCTCGCGCTAGCAGCGACCGAATGGCGGCCGCAGGCCGTGCCCGTTGCGACGAAGGAAGCTACGGGCATCGACAGCAGAGATGAGGGGTTCCCCTCCCCCAAAAAGCAGCCTATCGCCTCCCCCTCTCATTCCGCGCAGGGCATGCTGAAGGCGTCGCAGCGGGCGGAGGCGTGGACGCGCCAGCGCTGGAGGTCGTTGATTTCGGCGCTGTAGCGGGTGCGTGCGCCGTGGCCTTCCACGGCGATGGGCGCGCCGCGACGGGCCCAGGCGCGCACGGTCTTGCGGCCGACGCCGAAGGTTTCGCAGATTTCGTCCAGAGTTCGCAGGATGCGCGGGGCGCAGGCCGTCGGCTGAAACATGAGGAAAGCTCCTTTGCTTTTTTCTAACGTGGGAAGAGGGGCCGGGCGACGCTGTGCCGCCGCCTCGCGTTTTACCTTTTTTCAACGGGGAAACGCTCTAGTTTCCGGCATGGGGCCAGAGAACGCCCAGCGCGTGATCCCGGTCAAAGGCCGTGGGGCCGCCGGGATAGCCCGGAGGCATGACGAGGATGCCGCGGGCGCGGAGCGTTTCGGGGGACGGATGCGCCCGCCCGGAAGGCGGCTGACAACGGGCGCAGGGCACAAAAAAGTGATGCCAGCGATCGGCGGCTTCGCGCTGCCAGCACCAGAAACCGCGCTGTCCGGCGCAGACGGGGCACACGCTCCGGGGGGCGGTCTGCCTGCGGGCGGCGACGCGGCTCTGCCAGTCTTCGCGGGCGGCGTGAAATTCCCGGTAGAGATTGGCGGGCAGGCGTTCGGCCAGTTCGAGCCGCTGCTCGAAAAGGGGCAGCACGGCGTCGGGATAGGAGGCGACGCGATCCCAGAGGGCCTGCGTCACGGCGGGCCCCGGCGCGGGCTTGCCGAACAGGGCGTGCACGACGCCGAGCGTGGCGACAAAAAGCTCCCTATCCATGACAGCTCTCCTGAAGCAGCGCGTTCATACGGGCGCGGTAGGCCTTCTGCCGGGCCTCGGCGGCCTTCCAGTCCTCGCCGGAGGCCGGGGGAACGTCTTCCCACATGCGCCGCCGGAGAAAATTTGCCAGCTTGGGAATATAGCGGCCGTCCTCCTTGCGCCAGAGGGAAGAGTCGCGCCAGAGGGCGAGCCCCTGAAGCAGTCGGGGCAGACCGGGCCGCGCGTTGCCGCGTCCGAGACGCTGCCAGATGTCGAGCGCCTCGGCGCGGGGGGCCACATGCCCGGCGGGATAGGCCGCCACGAGCTGCTGAAAGCCCATGTCCCCCTCCTCTGCCGAAGGCGGCACGCGATCCTGACAGGCCGCGTCCACACGCGGGAGCGGCGCAGCGTCCGCCGGAGATGCCGGGAAAGACGGGGGGGAAGGGGGGGAAGAACGTCTGATCTTCTCTTTATCTTCTTCTGGGGCGTGACGCTGCGTGACAGTGCGTGACACTGCGTGACATTCCTCATATTCAGCCGGAATCACTGAACAAGATATTGCGTCATCGTCCGTGCCGGAGTCCGTCGGAGCATCCGGCGACGCCACCTGCGCGGGCGGCAGGACCAGCCGCTGCCGCCTGCGGCGCTGTCGATCGACGGCGTCCTCGTCTTCGCGGCGGGGCTGTCGTTTGTCCCAGGCCGTCAGACGGCCGCCGCTGACAAGCCCCTTGCGGACAAAGGCCCGCATCACGGCGGCGCAGACGCCGTCCTCGACGCCGAGCAGCGCGTCGAGACTTTCGCAGTCAAAGGCGGCAATGGAACCGCGTTCCTCGGCCTGCGAGGCAAATTCGAGCAGCGCGCACCAGACGGCCAGCACGACGGCGCGACTCTGCCCGCAGTGGCGGGAGACGACGAGCCATTTGCGATCGTCCACGGTGCCGTGATACCAGCGAAACCATTTCATGGAGAGCACCTCCGGGGAAAATCTGCCCGCGGGGCGGGCGTCCACAAAACGCTTATTACCAAATGGTATTAAAACTTGCAAGAGCGGCAGCACGGCGGGAGCAGAGAGAAGTATCGGAAAAAACGAAATAAATATATAGATACTTTGACATAAAAAAGAAAAAGAATTTTTTATTTCAGCAAAAACCACCTGTTTTCACGCGAAGAGGAAAAATTTTTCCACGCATAAAAATAGAAAAAGCTATACACCACCCAGAGATTACGGTAGGAATATTGCCAACACAGACAGGTTGTCATATTACCGTTTGGTACTATTCTTTAACATGCGGACATTCCGCAAGGGAGTCTTCCCTGCGGAACCGGCGAGGCCAGACCTCGCGGACGCGCCGCACAAGGAGGCACATGCTCCATTTCAGCAATGACGATCGCGTCTGCGGCACCTGCGCCCATTACGGACAGGCTCTCGCCGTAACTGTCATTCTGCCCGACGGCTGCCCCGCGGGCAGCGGCCCGCGCCTGCGCGCCCCCTGCCTCCGCCATGCCGTGGAGCCGGACGCCGGTTTCGGCGCGGTGGTGCTGCTCGGCCCGGAAAGCCACTGCCGCTGCCATGCCGACGCCTGGCAACCGGCGGACGCGGACGAGCCGTCCGACGGCAACGACGACTACGGCGTGCGGCCCGGCGTTGATTTTCCCTGGACGCTGCGGCGCTGAATGCGGCAGAGGGCTTTTCCTCGCCCGCCCGGACAGCTATAGTGATGCCTGCGGCGTCGCCGGAGCGTTTCATCTTTGCAAAAGGTGAAACGCGAGGCGGCAATACGGGGCAGCGCACGCCGAAGCGAGCGGAAAAACTACGGTTTTTCCGCGAAACAACAGACCGCATGGTTGGCAACGCAAGGCGTTTCAAACTGAAATTGCCCAGAGCCTGCCAAAACAAATTTTCCTATTTATTTCAATAATTAGGAAAACGACCTACACATATTTCAAGAGATATTTGCCACAAGGCCTGTATCCCCTCTGAAAAAGCGCGTTGGGGGAAGGATGGGGGGTCTGGGGGGAAGGAAACACCCTTGTGCGCTAGCCAAGGGGGTTTCCTTCCCCCCAGAAAAACCATTCAGCGTTAACAGGCCCTAAAGACGCGCCGCAAGGGAGGTCGCCATGAACGCACGCGCGAACGCGCTTGTTGATGCTGCCGGAACAGACGAGAAACGCCGCGCCCTGCGGCAGCACAGCCTCGCGCTGGCCGATGCGCTGGCGCAGGACGAAGGCCCGGAGGCCGGACTGGACTTTCTGCGCACGCTCTTTGCGCGCGGTCTGTTCAACAGGCCGCCCATTTCCGGGGAAGCCTATACGGCATGGCGGCGACTGGCCGCCGCGCCTCTGCCGCCGGTTCCGGCCGAAGGGCCGCGCATTTCCGTGCTTATGCCGGTCTGCAATCCCCGGCCGGAGCACCTGCGGGCCGCGCTGGATTCGGTGCTGGCCCAGACCTGGCAGGACTGGGAACTCTGCATTGCCGACGACGCCTCCACGCGGGAAGACACGCGCCCCCTGCTTGAGGAATATGCCCGGCGCGAGCCGCGCCTGCGTCTGGTCTTTCGTCCCGAAAACGGCCATATAAGCGCCGCCTGCAACAGCGCGCTGGAGCTGGCCACAGGGCAGTGGTGCGCCCTGCTCGATCAGGACGACCTGCTGCCGCCGGAGGCGCTGGCCGTGGTCGCGGCCGCCGTCAACGCCCATCCCGAAGCGCAGGCCTTCTTTTCCGACGAGGATCAGTTCGCCGAAGATGAGGACGGCCGCCGCGCACACCTGAATCCGCTGTTCAAGCCCGGTTTTGATCCCGACCTGCTGCTCTGCTGCAACTGCGTCAATCATCTGGGCGTCTACCGCACGGCCACCCTGCGCGAGCTGAACGGCTTCATCTCCGGGCTCGAAGGCGCGCAGGATTATGATCTTGTCCTGCGGCTGCTGGCCCGCCACGGCGAACGGGCCTTTGTCCACATTCCCCGCGTCCTCTATCACTGGCGTCGCCATGAAGGCAGCACGTCCGCCGACTGGGCCGCCAAGCCCTATGCCCGCGAAGCGGCGCAGCGCGCCCGCGCCTCCTTTGCCGCCGCAACGGGCCTGCGCGCGGACTTTCCCGTGCCCGAAGGCTCCACCCATGCCCATCCGCGCTTCCTTCCGCCCCGTCGCGCGCCGCTGCTGACCGTCGCCCTGCTGGCCGACGCCGCTCCCGTGCCCGCCCTGGCGGCCCGCTGGTCCCAGTGGCTGGAGCACTGCGGCATGGAGCGCGAGGCGCTGCTGGTCTGCCCCGCCGCCGCGCAGGAAAGCCTGCGGCCGCTGGCGGAACAGCTCCGCGCACGGCTGGCAGTCGCGCACGGCGCGGACCCCGTCGCGCTGGCCGACAAGGCTCTGCGCGTTGCAAGGGGCGGCATCCTCTGCTTCCAGCGCCTCAACGACGCGCCGCTGACGCCGGGCTGGGCGGCGCAGGCCTGCGGCGCGCTCCTGCGGCCCGGCATTGCCGCCGTGGGGTCCCGCTCTCTGTCGCCGCGCGGCTTTTTCCAGCATGCGGGCTATGTCGTGGGGCATCAGCGCACGCCCGACGGCGAAATCCCCGTCCTCTGCCCCGCCTATCAGGGCCTGCATCAGCGTTCCGGCGGGTATTTCAACTGGATCAACCTTCCCCATGCCGTGCCCGCCGTCCGGCTCGACGGCCTCTGCTGCCGCCGCGATCTGCTGGAAGACTGCGACGGTCTCGACGCCCGCGCCGGGCTCTGGGCCGACGCCAATTTCTGTTTCTCCGCCTGGACGCGCCGCGGCCTGCGCTCGCTGGTCCTGCCGCTGGACATTCTCTCCGCGGGCCCGGCCGCGCCCGTCGCCGCCTCCCCTGCCCTGCGCGAACGCTGGGGAGACCTGCTGGCCGCGCCGCCCTTCCAGAATCCCGCCCTCTCCTGGACGCCCGGAGGCTGGCGTCTGCGTGTCTAGGGGATGTTAGAGATTCGTAGCGTTGGGGGCGGAGGGCGGACGGGTGGTGGCCGAAGGGGGGAGAACACGGTGATTGACGGGCAGGTGGTGAGCAGAGACGTG
>CALVHG010000098.1 GCA_944327285.1 uncultured Desulfovibrio sp. | reverse complement strand
TTTTTTTTTTTTTTTTTTCCTGTTTTTTTTTTTCTTTTTTTTTTTTTCTTTCTTTTTTACTCTTTCATTTCTTACTTTTTTTTCTCTTCTCCCTCTCCCCCTCAATACCTTTTTAAACGTTGGTGCCGAGGCGTTCGCAGCGATAGGAGCCGTCGAGGATGGCCTGCCACCACGGCTGGTTTTCGAGATACCAGCGGACGGTTTTTTCGAGGCCGGTTTCAAAGGTTTCGAGGGGCCGCCAGCCGAGGGTGCGGGCTATTTTAGAGGCGTCGATAGCATAGCGGCTGTCGTGGCCGGGGCGATCGCGAACGAAGGTTATCAGGTCCTCGTAGTGTTCCACGCCTGCGGGCTTCTGAGGCGCGGCCTTTTCGAGAGCGGCGCAGACGGCGCGCACGACGTCGATATTGCGTTTTTCGTTATGGCCGCCGATATTGTAAGTTTCGCCGACCTGCCCGCAGGCAAGCACTTGCAAAAGCGCGCGGGCGTGATCTTCTACATGGAGCCAGTCGCGGATTTGCCTGCCGTCGCCGTAGATGGGCAGGGAGCGCCCGGCAAGGGCGTTGAGTATCATCAGAGGGATGAGCTTTTCCGGGAATTGACGGGGCCCGTAGTTATTGGAGCAGTTGGTAATGAGGACGGGGAGCCCGTAGGTACGGTGCCAGGCCCGGACAAGATGATCCGAGGATGCCTTGCTGGCCGAATAGGGAGAACTTGGCGCATAGGGCGTCTGTTCCGTGAACAGGCCGCCGCTGTCGGCAAGATCGCCGAAAACCTCGTCCGTGGAAATGTGGTGAAAACGGAAGAGCGCGGCCTTGTCGGGAGCGCTTTCGCCAAGGGCTTTCCAGTGCCGCCGGGCTTCCTCCAGCAGGGTAAAGGTGCCGATGATGTTGGTCTGCATGAAGGCAGCCGGGCCGTCAATGGAGCGGTCCACATGGCTTTCGGCGGCAAGGTGCATGACGCAGGTCGGCTGGAAGACCTCGAAGGCCGCTCGCATGGCGGCAGCATCCGCAACATCGGCCTGAATGAAGTGGTAGCGGGGATGATTTTCCACATCGGCCAGCGAGGCGAGGTTGCCGGAATAGGTCAGCTTGTCGATGTTGACGATGCGCCAGTTGGTGGCGGAGAGCAGAAGATGCACGACTGCGGAGCCGATGAAGCCTGCGCCGCCGGTGACGATGACGGTATGTTCCATGCTTGTTTCCTCGGTGCTGAGAGAGACGGCCCGGAGGGGCGGAGAAGTGCGGGAAAAGCGCTATTCCACAACATCATGACGCAGGAGCGCGCCAAGAGCAAACCAGAGGCACGAGACAAGAATGATGGTCGCGCCGCTGGCCGTGGCCAGCCAGGGCTGCGCCGACAGGAGCAGGCCGGTTACGCCGGAGGTGACGCTGATGGCCTGCGCCCACCAGAACATGCCGCCCGCGGTGCGGGCAAAGTGGCGGGCGGCGGCGGCCGGGACAATGAGCAGAGCCGTTACCAGCAGCACGCCGACGGCGCGCACGGCGAACATGACGACCAGCGCCGTGAGCGCGGCAAAGAGGTATTGCCAGAGGGCGACGCGGATGCCGGAGGCGCGGGCCATGATGGGATTGAGGGCAATGAGCAGCAGGCGGTTGTAGCCCACGAGCTGGAAAAGCAGGGCGGCGAGGCCGAGCAGGGCCAGAACGACAAGTTCGTTGGCGCTGATGGTGAGAATATCGCCGTAGAGGAATTGCTGGACTGTGCGCGCCATACCGGGGGCGCGACTGACAACAGCCAGACCAAAGGCAACCACGGCGGAAAAGACAATGCCGATGGCCGTGTCGGAGGAGAGCGCCGAACGACGCTGCACGGCCATGACAGCCAGCCCTACCAGAACGCCGAAAACAGGCATGGCCAGCAGGGGATCGAGGGCCAGCATGAGGCCGAGGGCCGCTCCGGCAAAGGCCGAATGTCCGATGGCATCGGAAAAGAAGGCCATGCGAAAATGCACCACCTGCACGCCGAGGGCGGCAGTCATGGGGCAGAGCAGAAGCAGACCGAGCAGCGCCTGCTGCATGAAGCGCAGCTGCAGGCAGTCAAGCGGGATGGAGCCGCACAGGGCAAGCAGCGGCGCAAGGAGGGAGGAAGAATCGGGCATGGCGTTTCAGGAGCGTAGCGCGGGACCTTCGGGAGGCGTCGGCAGAGGCGAGAAGGGCCCGGTCCCGGAAGCAAGGCCGCATTGTGCGCCGCATTTGGCGCAGACCTGTTCGAGATGGGCGCATTGATCCGGGTAAAGGTGGATGGGAACGCCGAAGAGGCGCAGCATGGTGCTTGTGGTCAAAACGGTGTGCGGCGCGCCCTCGGCAACGAGCGTCTGATTGAGCGCGATGACGTGGGTTGCGTAGTGAGCTGCCAGCGGCAGATTATGCGTGACCATGACCTGCGTGAATCCGCGCTCCTGACGTGCTTTGTCCAGAAGCTGCCAGAATTCCTGCTCGCCGCGCATGTCCACGCCGGCGGCGGGCTCATCGAGAAAGAGCAGATCTGGGTCGCGCATGAGCGCGGCGGCCAGCAGTACGCGGCGGGACTCGCCGCCGGAGAGGCCGCACATAGGGCTGTGCAGCAGTCTTTCGGCGTGCACCAGTTCGAGCGCCTGAGCCGCGCGGCGGCGGGCCGCGCGGCCAAGACCGAGCCAGAGAGGACGGCGATTGCCGTCGAGCGAGAGAAATTCCATGACCGTCAGCGGCATGTGCGCGGCAGGCGTCACATACTGAGGCACAAAGGAAATTCTGGGAGAGCGCCCTTCCACAGGCAGAATTTCTATATCCCCGTTCCAGGAGAGTTCTCCGGCAAGGCAGAGCAGAAAGGTGGTCTTACCCGCGCCGTTGGGCCCGACAAGCACGGTGCTGCTGCCCCGTGGAACGGCGGCGTCAATGCCGTGCAGAGCAATATGAGCGCCGCGCCGTACTGTCAGGTTGCGAACCCGGATGGCGGGGCTAGCGTCGGACACCGGCGGCCTCCAGCGCGCGAATATTGGCGTTCATGCAGTCCTCGTAGGCGGAGAGCGGCGCATCCTTATCGCCGGAAGCGCCCGAATCCAGAAAGAGGAGGGGCACGCCGCTTTCCTGAGACAGCATCAGCATGGCGTCGGCGGGGAACTGGCGTTCGCCTATCAGCAGGGCCGGTTTGTGCCGGGATATTTCCTGCACCACGGCCGTGAGCCGCGCCGCCGTGGGGGCCTGATCCTCGTTTTCCTGCACAACGTCGACAATGGGGATGCCGGCATCGTCGGCCAGATAGGCCAGCGCGTCATGATACAGGACGACGCCCGCGGCAAAGGGAGCTCCGGCATTTTTCAGCCGGGCCGCAAGCCCGTCGAGGCGTTCGGCATAGGCGGAAGCGTTGGCGGCAAAGGCGGCCGCGTGGCGGGGCACGAGCTTGCCCAGCTGCACGGCAATGGAGCGCGTCATCTGGGCCGCCCGGCTGGGCGCCGCAAAGATATGCGGATTAAGAGCATGGGTCTGGCCGTGATCCGCTTCGTCGTGCGGGTCCTTCATGAGCGAAGGCAGGGTGGCGACATCGACGGAAGCCAGAATCATGGGCAGATTCAGACGGCGGATGCTTTCGACCAGCATGGCTTCCATGCCCAGACCATTAAGAATAACCGCCGAGGCGCGCGTTAGCTTCTGCATGTCCGCCGGACTGGGAGCATAGTCGTGCGGGCAGCCGGTGCCGGCCGGAATCAGCAGGTTGACCTTTACGCCGTTCACGCCCTGCACAATGTTGCGGACAAGCTGATAGACGGGGTAGGTGGTCGCCAGCAGATTGAGAGTCGCGGCACGGGCAGACACCGTCGGCAGGCAGACTGTCACGGCCGAAGCGGCAAGACCCATGAGGACGGTGCGTCGATGCATCAGCAGTTCCTTGGTTCGGTATGATTCGGAAAAAGTGGGGACGCGCGAGGCAAAGAGTGCGGTTCCGCTACTTAGGCATGCCGCCCGCGGCTTGTCAAGCCGCCGCAGATTGCCCGTTTTATGGTGATATCCGGGGGAAGGGAAACCCCTCATCTCTGCTGTCGATGCCCGTAGTTTCCTTGAAATACGAACGGCAACGATTACGGCATATGAATCGAAAGGTTGCTCTTATTTCAAAGTTGAATTGCTATGGAGCGTTTCACCGTTGAAAAAGGTGAAACGCGAGGCGGCGGCACAGCGCCGCCCGGCCCAGAGCGAGCGGAAAAACCGCGTTTTTCCCGCGAAACGACAGGCCGTATGGTTTGGAATGCACAGCATTTCAAACTGAAAATGCTCTAATCTGTTTGCTTCATTGCGGCATGTCGGTCATCTTGGCCCTGACTGCTCCGGCTGACTTTGCTATACGCTGCATTCGTAAATAAACATTTCGCATTCGTCGTTAATTGCCAGTTCTTTCTGGTAATTTGAATATGTAACTATACTTTTAAATCCACATTTTTTTAAATATTCTTCCATCTCGCCATAGCGATACAGATGCGTTTGAAAATCCATATTTTCGCTTTGTAATAATTCATCGCCGTTATAGAGTTCATAAACAGATGGCGAAAACTGTGTCTGACTATTTTCATCGTAGTGATTTTTCATTTTCAAAATCAACTCGTATCCTTCTTTTGTTTTCACAGAGGCACATATTTTGTATGCGTTATCCTCATTGCATCTTCCAAAAACAGTATCAACAGCAAACACAAATTTCCCGCCAACAGCCAATAATTTTTTCATCTTTTGCAAGATATGTTCGCACATACGCATATCGGTAAACAAGGAAACGGACCCTGAAGGAATAAAAATATAATCAAAATTCTCCTGTACAGTATAGTTAGAAATATCCGCCTGTATCACCTGTGCGTTCGGTGCTTTCCGTCTTAGTTTGTCCAGCATTTCTTTTGATAAATCTATTCCGTAGATATCAAAGCCACGCTCCAAAAATGGAATCAAAAATCTTCCGCTGCCGCACAAAGGTTCTAAAATTTTTTTTCCCTTTTCTGCATAGGAGAGATAGAAAGCAAGTTCGTCCTGCGAAGCCTGTTCATGTAATATTTCATACATATCGGTACACAAGCTTCCATAATAATTTTGCTTTACTTCATCCATTTCAAGTTCCTGAAGTTATAAGTTAGGTTCTATAAAATGCGCAACTGAATTGTCTCAATACTTTTATACACTCTGCACTTATTCCCATCAAATTAAGTTGGTAAGCTCAAAATGTAACTAGAGCGTTTTAGTTTGAAACGCTTTATATTTCAAACCATACGGCCTGTCGTTTTGCGTAAAAATGTGGTTTTTCCGCTCGCTCTGGGCCGGGCGGCGCTGTGCCGTCGCCTCGCGCGTGCATTTTCAAAGGCAACACCTTCTAAAGGTATATTTTTGTCTTCCCTGTTTTCCGGGGGACGGTTGCCGCGGGAAAGCGTCCGCGTCTCCGGGTTACTTCATTCTCCAGAATAAAGCGCGTTTGGGGAGAGGGAGGGGGCTTGGGGGAGGGAGAACCCCTTTGTGCGCCAGCCAAAGGGGTGCTCCCTCCCCCAACTTCCAACCTCAATTCCCACTCCCGCCTTAAACAAATTCTTCGTATCTCTTGGGGCAGCGCTCGCAGGGGGGCGGGGGCGCGTCGTTGCGCACGTCGGCGCGAAAGTCGGCAAAGGGGAGCTTGTCCCAGATGGCGGCGGCATCTTCGCTGTTCACGTTGCCGAAGACCCAGGGATTGGGCGTTGCGCGCGGCATGCCGTCCGGCACATTGACGTAAATGCAGGGCGACACGTCGCCGTCGGCATCCACATAGACGCTTTCATGGACATTTTCGCGGCAGCCGTGCCGGGGATGGGGCTGCGGCAGACCGTAGCGGATGCTGCGTCCGTCCCGCGCGGCTTCGGCGGCGATGTCCTCCAGCAGACAGCGGGCCCGATGAATTTTTTCCCGTTCGTGGGGAGCGAAGGCCAGCCGGGCATGCGCGGGCAGAACCGGCATATCCAGCGTGCTGACCACGCAGGAGGGAATATCCAGCGCGCGCATGAGCGCAGGCAGGGCGCGGGCCGCTTCTATGCGGTCGGCCAGAAGCAGATAGGCAATATGCAGCCGCGGTCCCCGGCCGCCGTTCATGCGTATGGCTTCCCGCATGATTTCAAAGGCATGCAATACGCGGCCAAAGGGGACGCGGCGGCGGGCGTCGTTGCTTTCCTCGTCGGTGCCGACCAGCGAAAAGGCCAGAATATCCATGCCGCTGCGGACAATGGCATCCGCCAGCGGCGCATCCATGCGCAGGCCGCAGGATGTGCTGGAGACAGCGCAGCCAGCCTTGCGCGCCAGCGCCACAAAATCGAGAAAACGCGGATGCAGCAGCGGTTCTCCCCAGCCCTGAAGATGGACGCGGTCGCTGCGAAGCATAAGCGGCCAGATGGCGGCAAAGGTGGCGTCGCTCATGTGCCGGGCGCGCCAGGTGTCGGCATGCACGGCGCGGGGGCAGTAGATGCAGGCGCCGGGACAATGCGACGTGACTTCCACCTGTATGTGGCGCAGAGGACGCGCCGTGTCCGTGAAGCGTTGCCAGAGACGCCGCAGCGGCCCCGGAGCGCGCAGGGCGGGATTATGCAGGGGATCAGTTGTCATGGCTGCTCGTGACGCGGCGGAAGAGGCGGGAAAGCCAGCTGCCGGAGTTGCTGTCGATGGTCCAGGATGTTTCCAGAAAGGGAAGCCAGGGTTGCGCCTGCCATTTTTTCTTGAAAAAGCGGATGCCGTCATGGACGCCGAGCCCCAGATTGCAGCGGCGCTGCCCGCGTCGATCGGCCTCGGCCAGCAGGGCGGCAACGAGAGCGTCGGCCGTGCCGGGAGGGGCTGTCGGAGCGCGAAAGGCGAACATGTAGAAGGCGGTGGCATAGGCCGTATGATCCCCGACGGCACAGGCGCATAGCGTGTTGTCGTCCCGGCGGCGGGCGGAGTAGAGCAGGGTCTGCGGCCCGGCGGCAAGATAGTCTTCGATACGGGCAAAGATGGACGCGGCCTCCAGCGACAAGGCGCGTTCGCCGGGGGTCTCGCAGAAACGGCGCACGGCATCGTCGCGCAAACGGGCATGTTCATCTGTCCAGAGCCTGTCGGCTGTGATGACAACGTCGCGAGCGGCGCGGCGGAGCATGTTGCGCAGTTTGCCCGAAGGCGCGGGAAGCGGCAGGGGAACAGTCCAGCAGGCGTCGCTTGTGGTCACGGCATGCTGCGGCGCGGCAGCGGGGCGGAAGGGCGCAAGCACGACGATATGGCGCAGACCGGGGAGCTTTGCGGCATCGGCCACGGCCTGTTCGGCGGCGGCCAGATCGGCGGGCGCGTAGGGCGGTTCCCGGTCGGGATAGGCCACGAGCACCAGCCTGTCGGCCAGACGCCAGCCGAGACAAGGGCCCGCCTGCACGGGGCGCAGGGCCGAGACGCTTTGCACATAATGCGGCAATTGTTCGGGCACGAGCGCACGCGCGGCCATGTCGTCAAGATTTACCATGCCATGCCTCCGGAGGGGTCTATGGGCGCATCCTTGCGCAGGGCCGCGCGGATGCGTTCGCGCAGCGGGGTCCAGCCCTGACGCACGGGACGCACGCTGAAGCCGTCCTCGACCAGCATACCCCGCAGGTTGAGCATATGCGCCGAACCGACAAGCACGCAGCAGCGTCCCCGCTCCAGATAGGGACGCATGCGCTCGCGGAAACGCTGATCCCGCTCGCTGATGACAATGCCCGTGCGCGTGGGAAATTCCGTGCTTGTGCCCATCATGCCTTCCAGATCTCCGGCAAGATAGGCGCGGGCGTTGGCGCGCAGATACGCGGGCCACTGGCGGCAGGTGCGGAAATGTTTGACGGCGCGTTCCGGCGGCACAGATTCCAGCGCGGCGACCTGCTCCTCAATATCCTCCATGGCCAGCACGCGCTTGCCGAGGCGGTGCGCCACGCGCCAGGCTTCGAGATCGACGGAGTAGCGCCAGCCCATGCGCTCAAGGTAGGCCGTCCAGAGGGAGAAGAAGGCAAACCACGGGCGGGTGCGGCGCAGATGCCAGCGCACGTCGGCCTTGTCGGCGTATTCGGCGTTGAGCAGTCGCCAGAAGGGGCCCTCCGGCCCGCGCACGACACGTTCCAGCGCCCGGATTTCCGCCTCTGTCATGAGATCGAAAAGGCAGGCTCCGGGATCGGGAGGCCGCTTGCCAAGACGGCTCACGGCGTCAAGACTGTCCTCGTCCAGATGGCCTTCAAAGATAACCGTATCCACCTTTTTGAAGAGGTGACGGAAGGCAGTTTCAAAGGAGTAGCGGAAAAAATGGGCGGTGCCGCCGATCCAGGAAACTTTGTCGTCCCGGCGCACCTCCCAGAGCATGCGGAAGGGGCGCTGGGCGTCGGCATGCTCCAGCTCCAGACGGGCGTCGTCGCTGCTTGCGGTTTGAAGATGGCGGATGATGAGACGCGCGGCGTCGTTGTCCTGTTCTTCCCAGGAGGCGCGTTGATAGCGCAGGGCTGGCCTGCCGCCCCATTTGCGTTTGAAGCGGCTGATGCCCTCGTTGACGCCCAGCCCCAGATGCACAAGGCGTTTGCCGCGTTGCCGGGCGCGGGCGAGCATGAAGCCGAACAGGGCGTCGGAGGCGTGCGGCACGTAATATTCCCGCGAATGCGCCCCAAGCAGGTAGGTGTCGAAGCGGCCGGGCGCGGCGTCAATGACAAGGCAGGCCGCGAGGCGTTCGCCGTCCCAGGCGTTCAGCAGGCGCACGTCCGTGTCTTCGGCGGCAAGCAGGGCTTCGGTGCGGCTGTAGAGGGCGCGCACATGCGGCGGCAGCGATGTTCTGCCGAGAAATTCCCCCCAGAGACGACGATGTGCCGGCGTGAACTCCTGACCTTCCTCCAGGCGCAGACGCGCTTCGGCCTTGCGCAGGGGGCCGCGCAGCGCGGCGGGGACGGGCGCATTAGCGGCAATGACGAGATAGCGATCGTTTTCCCGCATATGCGGCAGCAAGGACGCGGGCAGGCGGGGCGCGACGGCATCGCAGCGCTGCGTCCCGCTGTGACGCATGGCCGTGCGGACAGCCGCCTCGAAAGAACGGGCCGAATAGCCGCCCCGCAGAGGATAGCCGATGGCCGCCAGCCAGCGCCCCTCCGAAATGAAAAGATAGTCGCCGACCTGAAAGGCAGTGCCGTGCGCCGCAACGCGCATGAGCGGCACGGAATGTTCGGGAATGCGGGCAAGCGCCGTGACTTCAGGCGTGACGGGGCTGATGACGGACGGCAAGGGCGGCATGGCTGTTATCCTCCTGTCCGGCCCAGCATAGCAGTCCCGGCCCTGGGGCGCAAAGGGGGAAACGGGTATGGCGGGCGACGGGAGGGCATCTTGCCAAGACGGCGTGGCTGTCCTATTTGTAAAAGGAAAAATGCGAGAGCCGGGGCTCCGGAAGGCGCACAATTATAACCTGAAAAGGATGTCACTCTATGGCATTGTCAACTCTTCCCTTTATGGCCAAGCTGCGCATTATTGCCAAGACGCTGATTGCTCAGTGCTGCATCTTTGTGGGACTTATTGTTCTGATCTGGGGGCTGCAACGCGGGTATGCCCTGCTGGATCGCACGACCTTTCCCGATCCTATGCCGGTTCCGGCGGAAGCCAGCAAATTGGACGAAGTTCAGAAGGGCAAGCTGCTGATAGACGCCGTGACCCATCAGATGCGTTACGAGCTCGGTTCCTTCTTCGGCTGGACATTTAACGACATGCTGTTCAACCGTTTTGTGCTGGATAACCGCGCCTATCGGCAGTATGGGGTCTTCCATGCCACCAAGGCTCTGATGGATCTGTACGCTGTGACCATCGCCAAGCTCGGCAGCAACGACAAGGAAAGTCCGTTCCTGTATCAGGCGCGCATGAACGGCTTTGCCATTGATCCGCGCAGCTTTATGTTCCCGTCGGCGGAAGGCGCGTATGAAAAGGCGCTGAAGCTGGTGGACAAGTACAAGGCTTCGCTGGATGACGGCACGGGCCGTTTTAACTGCCGCAACGACGATGTGCATGCGGCGTTCTCGCTGGTCGTGAGCGAGCATCTGCTGGGCTACGCCATCGGCCTGCTGGAAAATGTGGCCAACGAACCCTTCTATACGTTGGATAATCATATTTACGAAGTGCAGGGCATTGTGCTGGTCGTGCGCGATTTCATTTCCACTCTTGCCCAGCTCTATCCCGACACTCTGCAGAATGCCGACAAGGACCTTGCCGCGGCCATGGGCTATCTGAACGCCATCTGCACCTATGATCCGCTGATCATTACGTCTACCTTCAACTGCGGCGAAGTCATTCTGGCGGACCTGACCTTTGCCAAGTCCCGTCTGGAAGATATCCGCAACAGTATCCGCATGTAGCGGATATTGGAATGTTTCCGGGGGGAAGGGAAACCCCTCTGCTGGCGCGAGAGGTGTTTCCCTTCCCCTCAGGCCCCCTATCCCTTCCCCAGCGCGCTTTATTCAGAAATATGAAGCGCTGCGAGGCATCTTTATGTGAGGTAACTCCATAACAAAGGCCCCCGGAGGATGTGCAAAAAGCGCGTTCCCCGGGGGCCATGTCTGTCTGTTTTTCGTGTGGTGTTGCGGGGCATTTTAGAGCGTTTCAACTTTGAAAAAGGTGAAACGCGAGGCGGCGGCACAGCGCGCCCGGCCCGAAGAGAGTGAAGAAAAAGCAGCTCTCCCGTCTGCCAATTTTCCGCTTTCACTGCCGCCCGGCAAGGTCTCTCCTTCCGCCCCTTGCCGCTGATGCAGCGTGTCGCGGGCGCGAAGGCGATCCCGAACGCCCGCAGGGCGGACGGAGCGCCGCAGCAGGCGCGGACATCACCCGGCCGGAACGGCCGGGAAGGTTCGCGCCGACGCCCCGCACGACACGCGG
>CALVHG010000097.1 GCA_944327285.1 uncultured Desulfovibrio sp. | reverse complement strand
TCGGTCGCGGCTAGCGCGCAAGGGGCGTTTCCTTCCCCCCAGGCCCCCCATCCTTCCCCCAACGCGCTTTTTCAGAGGGGACACAGGCTTGCGGCAAGAATCTTTCAAGGGGTATTTGTAGTTTTTATTTTTCTATTTATTTGAAATAAATAGAAAAATTAGTGTTAACAGGCGCTGGAGCATTTTCAGTTTGAAATACTCCATATTTCAAACCATACGGCCTGTCGTTTCGTGGAAAAAACGCGGTTTTTCCGCTCACTTCGGGCCGGGCGACGCTGTGCCGCCGTTTCGCGTTGCACCTTTTTCAAAGGTGAAACGATCTAACATGTTCTGGAGCGTATCGGTTACGCATGCCCATTGAACAATGCTTGTCGTATGCTCCCCGCATCTTCCTCTTGAATAAAGCGCGTTTGGGAAGGGATGGGGGAGTTTGAGGGGGAAGGGGAACCCTTTACGCGCTAGCTAAAGGGTTCCCCTTCCCCCTCAAGAATCTTTAAGAATCTTTTTCCAGAATCCAGATCCCGTAGCCGTAACGTCGGGGCGCGCAGGAGCCGGACGCGCCAGCCAGCGCGGCCAGGTCCGTCCGCGTGCCGCCGTTCCAGAGGAGGCGGGCCGCAAGGGAGCGCAGGCGATCGGAGTGATCCTCGCTGTGCAGCAGGCGCAGCCCCGCCTGTCGGAACAGCCGGAGCAGAGCGGGCAGAGGGCGCGCGCCGCGCAGACAGGAGGGGGATCCCGGCCCCGGCAGGGGAGACGGCGCGTCCTCCGTGAGAAAGAGATCGCTCAACAGCAGCCGCCCTGCGGGACGGAGAACGCGGGCCATTTCCCGCAGCGCTGCTTCGCTGTCCGACAGAAGTGACAGCACGCACTCGCAGAGCAGACCGTCAAGAACGCCGCCGCGCAGGGGCAGGGCGAGCGCTGTGCAGCGCAAAAGCGGCAGGCCCGCCGCGGCTGCGTCCGGCTGCCTGTCGCAACCGACGGCACGATAGCCGAGCGCGCGCAGAAGACGCAGCGTCGCCCCCGCGCCGCAGCCGATGTCCAGCAGACGCGCGCCTGCCGGAAAGGCGCACAGGGCAAGGCCGCGCCGGGTAACGGACATGCCGCCGGGACGCCAGACATCCCCGGCGACCTGCCGGAAACCCGGTTGCGCGTAGAGGGGTGCTTCCATCTATTTGTCTTCCAGCAGGGCTTCCACTTCCGCCATTTTGCCTTCGGCCAGCGATTTGGGCACCAGCGTCAGACCGCAGGACGGACAGCGGGGCAGCAGCACGTCAAAAGCGCTGTTCATATAGAAGGCCTGCACCTTGCGTTGCTCCAGCCTTTCGCCGCAACGGGCGCAAAACCAGTCGCCGGCATCGGGGCCGTAATTGGGTTCCATGCTCATGGTCAGATCTCCTTGCCGGGCTGCATGGCTCCGGGAAGCCACATCCGGTGACACCATGCGTCGTAAATGACGCAACCCACGTCCGAGATGGCGTATTCCACCCAGAAAGTGACGTGCCGGGGCCGCCAGGAGCCGACAAAATGCCCGCTTTCCTTTTCCAGAAACTTCTGTCCGGTTCGCTCGATGCCCTCGACGGCTTCCTGCACGTCTTGACGCAGAATGAAGCGATCCTCCATGCGGGCAAGCACCTCGTCGGCAATGATCAGATGGAGCGCGGCCGCTTCCGGCGGGGGCGGGGTTTCGCCGTATTCCGCCAGCACATCCCGACGCAGCGCCACGCGCCCGGCCCGGCGGGCTGAAAGTCCGGCCACGGGCGCGCGCGAGGCGGCCCCGGCGGCGGATGTTTCGGCCGTCATGGGGAGCAGGTCCAGAAGATGCAGACTTTCCTTGCCCTGACGCGCCAGCCGATCCCGGCACATGATGCAGGAACAGAGCGCCGTGTGCGGCAAATCGGACGCCCGGCGCGCGGCCATGACGTCGGCCATATCCGGCTGGGCATTCCAAACAAGCCCGCCATAGCCGCAGCAGGCTGTTTCCGTGCCGCTGCGGCGCGGATCTTCGCCGCGCAGGCCGCACTTGCGGACAAGAGAACGCACGGCGGCGCGCCAGCCTTCCTGATGCCGCGCGCCACAGGGGTCTTGAATGCTGACAACGGGCGCGTCGGCGACGGGCGCGGCTTCGGGCAGCAGGTCGTCCAGGTATTCCCAGAGAGAGCGCAGTCTGGCGTCCGGCAGGGCGCGGGCCAGCGCGTCCAGACAGGAGGCGCAGGCCACGATCAGCTCCGGTTTGCCGAGAGATTCCCAGTCGGCGCGCAGCCGCGCGGCATGCTCGTCAAAAAGGGGCGTATTGCCCGCCCAGAAGGCGGGAACGCCGCAGCAGGAAAGCATGATGCCCACGCCGCCGTCGAGACGTTCGCGCAGGAAGCGCCAGACGCGCAGAACCTGCGGACCGCGCGCCGCCGCAAGCTGACAGCCGGGGAAGAAGAGGCGCGCGCAGCGTCCGGTTGCGGGATCGGGACGGCTGACGGCGCTTTCCGGCCCGGAAGCCTGCGCCATGTCTTCAAGGGCGAATTCGTGGGCTGATTGCGGCATATAGCCGCGCTCGACCATATCCTGCCGGGCATGCAGGCAGAGATCGGCCATGGAAAAGCCTTCGGGACAGATTTCCGTGCACTGACCGCAGAGAGCGCAGCCCAGCGCAAGGGCGTTGGCCGTGTGCGTCCCTTTGACGATGGCGGCGTTATTGTAAATTTTTCGGGCATAGGTGCGCGGAAATTCCTTGTGCCGCTCCAGAAAGGCGCATTCGCGCACGCATTGCAGGCATTCGCAGCGGAGACAGCGCCCCGCTTCGCGGGCGGCCTCGTCCGCGTCGTATTCCGCAGCGGCGGGCAGGACGCGGGCAACGGAAGCCACGCCGTCCAGCGGCGTATGCAGCACGCGGCGATCGTTTTCCTGTTCCCGCGACGCGGCCAGCGATGCGCCGGTCATAAGACGGAACAGCGTGATAGCCGCGGTGCGGCCTTCGCCAGCCTGCCGGGACGCCGAGGCCAGACGCGCGCCCGTGGGCGTTTCGTCCGTCCAGCCGCCGCAGCAGACGTTGCCTTCCACATGGAGGGTGGCGGCGTCCACGTCGTCTCGTTGCAGGGGGAGCAGCGTTGCCGCGGCGTCCATGTCCACGAAGACGGCGGCGTATTCCTGCCGCAGACGGCCGATCAGCGCCGCGTCGTATTGCGATGACAGGAAGGTGACGGGCGTTTTGCCGAAGTCGGTCCATTCCGCGTCAAGAGCTGTTTCGGGGATATCGGGATAGGAGCGGCGCAGGGCGTCGCGCGCGTCGCCCTCGTGCAGCACGTCTACGGGAAAGCCCTTGCGGGAAAGCTCCCAGGCAACCACAAGGCCGGCCAGCCCCGCGCCGAGAACGGCCAGTCTCTGCTGTCGTGGGGGGCGCGGTATGAGGCGCGTCTGCGGGGGCGTCGTTGCAAGAACATGGCGTTCCAGAGCGCCGACAGCCAGCGCGCCGCCCAGATCGCGGCGCAAACAGGCGTTTTCGCAGGGATGATCGCACACGGCGATAAGAATGGCCGGCAGCGGCAGATGGCGTTCCAGCAGCTTGCGGGCGTCTCGCGCCCTGCCTGCGGCGATGTGTTCCATGAAGGCGCGCACATCCATTTGCAGGGGGCAGACGGCGCGGCAGCGTGGCATGGCCTCTTGGGTGCAGTGAGCCTCTACGGCATGGAGTTCAGACTGATCCACGGCGGCGTCTCCATTAAAGCATTTTCAGTTTGAAACGCGTTGTGTTTCAAACCATACGGCCTGTCGTTTCGCGGAAAAAACGCGGTTTTTCCGCTTACTTTGGGCCGGGCGGCGCTGTGTCGCCGCCTCGCGTTTTACCTTTTTCAAAGCTAAAACGCGTTAGCGGCAGATGATGTTTGCCCCGGAAGAAGAGATGGCGCGCGGAAAGCGGCCTTTTTTCCTCCGATGGCGGGGCAGGATGGAATAAACAGCAAAGGGGGGAGCATCCCAAGGATGCTCCCCTGTGCTGTCGTGCACTGCATGTGCGGCAGCACGCCGGGCATGCAGGTGCGCCGTCGCTACTTCTTCATGGCCGCCAGCACCTTTTCAGGATAGGCGGGCAGATGCGTCACACGGGCGCCGCAGGCGTTGTAGATGGCGTTGATGATGGCCGGATGCGGGCCGCACAACGGGATTTCGCCGGTGCCGGACGCGCCGAAGGGGCCGTCGGGACGAGGCGTTTCCACGTAGATGAGCTCGATGTTGTCCGGGATGTCCTTGATGTAGGGGATACCGGCGCCGGCCATGGTGCTGTGCTTCTTGATGTCCTCGTAGTCTTCGCTGAGGGCAAGGCCGACGCCCTGGGCGATACCGCCGTAGAGCTGGCCGTCGGTGAGCAGGCGGTTGACCACCTTGCCGATGTCGGCAACCATGGTCATCTTTTCCACGGTCGTCTTGCCGGTGGCTACTTCCACGGCCACTTCGGCCATGAAGAGGCCGTACATGTAGCAGCAGAAGGGTTCGCCCTGGCAGTTCTTGCCGCAGTCCTTGGCGGGAGCGGTCCACTTGCCGTTCTGGCGCACGTCGCGGCCCGCGGCCTTCATTTCGTCATAGGTATAGAAGCCGCCTTCGGGCTTGCGCATGGCTTCGATGAGCATTTCGCAGGAAACGCGAATGGCGTTGCCGGTCATAACCTGCGAACGGGAGCCGCCGGCCGGGCCGGAGTTGGGGGTCTTGCTGGTGTCGTTCATCACCAGACGGATTTTTTCCACTGGGATACCAAGCGGACGCAGGGCTTCGTGCGCCGTGCACTGCGCGCCGGAGTCGGCGCCCTGACCGTGATCTTCCCACGAGCTGCCGATGGTCACGGAGCCGTCGGGATTGAGTTCCGCCCAGGCTTCGGAGGAGTCCGGGCCGTCAAGACCAGCGCCGTAGACGGCGAGAGCCAGACCGACGCCGCGCTTGACGGTATCGGTGGACTCCGCCTTGGCTTTGGCCTTGGCGGCTTCATACTTGGGCCGCAGAGCCTTGAACATGGTCGGCAGGTTCATGACTTCGGGCTTCTGGCCGGTCGGCGTGGTATCGCCTTCCTTGTAGCAGTTGATCTCGCGCAGATCGAAGGGGTCCATGCCCAGCTTTTCGGCCAGTTCGTCCATCAGCACTTCGGAAGGGAATTCCGATTCGGGACCGCCGTAGCCGCGGAAGGCCGCGCCCCAGGCGTGGTTGGTGGCAACGGTGCGGCCGTCGCCGCGGATATTCGGAATGCCGTAGCCCGCGCCGATGAACTGCGCGCCGCGCAGGGTCAGCAGGTCGCCGAATTCGGAGTAGGGGCCGTGGTCGCAGGTCCAGTCGGTTTCCATGGCCTTGATTTTGCCGGTTTTCTTGTCGGCGGCCATGCGCACGGTCGTCCAGAAGGGCGAGCGCTTGCCGGTGTACTGCTGCTGCTGTTCATAGTTGTAGCGCAGGTGGCAGGGGCGGCCGGTAGCCAGAACGGCCACGCCGATCAGGGCTTCCATGGTGGGGCTGAACTTGTAGCCGAAGGTGCCGCCGGTGGTGTTCTGGACCATGATCAGGTCCTTGCCGAACTCAAGGCCGAGGCCGGGGGCGATCATGAGGCCGTGCAGATGCAGGCCGATGGACTTGGAATGAATGACGAGCTGGCCCTGATCGTTGAGGTAGCCATAGCCCACGTCGGGTTCGATGTTCAGGTGCGGCTGGCGCTGCGTATAGAAGCTGTCTTCCACCACCACATTGTTGGGGTCTTCAAAGAAGGGCTTGGTGTCTTCGCCCTTTTCGATGTGGGGTTCATAGTAGACGTTGGGCGTGCCGGGGTGAATTTCGATGGCGTCGGGAGCCATGGCGTCCATGGCGTTCATGTATTCGGGCAGGGGCTCCAGATCGAACTTCACCTTTTCGGCAGCGGCGCGGGCGTTGCACTCGGTATCGGCACAGACGATAGCCAGCGCGTCCCCGTACTGGAACACCTTTTCATCGTTGAGGATGGGACGATCCCAGCCGTCGCCCTTGTTGTCGGGGAAGGTGATCAGACCGGTGATGCGGTTCTTGCCCTTGACGTCCTTGTGCGTCAGCACGCGATAGACGCCGGGCATCTTTTCGGCTTCGGACGTATCGATGCCCTTGATGAGGGCGTGAGACACCTTGGCCTGCGCCAGAGCGAGGTGCAGCGTGCCCGCGGGCATGCGCACGGCGGCGTCCGCGCCGTATTCGGCCGTGCCGGTCACCTTGGCAACGGCGCTGGGACGAGGCAGACGGGAGCCGAAGGCGCGGCCGTCGGCAGGCAGTTTGTAGCGGATTTCTTCAATATCCTTGTCGCCGCGCATGACGGCGGCGGCGTCCATGACGGCGTCCACCAGCGGAATATAACCGGTGCAGCGGCAGACGTTGCGGTTTTTCTGGAACCAGTCGCGCACTTCTTCGCGAGTCGGCTTGGGATTGTGATCCAGCAGGCTCTTTGCGGACAGGATGAAGCCGGGCGTGCAGAAACCGCACTGGGCCGCGCCGTGGAAAATCCAGGCTTCCTGCAGAGGATGCAGATGATCGGGCGTGCCCAGCCCTTCCAGCGTCATGATCTCGGCGTTGTCTTCAACGCGTTTCATCTTGACGACGCAGCTGCGGACGAGCTTGCCGTTCATGATGATGGAGCAGGCGCCGCAATGGCCTTTTTCGCAACCGAGCTTCACGCTGGTGAGCTTGAGCTGATCACGCAGCACATTAGCGAGAACGTCGTCGGCATTGACGAGCACCTGACGGGCAACGCCATTGACCATAAGCGTCTTGGTGAACATGCGAACCTCCTGGGTGAAGGGACCGAAACTCGCATGATGTCCGGTCCGAAGGTGTGTGAGCTTTCTCCGGTCTCTATTTGCGCGACGAGACAGGAGAAAGATTCGATGACAAAAAATCCGGCTAGGACAACCTCCGTCAAGGAAGCGGGTGTCTGTTGAGGGTTAGTATTTGCCGAAGCCGCACAGGGGGTAACGGCATTCGGGGCAGCCGCTGCAATAGCCGCCGTGCCCCAGCGCGGCAATATCCGCGCGGCTGACGGGCACGCCCGCCAGCAGACGAGGCACAATCATGTCAAAAATGCTGGCCTTGTGGTACATTACGCAGCCGGGCAGCCCCAGTACGGGCACGTCGCCGATATGGGCAAGCAGGAACATGGCTCCGGGGAACATGGGTGCGCCGTAGCTTTCCACGATGCCGCCCGCGGCCCGGATGGCCGCCGGCGTCCTGTCGTCGGGGTCTACGGACATGCCGCCCGTGCAGGCCACCATGCCCGCGCCTTCGTCGATGAACTGCCGCACGGCGGCGCTGATCATCTCGATGTCGTCATTCACGATTTTCTGTCCCGTTACCGTGCAGCCCAGCGACGAGAATTTTTTGCGCAGCACCGGCCCGAAGCCGTCCTTGATGCGCCCGTGAAAGACTTCGCTGCCCGTGGTGACGATGCCGACCTTCAGCGGCCGGAAGGGCAGTACGGAAATGAGCGGAGCGGAAGCCTCCTTTTCCAGCGCGGCAATCTTTTCTTCCTCGATGAACAGAGGAATGATGCGTGTGCCGCCCACAGCCTGCCCTTTCTGCACTTCCTGCATGGTGTGCAGGGTGGCCAGCGCCACGTCGGGGAAGGCGTTGACGCGGCTCAGCGCGGGCACGTCCACGCGCAGCAGCCCCTGGCATTGCGCCAGAAAGTTGATGCGCCCTTCCTTCGGGGCCGTAAGGGAAAGATTTTCGCCGACCACAGCGTGCGCGATACGCGCGGCGGCGTCATCTTCGTGGAGCATGCCTTCCGTGGGCGTGATTACATAAAGGTGTTCCTTGCCCACGCTCAGCAGTACGGGGATATCCTCCTCCTGCACAATATGGCCCTTGCGAAATACCGGGCCTTTTTCGCCCCCCGGCTCAATGCGGGTGATATCGTGGCACAGTACCGTGCCCACAGCCTCTGCCACCGGAATGGTTTTCATGCGTTCTCCTGCGGTGCGCGACTTCTCCCGCACGAAAGAACCTTGTTCGGGAGTTGGTTCAAGCATGCGCTCATTTGGGGCGCGAGGTCAAGGGGTCCCGCCGTAAAATCATAACTACATTTTTTCACAAATTCATTAATCGTCTGAAATAGCAGAATATAAGCAAGTCGCGAAATTTTGGTAAATGCGGCCTGCCGTTGCAGATCACCGCTCCGGTCGGCGTCCGGCAGGGCTGGGATTGACAGGAGCGGAGCGACGATGGAATCCTTGCGGAGGTATTGCCGCGACAATGCGGTTTCCTGCATACCCGTTCACGAGCGCACGCGCGTTCCGCTCTTTTCTCCGAACGGCCCCGCAGGCATGCTGAATCCGGGCCAAGCCCCGGCTGTGGAGGAACGGCAATGAAACAACGTCTGAAAAACCTCTGTCTCCCGATACTGCTTTTTTCATTCTGTCTTGCGGTCGTCCCCGGCATGGCGGCGGCTTCGGAGGCCGGGCAGGCCCGCGCCTGTCTGCTGGCCGTGCGCGACGCCATCGACAATGCCGATATTCGCGCCTTCGATGCGGCCGTGGACACGGAAAAGGTTTTGGATCACGCCGTGGGCGTGGTGGCGGCCGCCGCGTCGCAGGGGGGAGAGAACATCCCGCCCGTACTGTCGCTGATGTTTTCGCCTCTTTCCAATGTGGCGGCGGCCCGGCAGTTGCTCATTCGGGAAACAGCGGCCTTCGTGCGCAACGGTATCGCCTCAGGCGCTTTTGCCGGTAAGAAGGTTGCCAATGCGCCGACATCTCAGGGCATGTTGGCCCCTCTGTTTGCCGATGTCTCTATGGGCCGCAAGCAGATCGTCCACGTCTCGCCCGCTATCCGGGGCGAGAACGGCGCGTGGCTCGTGGCCTTCGACATCCTCGACGGCGGAAATCAGCAGACCTACAGTCTGCTGGGGCGCGTGGAAAAACAGGAATTCCGCTGGCGTCTGACCGCTATCGAAAATATGGACGAACTTTTCCGCCGTCTGTGCGACGAATTCGCCGCGCAGGAACCGTAGGTCTGTTCAGAGAGGCTGTTTTTCTGGGGGAGGGGAACCCCTCTGCTCGCGCGAGAGGGGTTCCCCTCCCCCAGACCCCCACCCCTCCCCAGCGCGCTTTTATCTGGAGGATGAAACAAGACGGGGATGCGGGAGCTTTCCCCGCAGTCACCGTCCCCCGGCAAGAGAAAAGAATGCTTTTTGCCAGTCCGCCCCACGTAAGCATTGAATGCGCGTAATAAATCAGCGTCTTCAGGTAAAAAGCAGAGAGCAGGCGAGGAAGTAAAAAGCGTAAAATAAAACGGCCCGTGTCTTTGTCAGACACGGGCCGTTTTGTCTGCGGGTTAGTTTTTCAAGTAAGTGAAGTATATCAGTGACGTATGGCCATTGAAAAATACTTGCCGTGTACTCCCCGTTTGAAAAAGCGCGTTGGGGGAAGGATGGGGGGCCGGGGGGAAGGGAACACCCTTGCGCGCTAGCCAAGGGGGTTCCCTTCCCCCCGGAAGAATTATCTATAGCATTTTCAGTTTGAAACGCTGTGCGTTTTAAACCATACGGCCTGTCGTTTCGCGGAAAAAACGCAGTTTTTCCGCTCACTTTTGGCCGGGCGGCGCTGTGCCGCCGCCTCGCGTTTCACCTTTTTCAAAGTTGAAACGCTCTAAGCGGACGCTTTACGCCAGCCGTGACTGAAATCGGCGGCATAGAGGCGCGAGGGCGCGCCTTCCGCATCAAGGCCGGGCAGCACCAGAAAGACGGTCTGATGATAAAGTTCGTTTTCGCGCACGCAGCGGGCCACGTCGGCCAGCGTGGTTCTGTATATCTGCTGATTGGGCCAGCCGATGCTGTAGGCGCAGATAACGGGTGTTTCCGGCGGCAGGGACTGGAGAAGTTCCGCCTGCATGTCTTCCACGAGCTGCGACGAGAGATAGATTGCCAGAGAGGTTTTATGGGATGACAGGGCGCGCAGGCTTTCGCTTTCGGGCATGGGCGTGCGGCCCGGCATGCGGGTGATGACGAGGCTCTGCGTCACTTCTGGAACGGTAAAGGTGATGCCCGCCGCGGCGGCGGCCGCGCAGGCGGCGGTGATTCCGGGAATGACGCGCCACGGAATACCGTCCCGATCCAGCAGAGCGGACTGCTCGCGCAGGGCCCCGTAAAGTGACGTGTCGCCGGTATGGACGCGCGCAACCGGTTTGCCAGCAAACGCCGTTTCCCGCATGAGCGCGTGGCATTCTTCCAGCGTCAGCGGCGCGGAATTGACTTTCCGGGCATGCGGCGCGGCATGCGCCAGCACCGCTTCCGGCACAAGAGAGCCCGTATACAGGACCAGATCCGCCGCCGCAATGGCGTTGCGCCCCTTGATGGTCAAAAGCTCCGGATCGCCCGGCCCGGCCCCGACAAAACTAACCATGCCCATTCCGGGCCGCTCTTCGGTCATTCTTATTCCTCCTTGCGCCTGTGTATCCGATATGCAGGCGGCTGGGAAGCCTCGCTGGCCAGGTCGGCCGGGTGTGCTTTACGGGGGGAAGGGAGACCCCCTTTTGGAAAAGGGGGTCTCCCTTCCCCCCGTGCCCCCCATCCCTCTACCGAAAACTTTTATTCTGGAGAATGTACAGCTCGGTTGTTCCAACGTTTCCCCCTTTGGCGAACGTCCCCCGGCGCTGCGGAAAGGGAAAAGGGGGCGTTCACTTTGGGCAGTCGTCCCTCAGTGCTGCGAAGAAGGAAATGCGCGTGTCCGGGCAGGAAAGATGGCTGTTCTTTCGCGGAAAAAGCGCGTTTTCTGCTCACTTGTGCGGTTTCTTTGCCAGTACCGTGTTGCCGGGGCAATAGAGCGTTTCAACTTTGAAAAAGGTGAAACGCGAGGCGGCGGCACAGCGCCGCCCGGCCAAAAGAGAGCGGAAAAACCGCGTTTTTTCCGCGAAACGACAGGCCGTATGGTTTGAAACGCGCAGCGTTTCAAACTGAAAATG
>CALVHG010000096.1 GCA_944327285.1 uncultured Desulfovibrio sp. | reverse complement strand
GAAACGCTTGAAAAAGCGCGCTGGGGAAGGGTTGGGGGGCTTGGGGGGGAAGGGGAACCCCTCTCGCGCTAGCAGAGGGGTTCCCCTTCCCCCCAACATACTGAAAAAACATTCCTGCCCTAAATGCGCCGATGTATCCGGTTGCCTTCCACGCGAATGGCCGCAAGGGGGCGGGCGGGGCAGATATATTCGCAGGCGCCGCAACCTGTGCAGCGTTCCGTATCCACGGCGGGTTCCTTGTGTTCGTTCGGGCCCGCAAGGCTGATGGCTCCCGCAGGACAGCTTCGTTTGCAGGCCGTGCAGGTCACATTATCCTTGTTGACGATGCAGAGAGTTCTGTCGATGACAGGCCCTGCCTGTCTGGATGGCGGTTTTTTCCTGCACGGTCACAGGGCGGATGGCTCCTGCGGGGCAAACCTCCGAACAGGCGGTGCAGTTGGTCCGGCAAAAGCCGTTCTCGAATGTCATGAGCGGTTGCAGCATCGTCAGACCGCTGTCTCCGGCGCGCAGCACATGATTGGGGCAGGCGGCAACGCAGAGCTGACAGCCAGTGCAATGGCTGCGGAAGTGGTCCACGCTGACGGCTCCCGCAGGCAGGACGGGAACAGCGCGTTCCGGCCGTTGCCGGGGCGTCAGCTCCTGGCGGGGAATTTCCTTGCCGTGCGCTGATGCCGCGGCGGCTTCTTTGGAGAGAATGGCCGTCGTCATGCCCGCCAGACAGCCGAGCAGCGCACGGCGACCGGAGGCCGCAGCGGCGGCTTTCCGCTGTTCGGGCGTCTGCCGGACGACAGGCCCGGCCGTCTTTGGCAGGGGGCGCAGGGTCAGCGCGTCATGGCGGCAGACGGACAGACAGTCGAAACAGGCCACGCAGCGCGAAGCGTCAATGCGTCCGTTTTTCGTGTCGATGCAGGAGGCCTTGCAGTGCGCGGCGCAGCGCCCGCAGCCCGTGCAGCGATCGGCCCGCAGACGCGGGCGGAACAGAGCTGCCTGACTCAGACAGCCCAGCAGCGCGCCCACGGGGCACAGGGTGTTGCACCAGGTGCGCCCGCCCTTCCAGGCGAGAAAGGCAATGACAAGAAAGGTGACGGCAGCGCCCAGCAGCGAGGCCACGCCTTTCTGAATCAGGGGGACGGGGGCTATGGCCGCGCCTCCCAGCGTTTGTTCCGCCAGAGAAAGACCGTTGTTGACGAGCACTGCCAGCGGCTGAAACAGCGTCGCGGCAATACGTCCGAACGCGCTGTAGGGATCGAGGATTCCGGCCAGCGCGGGAAAACCCAGTCCCAGACCGGCGGCAAAGACGAGCAGCGCCGCGAGGCGGAGATTCTTTCTGTTTGGCCGAAAGGTTGAACGCGCGTTGCGGCGAAAATGCCGGATGATGTCCTGCAGGATACCCAGAGGGCAGACGACGGAGCAGTATACCCGGCCCAGAGCCAGCGTCAGGCCCACAATGACGACTATCGTAATGACGCCGCCCGACAGCGCCGCCGGTACGAGCTGGATTTTTCCAAGCCATGCCAGATGCTCCGACCAGAGGCCGTGAATATCCAGAAACAGCAGGCCGAAGCCCAGCAGGCACAGCAGTTCAAATAAGATTCGTAGTTTTCGTCCCATAATGTTTCCGTCGAAAAGGGGTTTCCGATGCCCCGCCATGCCGTCCGCAGGGGCGGCATGGCCTGTTATCCCCGCAGTCTCAAGTCCTCGGCAAATTTGCCGAGCCGCGCCATTTCGCCGGGAATGTCGATGAACTGCGGGCAGAGCTTCACGCATTTGCCGCAGCCGGTGCAATGGGCGGCGTCCTGCAACTGCGGCACGCGCCGGGCAAGATTGACCAGATAGGCCCGTCTGGCCTTGTCATAATCGGGAGCGCGTTCTTCCCGCGGGACCTGTTCGTCATCCAGACAGTGATTGTGGTTCAGAAAGACAGTGGGAATATCGACGCCGTAAGGGCACGGCATGCAGTAGCCGCAGGTTGTGCACGGGATATTTTCCCCGGAAGCAAAGGCGGCGACGGCCTTTTCCAGCACGCGAACATCCTTTTCTGTGCAGGGCTTCAGCGGGGCGAAGGTCCGCAGGTTATCCTGCAAATGCTCCAGATACGTCATGCCGCTTAACACCGTCAGGACATTGGGCAGACTCCCCGCATAGCGGAAGGCCCACGAGGCCGCGCTGGCCTGCGGGTCCTCTTCCTGAAGGATTGTCAGCGCCTTTTTGTTGAGACGGGCAAGGCGACCGCCCAGCAGGGGTTCCATGATCATCAGCGGCAGACCGCTGTCCCGCATTCTTTCAAACATCCACCGGGCCGGGGCGGGTTCCTTGACCCGTCGCCGCTGCGCCGCGGACGGAACAAGCTGATGCAGCAGATCGTGATAATTCAGCTGCACCAGCGCGAAGTCCCAGCGGACATTGCGCGACAGAACATAGTCCAGCGTTTCCATGTCTCCGTGGAACGACCAGCCCAGATGACGGATGCGGCCCCGCTCCCGTTATTCCAGAAGAAAATCAAGAACGCCTCGTTCCTCGTAGACCCGCTGATACTCCTGCTTGCTGGTGAGCGTGTGCAGCAGGTAATAGTCGAAGTAGTCCACCTGACATTTTTGCAGCTGCCGGGCGAAGATGTCCTTCGCCATGCTCAGATCGGGGTCAAGATAGGTCGGCATCTTGGTTGCCAGATAAAAGCGATCTCGCGGATGCCGTTTCAGGGCCTTGCCGATGACGGTTTCCGAGACGCCTCCGTGGTAGCCCCAGGCCGTGTCGAAATAATTTACGCCGTGATCCAGCGCATAGTCCACGAGCGCAAAGGTTGCGGCCTCGTCAATCTCCGGCCCGCGAGGCGATGTCGCCTCCGGCAGGACCGGCAGGCGCATGCAGCCGAAGCCCAGCAGAGAGACGGCGTCGCCGCTTCGGGGATGGATGCGGCAGGTCATTTTGTCCGTAGGAGGCGGCGGCAGGGGGGATTCCGCGCCCGGAAGCCAGCCCAGTTTGTTCAGACCGTAGACGGCAGCCGCTCCGGCCAGCCCCGCGCCGGTGGCCTTGAGCAGGCCGCGCCGGGAAATCTTGTCTTTCTTGTCGCTCATGTTTTTTGTCTCTTGGTTGCGAAAGGAGTGAAGCAACGGGCCGCTGCCCGTTGCCGACGCCGCCAGTATAGCGGGTGGACAGTCGCCGTTCCAGATGCGTTTCTCTCCGAGATTTGCCTGATTCTCTCTGGCGCATGGCAGACGTTGCCATCAGGCCTCCCGCGGCGTAGTTTCACTGTTTCTGCCGCCTCTGTTGCGCGATGGGCGCGGCAACTTTGAAAAACGTCAGATCAGACGAGTAAACTTATGCGCGATATTGACAGGCTCAAGGATGTTTTGCTGCAACGCATGGCTTCCTCTGGCAAGTACGAGACCGGCGTGGAAGGCTTTTTCCTGTCCCGCCGGGACGAGACGGGGCTTGTTGAGCAGGGACTGCACACGCCGTCCATCGGGCTTGTTGTGCAGGGGGAGAAGCGTTCGCTCGTCGGTTCCGGGGAAATTGTTCACAAGGAAGGACAGTGCTTTGCCATCAGCGTGGACATGCTCGGTTCGTGCTTCGTTTCGCGCGCAAGCGGGGACACGCCTTTTCTTGCCGCTGTTCTTGCGCTGGATACCTGCGAGGTTTCCCGGCTGGCGGGAAAGGTTCGCGCGGCCGACAGCGGGCGGAATTTCGGCAGAGGCGTTGTCTCCGCGGAGGCGGACGCGCCCTTGC
The DNA here is from genome assembly GCA_944327285.1 of uncultured Desulfovibrio sp. Classification (GTDB taxonomy): domain Bacteria; phylum Desulfobacterota; class Desulfovibrionia; order Desulfovibrionales; family Desulfovibrionaceae; genus Desulfovibrio. The sequence continues at coordinate 7,419 of CALVHG010000096.1, read as the reverse complement.
TGAACGCCTTTTTGCGTTTGACGGAGCTTTCAAGCGAGGACGACGCGGCCTTTCTGGCCGGGCTTGTCGTACAGGAAATTTATTATCGGCTGCTTACGGGGCCCTTGGGGAGCTGCATCCGAAGAGTTTTTCTGTCCGGCACCAGAGGAAATCAAATAGCCGGAGCCATTGCCTGGATGCGGGGTAATTATGCGCAGCCGCTGCGCATTGAAGAACTGGCGCGCCGCGCGCACATGGGGACCTCGACCTTTCACAAGTACTTTAAGGAAATGACGATGCTCAGCCCCTTGCAGTATCATAAACGGCTGCGTCTTTATGAAGCCAGCGTCTGATGCTGTCTGAAAATATAGATGCCATGAGCGCCGCTCTGGCGGTCGGCTATGAGAGCCAGACGCAATTCAGCCGCGAATACAAGCGGCTGTTTGGCGAGCCGCCATGCCGGGACATCCGGCGGCGGCGCTGATCAGGCGCTGGTGAGAGGCTGGCGAATATTGAGAAGGGCCGATCTTCGGGAAATCGAAGATCGGCCCTTTCATGAAGGGGGTTGCGACAGGCAAAGAGACTGGCCTGTCGCAACCGGTCGTATGCGGATTAGAACTCGTAGCGGAACATGCCGAACACGCCGTGGCCGGTGGAGTGCTGACCGGTCTGCAGCGTGTAGTTCACGCCTACGCTCATGTTGTCGTTGCCGAACTCAACGCCGACGCCGCCCTGCCAGGTGAAGTAGTCCATCGTCTGGGTTTCAAGGCTGGTGGAGTAGGGCAGGCCAGTGAAGCGCGTGTCCGCCTTGGCCTTGATGTCACCGGCAGCGGGAATGGCCGAGAAGTCAATGGACGGCTTGAAGTACCAGTCGCTGCCCATATCGAGTTCCTTGCTGAAGGTGATGCCTACCGGGAATGTCCAGATATTCTGCTGGAAGCCGTCGCCTTCAAGGACGGTGCCGCCGTTGCCTTCCACGTCATAGCCCCAGGTATTGAGGGACATGTAGCGGACGCTGATATGGGGAATGATGTCCAGGACGGAGGTCTCGAACTTGTATTCGCCGCGCAGGCCGGCGGAAATGGCGGACGCCTGGATGTCGGCCTCAAGGTCGCCCATACCCATGCGGGAGTCGAGATCCTGACTCACAGAGTTCCAGGTGCTGGTGTAGGACACATCAGCCATGATGGCGAAGTTGCTGTACTCCCAGCCGCCGTAGGCGCCCAGACCCCAGAAAGTCATGTTGTTGGTGGTGTCGCTCAGATCGCCGCCGGCGCTCTTGGAGTAGCCGCCGCCGATGTTGAACATGAGGCCGGCGCGGAGATTGTTGGACCAGGTGTAGTCCGCGCCAAGAGAGACGCCGCCCAGGTTGGCGTTGTAGCCGTAATCATAATTGCCGGCCTTCATGCCGAAAGCATTCTGGTTGGACCACAGAGGGGCGATCCAGAGCGCAAGGCCAAGAGCCTTGTCGTTCACGGGCATACCTTCCGCATTTACGGCCTTGGCGCCATTTTCGGGCTTGGCAAAGCCCAGGCGGTTGACAACCGCGTTAGTCGCGGCGTCGGAGGCCATCTTGGTCATCTGCGGCACGGCGCCGGCGGCGGCGATGCGCGTCGCGGACTCAATGGTTGTGGCGGCGGCGTCCGCGTTGCCGTAGCCGGCCATTCTCAAAGCCCTGGAGAGGAACTGCGTGCCTTTTTCGCCGCTGCTGTAGTATTGTTCGCCGGTGCCAATTTTGTGGTCCAGGTTGGCGCTGTCAAGAGCGGCAACCAGTTCGCTGTCAAGGCCGGAGAATACCTGAGAGGCCGATCTTGCCTCGCCGGACACCGTGCCGTCATCGCCGCGCGTCAGCGACACCAACGGGTTATCGGAGAGCAGGTTATCGCCCTTCCAGGCAGTGTCGGCGCCCGTCTCGTCTTTTACAAATTCAATCTTGTCCTTATCGAAGCCATCGCCAAGAACCACATAGGTTTCGCCAGTCTGCGCGCCTGTGATCAGGAGCTTGGAACCTGCTTCGATTTTCGCGTCGCCAAGGCTAATAGAGCCGTCTCCGGCAGTTGCCACATAGGAAATAGCGCCCGGCACCTGGCCGGCGGCTACCTGGCTGCCCGTGGTATAATGCACCTGCTCATTGTCGCCGTTGATGACCAGCATGGTGTTGGCGCCCTGGGTGAAGGTGCCGGACTGTTCCATGGTGGTAACGAACGGAGAGTCGTTGTCGCTTGTGGTGCTGGCCGGGAACTTCAGATCGGGGCTGTGCAGGTCGCCGTTGATGAAGACGCGGAAACCGTTCTGGACTTCCAGAGGCCGGTTGAGCGCCAGCACGGACCGCACGCCATCCTGCGTGGGCGCTTCATGACCGGTGCTGGTTTTCATCAGATTATAGAGCCAGTCGAGGGTCGCGCCTTCGCCAAGACCCAGCATGGCATTGGCGCCGACGGCGATATTGCCGTCGCCAATAATGAGGCCCGGACGCGTATCGTCAGGGGAAACATTCCTGATCACCCCCATGGCGTACTTGGATTCCCAGGAGGCTTCGGCAAGAATGTTGCCGTTATGCATGATGAACTTGTCCAGATCGAGAATGGTGGCGGCGTTGGTATTGCCGCCATGGATTCTGGCTTTTCTGCCGTCGATATTGAAGCTGACTTCCTTGACGGTAGCCTGCATGCCGTCGGCAATGGTGAAGCTGCCGCCTCCGACAGCCAGAACGCCGGCGGTCAGAGTGCTCTTTTCGGTGCCGTTGCCCTGAATGCTGATGCATGCCCCGGTGGTCACATTGCCAAGCACGTTATGCGAACCGACGGTGTTGATGATATCCAGTCTTCTGCCGGTTGTGCTGTTGCCAGGAAGATTGACGGCGCCGTTAACTGTCACCGTGCCGGGATTGCCCTTTGCGTCCTGCAGGGTGGGGTCCGCATTGGGGAATGTTTCCACATGATCGGCGGTAAGGTCGCCATGCGTCGTGATGTCGCCCCCCTTGATGGCACCCCCGGCGGTGATGTTGCCCACTTCGATGTCGTAGGCCTGCTGCCCCGCGGGTTTGCTCTCGTCAAAGGCGGAAATATTGCCGGCGGCGGAAACGTCGCCGTAGGTGACATTGCCCTGCGCGTCGGTGGTGGCGGTCGTCAGCGTGTTGGTTACACTGATATCCGTGGCGCTTTCCATGCCGGCCGCTTCGGCACAGGAACCGGTGGCGCCCAGAGTCAGAGCGCCAACCAGAGCCATTCCGCCAATGATATTCAGCGCATGGCATTTTTTCAGGACCGAACGATAACGATTCAGAAGCATCCCCAGTGCATTCTTAGTAAGACACATGTTTTCCTCCTAAAAACATAGTAACAGGATGAACCCGTTTCCTGCTTGTCCTGCGCTCATTTACTGCCGACGTCAGAAGAATGTCAATAAAACTGAACCGTCCGATCCTGAATTTTTGGGCTAAGATATTGTAAAAGAATCCTTTAAGGTGTTCTTCAAGTATAAAAAACTATATGATTTCAACTGGTAAGCTGAACAGGCGTCGTGAAAAGTTCTTTTGGATCACCGCTTCGGATTTTTTTCATTGTTGCGTGGTGTCTCGACTTATTCGTTTCAGGAGTCTAAAAATAGCGTTGTATAATATAATTTAGTCGATAATGTGCTTTTTAAGGGTACTGTTAGTGGTCGTTATATAGAATTTTCTAAAAAATAATACTAAAAAAGTATGTTTACCACGAGAAGAATTTATTAAGAGCGTTTTAACTTTGGAAAAGGTGAAACGCGAGGCGGCGACACAGCGCCGCCCGGCCCAAAGTGAGCGGAAAAACCGCGTTTTTTCCGCGAAACGACAGGCCGTATGGTTTGAAACGCGCAGCGTTTCAAACTGAAAATGCTCAAAAGATAACGGTCGTGGAGCTGTGGCAGATAGACTTCTCTGGCGTTTGCTTCCTTGAGTTTTTTGCCGCAGCGGACGGGGCGCAACGGAAATGGGGCAGCCAAGGCATCAGGCTTTGTTCGGAACGGCGATTTGTATGCGAATGGAAGAAGAGACGCAGCTTGCGAGCGGAGAGAAAACAGGGCGCAGACCAGGCGTTTGCGCAGATCGATAATAAAAAAGGTCGCGGCATCTGCCACGTCCTTTATCTTTCAGAACTGGTGCCGAGGGCGGGACTCGAACCCGCACAGCTATTGCCACTACCCCCTCAAGATAGCGTGTCTACCAGTTCCACCACCTCGGCGAATCCGCAACCTTATACGCGAAGCCGCGCCGCTTGGCAAGTCTTTTTCTGTCCGAAAGACAGACTGGCCGGAGAGGGGCAAGGCTTGCGAAAGCCGCGCCTTGCGGATACATCTTTTGCTGACCCTGGGGGATTGCTTATGAATGAACTTGTCAGACATTTCCTGAAAAGGAACGGCCCTGTCCTCTGTCTGGATATCGGCAGCGGCACGCAGGATGCCCTGCTGGCCCGGCCCGGTCTGGAGCTTCACAACTGGCCGCGTTTTGTCCTGCCTTCTCCGGCCCGGCTTGCCGCCCAGCGCATCCGGGAGCTGACCCTGCTCAAGTGCAACGTCTGGCTCTACGGCGGCAACATCGGCGGCGGCTGCACTCAGGCCGTGCGGGAACATCTGGCCGCGGGACTGTCTGTGGCGTCCACCACGGCCGCATCCCGCGGGCTGCATGATGCCGTGGAGGTGGTCGAGGGCATGGGCGTGCAGTTGCGCGAGCAGTGCCCCGAAGGCTATGTGCCGCTCTTCCTGACCGATTACTCTCCTGAATTCTGGAGTTCTCTGTTGCGTCATGCCTGTCTGCCGCAGCCGCATATGGTCGTGGCCGCGGCGCAGGATCACGGCGTGCACCCCGACGGCAACCGGCATGGCCGCATGCAGGCATGGACGGCTCTGCTGACAGCGGACAACGATCCCGCGCACTGGATTTACGACGGCGATATTCCGGGCCCGCTGACGCGCCTTCAGGCCCTGCGCGAAAAGACGGGCGGCCCCGTGAGCGACACCGGCACAAGCGCCCTGCTTGGAGCCCTGAGCGTGCAGGAAGTGCGGGACCGCAGCTATCGCGACGGCATCACCCTGATGAATGTCGGCAACAGCCATACCGTGGCGGCGCTTGTGTATCAGGGCAGAATCCGGGGGATTTACGAGCACCATACCGGCATGCGCACGCAGGAAGAAACGCTGCGCGATCTGGAACAGTTCCGCAAGTCCTGGCTGCCCTGCGAGGAAGTTCAGGCCACCGGCGGGCACGGCACGGCCTTTGGCCCCTATTGCGAGGAGGCCGGCGGCTATGACGCAACCTATATCATGGGCCCGCGGCGCGAACTGCTGCGCGGACAGGGGCGTTTTCTCGATCCCTTCGGCGACATGATGATGGGCGGCTGTTTCGGTCTGCTCTGGGGGCTTGCGCAACACAACAGCAAATAAGGAACAGAGGGAGACAATGACCATCGATTATTACGACGTCGCAGAAACCTGGAGCCGCGATCATATCGCCGCCGCCCAGCTCACGCGCCTGCGCTCCCTCGTGGAACACAGCCGCAAATGCGCTTTTTACCGTGAACGGCTCGACGCCGCGGGCGTAACTTCCGACAGCCTCCGCACTCTGGACGACGTGCGCAAGATTCCCTTTACCACCAAGGATGATCTGCGCTCCCAGTATCCCACGGGGCTTCTCTGCGTGCCGCAGCGCGACATCGTGCGCATGCACTGTTCCAGCGGCACCACAGGAACGCCCGTGGCCATCTGCCATACGCAGAATGACATCAATACCTGGGCCGATCTTATGGCGCGCTGTCTGTATATGGTCGGCGTGCGTCCCGACGACGTTTTTCAGAACATGTCCGGCTACGGGCTCTTTACCGGCGGTCTGGGCATTCATTTTGGCGCGGAGCGTCTGGGCTGCATGACCATTCCCGCAGGGCCCGGAAACTCCCGCCGCCAGATCAAGCTGGTCAAGGATTTTCGCACGACGGTGGCCCATATTCTCCCGTCCTATGCGCTCATTCTGGCTGAACAGCTGCGCGAGATGGGCGAAAATCCCGCGGATCTTTCCCTGCGTATCGCCGTTGTAGGCGCGGAGCCCTATACCGAAGCCTTCCGCAAGCGCATTGAAGACATTTTTGCCATGAAGGCTTTCAATTCCTATGGCCTCTCCGAAATGAACGGTCCCGGCGTGGCCTTTGAGTGCCCTGAGCAGCACGGTCTGCATATCTGGGAAGACACCTTCCTGGCGGAGATTATTGATCCTGCTACCGGCGAGCCCGTGCCCGACGGCGAAGTGGGTGAGCTCGTTATGACCAATCTGTGCCGCGAAGGCATGCCCATTCTGCGCTATCGCACCCGCGATCTGACGCGCTTCCTGCCCGGCGAATGCGCCTGCGGCCGACAGCACCGCCGCATGGATCGCATCCTCGGCCGCGCCGACGACATGTTCATCATCAAGGGCGTGAACGTCTATCCCATGCAGATTGAAAAGGTGATCATGGGCTTCCCCGAAGTGGGGCAGAACTATCTGATCCTGCTGGAAAACGACGGGCTCGGCGACGTCATGCGCGTGCAGGTGGAAGTGCGCGACGAATATTTTGTGGAAGACATGCGCATTTTGCACAATCTGCAAAATACCATTGCCCGTCGTCTGCGCGACGAAATTCTGGTGACGCCCAGAGTCGAGCTTGTCCAGAGCAGCAGCCTGCCCTGCAACGAGGGCGGCAAGGCCGTGCGCGTGCAGGACCTGCGCGCAACCAAGTAGGCGTCTATGGAAGCGTTGCTGGCCTTGCTGGGCACCGGCTTTGCCGTGCTGTTCATTGTTGTTCTGGGCTGCTCCGTGCTGCTCAACGTGGTGGGGCTGCCCGCCAACTGGCTTATTCTTGTGCTGGCCGTCCTCTGGTACTTTGGCGTGCCGCAGGAAAACAGCATGGGTTTGTGGTACTGGATCGGCATGTGCGCCCTTGCCGTGGCCGGGGAAGTTATGGAAACGGGCGTGCAGCTCCTCAAGGCAAAGCGGCATGGTTCCAGTTCGGCCGGGACGCTGGCAGGCATGATCGGCGGCATCATCGGCGCCATTGTGCTTGCGCCTCTTTTCTTCGGGCTTGGCGCGCTTATCGGCGCGCTGGGCGGCGCGTGGCTGGGCTGTCTGTTGATGGAGCTGCTCAAGGGGCGTTCCCGGCAGGAAGCCTTTAACGCGGCTTTCGGTACGCTGGTAGGCCGTTTCCTCGGCACTATCTGCAAGTGCGGCGTGGGCGCGGCTATGGTTGCTATGACAGCGCAGTGCATCTGGCCCGAAGGCGGCCCGGTTATTCCGCCGCCACCGCTGCCTGAGGCTCCCTTGCAGACCGTCTTGCTCTGCGTGACGGCCGCAGGGTAGGGCTGGACGATTTGGGTGGTTACTGAGGGGGAAGGGAACCTTTTCCTTGCGGAAAAAAGGTTCCCTTCCCCCTCAGACTCCCCCAT
>CALVHG010000095.1 GCA_944327285.1 uncultured Desulfovibrio sp. | reverse complement strand
AGGGCGGCGATGTCGGCGCGCATGAGTTCGGAAATAGCCAGACCGGCGGCGTCGTCGGCCGCGCTGTTGATGCGCATACCGGAAGACAGACGTTCGGTCGAGGTGGACAGGTTGCTGTAATGGCTGGTCAGGGTGTTGGCCACGTTGGTGGCCATACCGTTATGATTGATATACATGCTCTTTTCCTCCATGAACGGCATGTTTTTTCAATCGGCGGACCTTTCGCTTAAAGGAAGGTCCGCACTCACGGCTGGAAGGCTGTAAAAAACTCTTCGCGCCGCTGCATCATTCACTATGCCCTTCTTTTCGGCGGCATTCCGCCAAAGATTAGGGCTTGTTAGCATTTGTTACATCTTTTTCTTTCCGGCCGGCATCCCTTCCGGGAAATTTCCGCCGCCGTATTCCTCAGCCACAATGGGCTTTTCGGCATCCTGGCGGCGAAGATTAGGGGGAAAAGTGTAAAAAAATGTATCTAACCGCTTTTTTTTCAAGGTCTTTTCTTATGTGTTTAACGTCTTGTTCGCCGCCTTGAGCTGACCGCAGGCCGCCTTGATATCCTGCCCCTTGCTCTTACGGATGATAGCAGTAATATTGTGATTCCACAGGATTTTTTCAAATGCGAGAACCCGCGCTTCGTCGGGGGCCTCATAGGGGGAGCCTTCGGCGGGATTGTAGACAATCAGATTCAGCTTGCCGCGCACGGTCTCGCTGACCAGTTTGGCCAGCTGATGCGCCTGTTCTGGTCCGTCGTTGACGCCGCCGAGCAGCAGATATTCAAAGGTGATGCGTTCCCGCGTCTTGAGCGGATAGGCGGCCAGCGCCTTCAGCAGTTCCGGCAGCGGCCAGCGCGCGGCCTTAGGCATGATGCGCGCCCGCAGTTCCTGCGTGGGCGCGTGCAGGGAGACGGCCAGATAGGCCAGCCCGGATTCCCCCAGTTCCCGCAGGCCCTTTTCTATGCCGCAGGTGGAAACCGTAATGCGGCGCGGCGAAAAGTTCAGCCCGCGATCATTATTCAGGCTTTCCAGCGCCCGCATGACATTGCCGAGATTCAGGAGCGGTTCGCCCATGCCCATGAAGACCAGATTGCGCAGTATGGGCCAGTCCGGCCGGTTGTCGCCCAGATGAGCGCGCGCCACCAGAATCTGGCTCAGAATTTCGCCGTGCGTCAGGTTGCGCTCAAAGCCCATGTCGCCCGTGCTGCAAAAGGTGCAGCCCATGGCGCAGCCAACCTGCGACGACAGGCATTGCGTCCAGCGCCGATTTCCTTCCCGATCTTCGGAGGGAATCAGGACGGTCTCGATCTGCGCTCCGTCCTCCATGCCCAGCAGAAATTTTGTTGTGCCGTCGCGGCTTTCCTGCACCGTAACGACTTCCGGCCACACGATACGGGCCGTTTCCGCCAGGCGCGCCCGGCAGGCCTTGGAAACGTCCGTCATCTCGGAAAAGTCTCGCGCTCCCTTCTGCCAGATCCATTGCCAGACCTGCGCCGCGCGAAAGCGCGGTTCCCCAAGTTCCTCCGTCATCCATGCCGTCAGTTCCGGCAGCGTGTCGTTCAGTATGTTTCTCATATGGTTGTGCGTGGGGTGTGTTTGTTGTTTGAGTGATGTCCGAGGGGGGAAGGGAGCCTTTTTCCTGCGGTAAAAAGGTTCCCTTCCCCCCTCGGGCTCCCCCCATCCCTCCAAAAACCGCTCGTTTGATTTCTTTCGGGCTGGGAAGCGCAAAGGCTGTTTCGCGTGCGAGCGTCCCCCGGTACTGCGGGAAAAGGGAAAGGTTTCGGCTGTCTCCCGTTACGGGGGCTTCAGTTTGAAACGTTTCGCATTTCAAACCATACGGCCTGCCGTTTCGCGGAACAAGTGCGTTTTTCCGTTCACTCTGAGCCGGACAGCGCTGAGCGTCTCGCGTTTCATCTTTTTAAAGGTAAAACGCTCTAAAAACCGTTCGTTTGATTTCTTTCGGGCTGGGAAGCGCAAAGGCTGTTTCGCGTGCGAGCGTCCCCCGGTACTGCGGGAAAAGGGAAAGATTCTAAGCTCTCGCTGTCGGAAACAGCGTCGCGCGATGGTACGGGGAGTCGTTTGTCTGGTCAATGCCGACGCGAAAGCCTTTTACCTTTGACGAGGTAAAAGGCGAGAGGCGGCATAGCGTCACACGGCCCGAAGTGTGCGGCGCGTTTTTTCCGCGAAATGACAGGGCGTATGGTTTGAAATGCGAAGCGTTCCATATTGGAAAAGCTGCATGGCGTGCCCGGCGTAAAAAAGCCCTTCTGACGGGCGTCCCCCGGCAGTACGAACAGGAATCAGGGGATTCTCTGCCCGCACTACCGGGGGACGGCGGAAAGAAGAACGGCGACGGCGCAATCGTTACGCCTACTGTTCAATTAAAAGCGCGTTGGGGAAGGATGGGGGTCTGGGGGAAGGAAACCCCTTGTGCGCCAGCCAAGGGGTTTCCTTCCCCCAGTCAAACTTTCTAGCCGGCTTTCTTGGCGTAGTTGCAGACAAAGTGACGGGCGCTGTCGGCATCGGTGACATCGCCGGCGATCTGGGCCTGGAGCAGGGCGTCGCGGATGATGCCCACGAGCGGGCCGGGCTTCAGGCGGGTCGCTTCCATGATTTCGTTGCCGTTGAGCAGCGGTTCGAGCATCTGTTCCGGGGTGTCGGCGCGTTCCAGATACTTCATATTATGATTGAAGGAAGTGCTGCTGCCGTCGCGGGCCTTGACTTCGGCGCGGGCCATGGCGATGAGGCGCGGGTATTCGTCCAGCGCCTTGAAGCGGCGGATGCCGCGGTCGGTGAGCATGAACTTGAAGTGCATGTGATGCTTCACCAGATGGGAAAGAAGATCGATGTCTTCGGCGCTGAAGTGCAGGCGGCGGAGAATTTTGCGGGTGACCTTGGCCCCGACGCGGTGGTGCTGGTAGAAGGACCATTCCTCCCCGGCGTATTCGCCGGTGTAGAGCTTGCCCACGTCATGGAACATCATGGCCATGGTGCCGAGCCAGTCATAATGGAAGTCTTCTTCGGGATAGTGGCGCATGCAGGCCAGCGTATGGGCGAAGACGGTTTCTTCCTCGCCGCTTTCGTTGCGCTTCTGCCGGACGCAGGTGAGGGCCGCCACTTCGGGGATCAGGCCCTGCAGGATGTGCGCGTCGAACATGAGCTGCACGAAACGGTAGAGGGCTTCGGCGGAAACCTTGCGCCATTCGTCCATGATGTCGGCGTCAGAGGCGTAGTCGAGGACACGGGTGGAGGCGCGGACGATAGCCATCCAAGTATTGGGCTCAATGGGCAGATCGAAGTTGGCGGCAAAACGCAGAGCGCGCACGGCAAGCAGATAGTTGTGGCGCAGCGTTTCGTCCGGCAGACCCACAAGGCTGATTACGCCGTCTTTGACGTCGCGGAAACCCTCGTAGCGATCATGGCTGGGTTCGGGTTCGCCAAAGCCCACAAGGCGCAGCGTGCGGCGATCCTCGTCATCAAGCTGATCGATGAGCGTGGGGGTGATGCGCAGCAGCGAAAGTTCGGGGTGGCTGGAGTCTTCTTCCACCAGCGGATAGAAGCGATACAGCACGCCGTCCTGCTCCATTCCGGCAATAGCGCGGCCTTCGGTGATACGCTCGGCCTTGGGGAACAGCTTGAACAGCGTTTCGGTGTCGGCTTCGCTGGCAAGATCAACTGCGGGGTGCTTGGCATTGGGCAACAGCCGCTCATGCAGGGGCGCGTTGATGATGTGCGCGTCGTAGCCGTTACGCAAAATGGTTTTACAAATCGTGATAGCGTCCTTGAGCGGTTTCTGCATAGTTTCCTCCACAGGAGCAGTGTCCTGAATCTCTGCCTTCTATCGTACGCGAGAAACCAACGTCAAGCAATGCTCTTGTGCCGCCTTTCGCAAGCTCTGTTCCTTCTTCGCGGTTTTTCACTACCTTTATGGCGTGTTACCACCAGGGGCGGGACTCATTACGGTTTTCTTGAGGGGGAAGAAACCCCTTTGCTCTGCTGTTGATGCCCGCAAGGCTCTCGCCCCGACTGTCGGGTCGCTGCCCGCGAAACGGCAGGGCGGGCGGCGCTGTGCCACCGCCTCGCGTTTCACCTTTTTTAAAGTTGAAACGCTCTAATGGAGAGAATACCGGGAGACGGCGGCCTGATGGAAAGCGGACGCGCAGCCGTGTTGTTTGATCCTCCCGAATAAAGCGCGCTGGGGAAGGGAAGGGGGGCTTGGGGGGAAGGGAAACACCTCTCGCGCCAGCAGAGGGGTTTCCCTTCCCCCCGATGCTTTCCAAAAAAGAACGCCCCGCGGGGCGGGGCGTTCTTATAAGCGTATCAGGCGGCGAAGTTAGTCGCTGAAGTTGCCGACTTCCTTCTTGACGCCGAGGGCGATCTTCCAGAGCAGGGAGAGCACCAGGGCGCCGACGGCGTAGACGCCGATGGCCACCATGATTTCGCGGCCGGTGGGCATGTATTCGGTGATGGTTTCAAACATGTTGGGGGTGAAACCGCCGATGAGCAGGCCCAGGCCCTTGTCGATCCAGGAGGCGGCCACGAGCATGACCAGCGCCAGCGGGAGCAGGGGGCCGGTGCGCCACGTGGGCGGAATGAGGATGATCAGGGACGCGGCGGCCATGACGACGGCGGCCCACATCCAGCTGGTCACCCAGCTCACATGCCCTTCATGACCGGCAAAGAGGAACACCAGCGGATGCTGATGGCCGGGGATGCCGCTGTAGAAGGCCGTGAAGACTTCCAGCAGGTAGAAGAACACGTTGATGCACATGGCGTAGGTGATGATGGTCGTCAGGGTCTTGATGGCTTCCTTGCCGGGGTTGAAGCCGGTAAGGCGGCGGACGATGAAGACCAGCAGGAGCAGGATGGCGGGACCGGAGCAGAAGGCCGAGGACAGGAAGCGGGCGGCCATGATGGCGGTCAGCCAGTAATGACGGCCTGGGATACCGGCGTACAGGAAGGCCGTCACCGTGTGGATGGAGAAGGCCCACAGAATGGACAGATAGATGAGGGGCTTGATCCACTTGGGCGGCATCACGTTGTGACGTTCCGCTTCGAGGGTGACCCAGCCGATGATGGCGTTGAGGCAGAGGTAGCCCACGAGCACGATCATGTCATAGAACATGACGGAGTTAGGCGTGGGGTGCAGCATGACGTTGAGCATGCGCTGGGGCTGGCCGAGGTCCACCACGATGAAGAGAGCGCACATGACGACGGCCGAGATGGCCATGAATTCGCCGAAGATGATCATGCGCTTGAACTTCACATAGTGATGGAAGTAGGCGGGCAGCACGAGCATGACGGCGGAGGCCGCCACGCCCACCAGATAGGTGAACTGCGAGATGTACAGGCCCCAGGACACGTCGCGGCTCATGCCGGTGATGGAGAGGCCTTCCTGGAGCTGCTGCAGGTAGGCAATGCCGCAGACGGCAATGACGACGAGCAGGAACAGCAGCCACGCGTAGTAGCGCTTCTGGCCGGTAAGCAATTTTTCGAGCATGGCCTTTCTCCCTAGATGAGGTAGTAGACGCCGGGCTGCGTGCCGAGATTGGGCTTGCGGCGAATGCTGAAGTTGTCGGCCAGAGCCTTGCGGACGCTGGACGAGGGATCATCGAGATCGCCGAACAGGATGCGTCCGCCGGAGGCTTCCACGCAGGCGGGCATCTTGCCCACGGCAAGGCGTTCGGCGCAGAAGGTGCACTTTTCCACCACGCCGATCATGCGGGTGGGGAAGGTGGGATTCGGCACCGGATCGGACAGGTACTTGCGCGGGTCCACGAAGTTGAACGAACGAGCGCCGTAGGGGCAGCCGGCCATGCAGAAACGGCAGCCGATGCAGCGGTGATAGTCCATAGCGACAATACCGTCTTCCATCTTGTAGGTGGCCTGCGTGGGGCAGACGCGCACGCAGGGGGGATTGGTGCAGTGGTTGCAGAGCAGGGGGAACTGCGCCTGCAACAGCGACGGCTTCTGATGTTCGCTCAGATCGTCGGGGAAGGCGTGATCGTAGTTATCGAGCCACATCCACTTGACTTCCTGCTTGCCGGGAATCTTGGGCACGTTGTGGAAGGAATGGCAGGCTTCGATGATCGGCTTGTATTCTTCGGCGGACTTGAAGGCGCGGGTATCGATGACCATAGCCCAGCGTTTGGCATGCAGGGCGTTGGCGCCGCGCTCATAGCGGCCGGGGGCGACCTGTGCGGCATTGGCCAGCCCGGCCACTCCGCTGCTGAGAGCGAATACAGAGAGCCCCGCCACCTTAAGGAAACTTCTTCTGCTGTTGTTCATTACTTGTTCCCCTTGGGAAGAATGTGGCAGGTCCAGCAATAGGGATCGACGTTGTTGGTGACGTGGCACTTGTCGCAGAATTCCGCGTAGTTGTCGTGGCACTTCATGCAGGTGTTCTGCAGGCTGATGGTCCACTTCTTGCCGTCGGAGGCCACGTAGACGCGGTTTTCGTTACGCAGGGCCTGATCGCGCCATTCGTTGAGCAGGGTCATGTGGTTGGCCCGCATGAATTCCGCGGACTCGATACAGGCCTTTTCGTTGGGCGTCTTGGGCAGTTCGAGTTCGGGGCGCTTGTAGTCACGGGTGCCGTTGAAGTTGACCCAGAACGGCGCGGAGAAGATGCCCGCGAAGATGATGATGCCGACAATGACAGCTTTGGCGTTATACATTTACTGGCCCTCCACCTGCGTCTCGGTTTCATCCGGCTCCACATTGGGCAGGTCTTCCTGGCGCAGGTCCATGGTGCGCTTGCATTCGCCCTTCATGACGAGCGCGTTAGCCACCAGTTCGTGCAGACCGCTGACCGTCACGCCGGGGGCCCAGTAGTTGGCCAGAGGCGGCAGGGTGGCGCGGTCGATGGCGCAGACGCAGGCCATGTGGTTGACGCCGTACTTCTGCTGGACATAGCGCAGGGCATTGCCGCGGGGCATGCCGGAGCGCATGCGCAGCTCCATGATTTCTTCGGTATTGAGGCCGGAACCCGCGCCGCAGCAGAAGGTCTGCTCGCGGATGGTGTTCTCAGGCATTTCCACGAAGTTGTTGCACACGGCCTTGAGCACGTAGCGGGGCTCGTCGAGCAGGCCCATAGCGCGCGCCGGGTTGCAGGAGTCGTGGAAGGTGGTGATGATGTGATCGTTACGGCTGGGATCCAGATTCAGCTTGTTGTGCTTGATGAGGTCGGCCGTAAACTCGGCGATGTGCACCATCTTGGTGGACGCGGCATGCTGGAAGCGCGTGCCGGTGATGGGCGACACGGGCACCTGCATGTTGGCGGGGGTGGGGCCGTTGTAGGTGTCCATGTACTGGTTGATCACGCGCCACATGTGGCCGCATTCGCCGCCCAGAATCCACTTGGCGCCCAGGCGTTCGGCTTCGGCGTACATCTTGGCGTTCAGTTTCTTCGCCATGTTGAACGTGGTGAAGGAGCCGAAGTTGCCGCCTTCGGAGGCGTAGGTGGAGAACGTATAGTCGAGGTCGAGCTCGTGGAACAGCATCAGATAGCCCATGAAGGTATAGATGCCGGGGTCCGCGAACACGTCGCCGGAAGGCGTGATGAAGAGGATTTCGTGGCCCTTTTCGTTGAAGGGCGTCTTGGGACGGATGCCGGTGATGGTTTCGCAGTCATCGGCCAGCATTTCCACGATTTCCACAAAGGAGTGGGGCTGGATGCCCAGGTGGTTGCCCGTGAAGGAGCAGTTCTTCACCGGGTCCATGATCCAGTGGATGCCGAGGCCCACTTCATGCAGCAGTTCGCGCACGATGGCGGTGATTTCCGCCGTGTCGATGCCGTAGGGGCAGAAGAGGGAGCAGCGGCGGCATTCGGTGCACTGATAGGCGTAGTAGAAGAGTTCCTTCACCACGTCCTTATCCCAGCCGCGGGCGCCCACCTTCTTGCCGAGAATCTTGCCCAGCATGGTGTAGTCGCGGCGGTAGAGGGAGCGCAGCAGCTCCGCGCGCAGCACCGGCATGTTCTTGGGGTCGTTAGTGCCAAGGAAGAAATGGCACTTGTCGGCACAGGCCCCGCAGCGCACGCAGATGTCCATGAAGAGCTTCAGGGAGCGGTGCTTTTCAAGGCGTTCGGCGAAGGCGTCGCAGAGAATCTTTTCCCAGTCTTCGGGCAGATTCCAGTCTTCGGCCGCCGGGTCCCAATCGTGGGGATTGGGCATGTGCAGCAGCTCCATGGTCTCTTTCTTGGCCGGGTAGCAGTAGCTGCCGGGCGTGAACTGGGGCTTTACGTCAAGCCAGTCCTGCTCCGGAAAGTCCGGGCGGCTGGCCACGAGTTCTTGAGGCGTAGGCAATTTGGCCATCTTGGCGACTCCTTACTCAGCTGCCTTTTCGGGTTGCTTTTCCAGCGGCAGACCGGCATCGGCCATAGCGTCGCGGAAAGCGTCCTCATATTCGGCGTAGGTGTAGAACTGCTTGGGCGGATTCCAGGGGTTGACGTGGCGCACTTCACGCGTGTTGCAGGGCAGGTTGCGCGTGGGGCTGAAGAAGATGCCCGCCATGTGCATGAGCTTGGAGAAGGGGAAGTAAAGCAGCAGCACGCTGACCAGCGTGAGATGCACGAAGAACAGGGAGTTGATGCCGTCCGCGCTCACGGGAGCGAAGTGCACCAGACCCATGATGAAGACCTTGACCTGCGCGATGTCGGTCTTATCAAAGTAGCGCAGGCAGATGCCCGTGCCCACGATGCCGATCAGCAGGAACAGCGGGAAGTAGTCGTTGGGCAGCGAGATGTAGCGCAGGCGCTGATTGAAGGCGCGGCGCGCCAGCAGGAAGAGCAGGGCGCACAGCAGCAGACCGCCCGTCCAGAAGAAGCGGGGGGCGCCCACCTGCATGATGCCGTCGATGGTTTCAATCCAGGTGATCACCGGGCAGACCGGGTCCATGAAGAAACGGAAGTGACGGATGAAGACCAGCAGGAAGCAGTAGTGGAACAGCAGCGAGAAGACCCACAGCCATTTGGACGAGAAGTAAATGGTGCGGGGACCATTGTTGACCTCGTCAAATTCCCGCACGTCCGCACAGGTGTTGCGGAACAGGGAGCGGAAGAAGACCACTTCCAGGAACATGCGGCGCACCACGCCGAAGGTGGTGGTGGGGCAGTCCCATTTGGCCTGCTTGATAAAGTCCAGCGACCGTTCCTGACCGCCCGTCGTGGGGATCGCGAACGGTACGGGCGATTTTGCCCAGTACACCATGCGCCAGATGACGCCGACGAAGAAGGCGGCTACGGCCACATAGGGCAGCACTACACCGAACAGGACGCCAAGCCCAACGGCCGATCCCGCCCAGGCAATGGCCCCGATGATCGCCACCACCAGCAAAGAAGCGAACATTCCCTACCTCTCTTGCAAAGAGTGTTATTCCTTGCCCGCCGGGTTGAGCGGGCTGCCTCCCACCTTTTGCGCCCAGCGCACAAGCTGGGCGTGTTGGTTGCGTATTTCCGTGATGCGGGATTCCGCGATGATGTCGCGGTCCGCCGTATACATGTCGAACGCCAGCAGCATGACGCTGTCGAGGCGTGATTCGGCTTCGAGGTAGTAGGACGTGAGCGCGTCCGAACCGGAGCAGCGCGGCAGCACCATCTTGCGCAGAATGGGCTTCAGCAGCAGGAAAACGCCCAGATTCTGCCCCGGCGTTCCGTCCTGCACCGCGCGCAGTTTCACAAAGCGGTCAATGGCCTTCTTGACCTGCGCGGGATCGACGTCCTCTCCGGCCACGGCGTCATAGACAATGCCCGCGGCCTCGCGCGTCATATGCGCCACAGGGTTGGCGAAGGGATCGTTCTGCGTGCGCAGAAAGCCCGTGGTTTCCAGCGCATAGGTATTGAAAACGGCATCCACCCATGCGTTGACGATTTCGTCCCGCTGATCCTGAAAAAGTGCGTTCATCTTGTGCCCACTTGTTGAGAGCGACGATCGTGCGCCGACCGGCCGCGCCGGGATTTTTGCCCCGCATCCGCCGCCGGCCGCTTCCGCGTCGCTCTTTCTGCCGGCGGTCGCGCCGGTTCTGGGAAATTTGTAACGCGCTATTGCGCGAAAAAGCTATCCTACATAAAGGATAAGTCGAACCTTCGTCAATAGCCCGATGCTGTTTGAATATTCAAACTGTTTCGCCTAGGGGCAGGGGCGCCCGTTGCCGCACTGCCCGGCAATGGGATCGTCATTCAGAAAGGACGGTTCCGATCCCGTGCCGTCCCAGGAGCCGGGGGGCGGCGTATGCGATTTGGGCGCGGCGGCGTTCGCCGGAGCCGTCGCGGCCCGCTGCGCCTGCCGCACGAGCATGGACGGCAGGCCGTGATATTCAAAGAAAGGAATGGTCCGGGAACCGGCGAGGAAAATATGCGCCTTGTTGCGCAGCAGCCGGAAGCGCAGCCAGACGGCGTCCGGCGACCACAGGCTGACATCCTCGCGCGTGGCCTTCTGCGACTGGGCCAGGGCCTCGGCCATGCTCAGGCCGTCGTCGAGGTGCTTGCGCATGGCAAGAATCTTGATCAAGTCTTCCGGGCTTTCCGTCACAGGATAGAATCCGACGTCCACCTTGCCGGAAAGAATATCGACGCCCTGACGACAGGAGGGACACGAAGGGGAAAAGAACATGCGCACCGACGGCGCAATATTGCCTTCTTCGTTAGGAACCAGATCGTTGATGGCCCAGACGTCATTTTGCGAGCGGACAGCCACGCCCACATTGACCAGAAAGAGCGCCATCCAGATCAGCAGCAGCAGGGAATGCCGCTGCGGGCCGCGCCGTTCTTCATCCGCATAGGCGCGCCGGAAGGCGCAGAACGACAGCGCAAAGAAGACGGCCACCACCAGGCAGCTGATACACGGCGCAGTAAAGACCATCAGCAGCAGGAGGGCTATGTCGCCCGTCAGCGCCAGCGCGGAGAACACGACGCCCCATGCGCTTGCCCCCACCAGCGCCAGCAGGAAGAGACCGGCAAAGGCCGTCATGCCCAGCCACCAGAGCGAGACGCCGCCAATGGAAAAATCCTGATAGAGCGAACAGCCCGCCGTCACGCAAAAATTGATGTCATTGCCGAAGGCGCTCCACAAACAAAAGGCCATGCCCAGAAGCGCCAGCGCCAAAGGACCCATCAACAACTGCGGTTTTCTCATGCTTTCCTTTTCCTTCGCGGCATTCCAAATTTCACATGCCGCACGCCCGCACATGGTAGGCCAGAAAGATCGTTTCGTAAAGCGAGGTTTTGTTGTTTCTGGGGGGAAGGGAAACCCCTCATCTCTGCTGTCGATGCCCGTAGCTTCCTTCGTCGCAACGGGCACGGCCTGCGGCC
>CALVHG010000094.1 GCA_944327285.1 uncultured Desulfovibrio sp. | reverse complement strand
AAGAAAGCGCGCTGGGGAGGGGTGGGGGGCCGGGGGAGGGGAACACCTCTCGCGCTAGCAGAGGGGTTCCCCTCCCCCCCAAAAAAAGCCCAATAAAAGGCCGTCCCTCGCAAGAGAGGGGCGGCCTTTTGTGCTGGGGAGGATTGTCGTATTTCCGGGGGACGGCGGCGCGGGGGAGGGCGTTGGCGTTTCCGCGTCGCGTCATCCTTCTGAATAAAGCGCGTTTGGGGAAGGGTGGGGGTCTGGGGGAGGGGAACACCTTTGCGCGCCAGCGAAAGGGGGTCCCCTCCCCCAGCGCTCTAACAGTCGGCCCCTAAGCCAGTTTTTGCAGCGCCGCGATGAGGTCCGCCGTTTTGAGGATTTTGTGATCCTTCGCAAACCACGTTTTCTCTACCAGTTCCTGATGCAGCCAGTCCGCCAGGCGGGCATCGTTATTCAGGGCAAGGTAGCCCATGATGTTGCGGGTGAAAAAGGGCGAGCTCGTGGGGAAGGCGATGTATGCCATGCTGGAGCCCGACAGATACGCCTCGGCCCCGTAGTCCAGCAGTTGCCGGAGCTGGGGCAGCGTCTCCGGGGCGGAAAGCAGAAAGAGAAGCACGTCCGAACAGAAGGCGGCGCGGAAATGATGCAGCTCCTGTATATCCGTGTTCAGCACATAGAAGTACGGGCAATAAATATGATAGCCGTAACGATAGAGGGAGATTCCCAGCAATTCCTGAAAGCGGGGATTCCCGCGCCCGAACTCCGCCAATTTCAGCTGATCCCTGACGTTCAGATGACGCGGGGCAAAGGCCAGAGCATACATGGCGGCAAGGCCGGGGATGCACATATAGTCTTCCACCCGCCGGCGGATGGCGGCGTCGGCAAAGCACATGAGCAGCAGGGGAAAGTCGTCCGGAAGTTCCGGCAGGGCGTTGAAAATAGCGTCCATATAGCCGCATTTTTTCAAAATATAGAGCAGATAGAGGACTTCCAGATTTTTGTCTCCATCGACTCTGTATTTCTTTTCATACAGCAGGGTTTCCTGCTCCCCGCGGCGTATGGAAATTCTGTAGGGGAGTTCGCCGTTCCGCGTCGTGGCCGCCGCGCGCAGCAGGGCCGGAATATCAAGATTTTCCGGCGTGGCCGTGGCCAGAACGTCCCTTATGGCGCGGATCTGAAAGGTCAGGAAACTGTAGTCCCGTATATCGTAGGCGTCATGCTCATATTTTTCTTTATTGGCGGCAAGCTCCGGGTCCGCGTCAAACAACTCCGCTTTGGCGACCTTCTCTTTGCCTGAATAGAGGCGGAAAAGATAGACGTCATCCCCCTTGCGGAGATACTGGCGGTTGAGTTCGTCCTGCATGAGCTGGCGGCGCAGCGGACGCCGCTCCAGCCAGATCAGCGGTCGGGATTTCCAGCTGCGCCGCTGTTCGTCAATGGTTTCCATAGGGCGCTCCGTTGCAGCGGGAGAGGCGGCGGACGGCCTGCGCGGGGCCGGGGCCAGCCTGAAAAGTTCGTCGTGCGGTCGGTTCTGGGAAGCGCCGTTTTAGAGAGTTTTAGCGCGGCGCTCCTGCCGCGCGTTTCGACAGGGATGGGCGTTGTTCAGGCAGGTAAGAATACCATTTCGGCAGGGCTTCCGGCAACCGGCAGACGCGCCGGAGTACGCGACGCCTGCCGCTCTTTCTGATGCGCGGGGCGGGGGCGCGGATCGTGGACATTTGCTCCGGCATGAAGGCTTCGGGAAAGATGTTCGCATTGTGAAAGCGGCATGCTGACGCCATTTCGTTTTTTTATTTAAGCGGAGAAGAGATATATTGACCAGTTTTGAAGGCGCGTCACGAAATTCTGTAGGATTTTGTAAAGACTCGTTTTGCTGTTTTATAAATAAGCATACCAGAAAATAGTTTCATATAACTCTCTTAGTTAAAAAGAGCTCATCAACAGTTACACTGTTGATGAGCTCTTTTTAAGATGTACATCTTGAAGAGCTTTTTTTCAAGCCGGAGCCCCTAGAAAAAAATATTTCTGTTTTGTGTTCGATAATATTATATTGCTCTGTTTAAATAATTTTCAACAGTGTAACTGTCGATAGCCAATGCGTTAATATGATTTCATATATTTTTGTTTATATATGAAGTCTTCTGTCGCGCCGTCTGTCCTTGCGTCGAGGGAGGGCGAGCGTTGAAAACGATGCCATTCCGGCCGCGCGTTGTCTTTTCCATGAAAAGACGTCGGGGTGGAAAGATATATGCCGGTTTCCTCTTTGATAAGACTGAAAAGCCTTTTAAACGTTTTATAAGCGCTAAACAGGCGCTTATTAAAGGGTTGCATATGATTACCGCATTGCTGCATAAAATATATGTTTATAATTGCAAGCTTGTTGTTGTTAATATCAAGTCTCCTGTTGACGAAATACAAAGACCGTCTCCCATGGAAAAAGAAATACGTCTCGAACAGCGTTTTTCTCTGGGATATTTTAACAATCCGAAGCATGATAAAGATTTAATAAGATATTATCGGGATTATGGCGATATTGGGACAGCAAGAGCGCTGTTTGACTATGGAAAATCAGGCGTGCGAGTCATAAAAAAGGACGGAATAACGGTTCTGGCTGATTGCGCGTCGCAATATTATAACGTCAGAAACGGCGATCGCCTGACAACAGATAATCCCGACGAATATGCAAAAACAATTCATATCTTTGGAAACGCGACCGCGGGAGGGGCGCGGGCCGAGGATAAATATACGGTGGCAAGTCATTTGCAGCGTATAATTAATGAAGAATCAAAACTAAAAATGAAAGTTGTAAATCATGCAAACTGGCAGGGTCTGGAAGACACATGCCTTCAGATTCTATCGCCTTTATATACGTTCAGCATGGGAGATTTTGTCGTCGTCATAGGAGAGGTGGAGCGCGAGCCACTCTACAGGGCGATGCAGTCGTTTACGGAGAAAAACTTTGTTTTTTACATAGATTTGTCAGGCGGTTTTCAGCGTCCGCACAGGTTTGGAGAGATTTTTTTTGATATAGTTCACATGCAGCATAACGGGTATAATATTCTTTCTCAAAAGATTTTTAAATTTATACGTCTTATTATGGAAAATGAGGACGGGAATAAAGAGTATTCCGGCGAAAATAAAGAGCCGCTTCAGGAATATATAAACTTTTTGCGCAGCGTAAGAATCTCGTCAGGCGACGATGGCAGGTGTTACGGATGCATCGCGATGAACGCAAATCCTTTTACAAAAGGGCATCAGTATCTCGTCGATGAAGCGCTAAAGCGGTGCGACTTCCTCTATGTGCTTGTTCTTGAAGAAGATAAGTCCGCATTTTCTTTCCAGAACAGAATAAATATCGTGCGCAGGAATTTGGAAGGCTATAAAAATGTTAAAGTTATACCGAGCGGTAAATTTGTTATTTCTTCGCTGACGATGCCGGAATATTTCACAAAAGAAGAGAAAAAAGACATACAGATAGACGCGAGTAAAGACCTTCTGCTCTTTTGCAGAGTTGTTGCAAAAGAGCTTCATGTAACAAAGAGATTTGTTGGAAATGAGCCTTTTTGCAATATCACAAGGCAATATAACGCGAGCATGCACGCTGTTCTTCCCAGATATGGCATTGATGTCGTTGAAATAAAACGTTTTTCAGACGGAGAACAATGCGTCAGCGCAAGCGCTGTAAGGCGTTTTATAAAAAATAAAGAGTATGACAAGTTAAAATCTATGGTAAGCGACGCAACATATGAATATTTAGCCGAGCATGATTTGTTGTGATAGTATTTTTGTTTCGCGCATATCGCGCGCTGCTGCCGTTGCTTTTTCAAAATCGCAAAAATTGTAGAAGTCAGGTAATGTCATATGATTAGCGCATTGTTGCACAAGATATATGTTTCTAATTGCCAACTTGTTATCTGCAATCTTAAAACGCCGGCTTATGAAATAAAGAATCCGTCGCCGGTAGAGAAGGAAATACGCCTTGAACAGCGCCGTTCGCCGGGATATTTTACAAATCCAAAACATAATGAAGAATTACTACAGTACTACAAGGAATATGGAGATGTCGAGGTCGCAAGGAATATCTTTGACTATGGCAAATCGGGATTACGCGTTATAGAAAAAGACGGCATAACCATGTTGTCTGATTGCGCGTCAGAATATTATAATGTCATTAACGGCGATCGTCTGACAACAGATTCTCCTGACGAGTACGACAGAAAAATCCATATATTTGGCAATTGCGTTTCGGGAGGCAGCAGAGCCGAGGATAAATACACGATAGCAAGTCATCTGCAACGCAAACTTAATGAAGAAACAAAACATAAAATAAAAGTTATAAACCACTCCAACTGGCGGGATTTTGACGATGTCTGCCGTCAGGTGCTGTCGCCGTTGTATACTTTTGACTCCGGCGATATTGTTGTGCTTATAGGGCGTATAAGAAGAACTCTCATTAGCAAGGCAATCCAGTCATTTGTCAGGAAAGATTTTGTTTTTTATGCGGACTTTTCCCATGTTTTTCAGCGTCCGCATAACTTTGGAGAAATCTTTTTTGACAGAATCCACATGCAGCATAACGGGTATGCTCTTCTTTCTCAAAAGATATTCAAAGTTATTAATCATATTATACGTATGGAGAGCGCAAAGAAAAATCGTCCCGGAAAAATTTCAGAATCTCTTTATCAGTATATAGACTATTTGCGAGCGGTAAAAGCGTCTCTTGAAAAGACAGATGGTTGTTATGGATGCCTTGTTATTGCTGCAAATCGTTTTACGGAAGGATGTCGATATTTCATTGATGAAGCGTTAAAACAATGCGACTTCCTTTATATAATGATTCTTAATGAAGAAGCGTCTTCGCGTTCTCTTCAGGACAGAATGAACAGCGTCGCTGAAAATTTGAAAGAATATAAAAATATCAAGATAGTGCGCAGCGCAACGTGTCTCGTTTACTCAAGGGCCGTGTCAGAGGACATTGAAATAGAAGACGAAAGGGATATGCCGATAGACGTGTGCGCGGATCTTCTGCTCTTCTGCAAAATCGTGGCAAAAGAGCTTTCCATAACAAAAAGATTTGTGGAAAGCGAACCGCAGAACGATATAGAGAGGCAGTATAACGAAAGTATGCGCGGCATGTTTAAAAAATATGGCATTGATGTTTGCGAGATTTAAGAGTCTTACAGACTTCCCCACGTCCGTGGGGGGAGCCGTGCCGTTCCAAGGCACAGGAAAAGGCCGTCTCTCGCAAGAGAGGGGCGGTAACTTTTTTTACTTTACCGCTACAGCCTTTTTGTTCCCTCTTGTCTTGCGTCTGCTGCCCGGAGCGGGCGACAGGTCGCCTGCCCGGCGCGGGGCATGGGGTGAGAGGGTAGGATTTTTTATTCTGCCATTATTTTTCTTCTACCTTGTCTTGCGGCTGCTGCCCGGAGCGGGCGGCAGGTCGCCTGCCCGGCGAGGGGCATGGGGTGAGAGGGGTTCCCCCTCTACACCCCCTGCACCCCCGTACTCCCCTTTTTGCGGGAGCGTGGAAGGAGTCTCTTAAATTGGACAGTACCCCGCCCGCCGCGTGTCGCGTGGGCGTCGGCGCGGACCTTCCCGGCCGTTTCGGCCGGGTGATGTCCGCGCCTGCTGCGGCGCTCCGTCCGCCCTTCGGGCGACCGGGATCGCCTTCGCGCCCGCGCCATCGCTGCAACAGGTGCAAGAGCGCAGGGGAAAACCTCTTCGGGCGGCAGTGGAGGTGAAAATCGACGGGGCGATTGTGCCGGGCGACGGACAGAGGAGGCCTCAGGCGGCTTGCGGCAGTTTTGAAATAAGAGTAAAAATAGAAGCGAATAAAAAATACAATAAAATCACGGTCTTCCCCACGCCCGTGGGGGTGTTTCTCAAGTAGTCGATGGACGCGCTGTCGGCATAGTGTCTTCCCCACGCCCGTGGGGGTGTTTCCAGTCTGTGGCGGCTGCTCGTCTTCCGGCCAGAGTCTTCCCCACGCCCGTGGGGGTGTTTCCTTGCAGGGCGGCCGGAAGTTGACAGTTTCATTGTCTTCCCCACGCCCGTGGGGGTGTTTCCCCCGCCATTCAAGCTGGCGTTCCGCCCGACGTGTCTTCCCCACGCCCGTGGGGGTGTTTCAACATGCAGAAAGAGGAGGCGAAGGGAGGGCACGGTCTTCCCCACGCCCGTGGGGGTGTTTCCGAGTTCTCCTAAGTCTTTTATTATGTCGATTGGTCTTCCCCACGCCCGTGGGGGTGTTTCCTCCTCGATTGTCCGATGTTTGGCGACAGACCCGTCTTCCCCACGCCCGTGGGGGTGTTTCAAAAAGGGCGGGGAATGCTGGTAACACCCCCGCGTCTTCCCCACGCCCGTGGGGGTGTTTCCATTACTCACTGGCCTTACGCCTCCGGCCATTGGTCTTCCCCACGCCCGTGGGGGTGTTTCTTCAAGATATGCAAGCACGTGTCTTCCCCACGCCCGTGGGGGTGAAGTGGTTCGGCGTTTCAAGGTGCGCGAAAAAGGCCGCTCCTCGATGTTGCGAGGAGCGGCCTTTTCGTTTTGTTATCTTCGGGCGGCGGGGCATTTCTGTTTTTTTTTGCGTTGTTGTCTCCGGGGGACGGCGGCGCGGGGGAAGCACATCGTGTTGCCGCGCTGCCGTATCCTCCCGAAGAAAGCGCGTTTGGGGAGGGGATGGGGGGCTTGGGGGGAAGGGGAACACCTTTGCGCGCCAGCCAGCGACCCGACGGGCGGCCGTAGGCCGTGCCCGTTGCGACGAAGGAAGCTACGGGCATCGACAGCAGAGCAAGGGGTTCCCCTCCCCCCCAAAAAAAGCCCAATAAAAGGCCGTCCCTCGTAAGAGAGGGGCGGCCTTTGTGCTGGGGAGGATTGTCGCATTTCCGGGGGACGGCGGCGCGGGGGAAGCACATCGTGTTGCCGCGCTGTCATATCCTCCTGAATAAAGCGCGTTTGGGGAGGGGATGGGGGGCGCGGGGGGAAGGGGAACCCCTTTGCGCGCCAGCGAAAGGGGTTCCCCTTCCCCCCGTCAATTTCCCCGTCAATATCCCCCGCCGCTTACGCCCAGAGGACGAGGCGGGTGTCGATGGGCGCGTCGAGGCCGTTTGTCACGGGCATGACGCGGATGCCGTAGATATGGCGGCCGTTGCGCGTGGGGGTATAGTCGCCGGTATAGGTAAGGCGTCCCGCGAAGTCGTCGCCGTCTTCGAGGGTGAGTTCCACCACGTCGGGCTTGCCGATGAAGCTGGCGCCGTTGCCGGGGCCGACCACGAGCTGCACGAGGAGTTCCTTGACCGTCATATCGCCGGGCAGGACGTCCACGCTGACGTGCATGCTTTCGGCGTCGGCGCAGTCCTCGCTGCCCAGACCGCTGATGACGAGGCTTTCCATCTTGAGGCTGCCGAAACGCTGCACCACGTCGGCCTTCCAGGAGGCGAGCTTGCGGGCAAGGGCGAAGTTCTTTTCCGTCAGGGCTTCGTGGCGGCGGGCCGCGGGCTGGTAGTAGTCGCGGATGTAGTCCGTCAGCATGCGGTGGGAACTGTACTGCGAGATGAGCGAGGTCATGGCTTCGCGCATCATGCCGAGCCAGCCGTGCGGCAGGTCAAAGGCGTCGCGCTCGAAGTAGAGGGGAACCACCTTTTCTTCGAGCAGGCTGTAGAGGCTTTCGGCGTCGTCGTAGTCGTTCTGCTCCGGCGAGTTGTCGGGCCCGGCCTGCGCGCCGATGTTCCAGCCGTTGCGGCCGTTGAAGCCTTCGCACCACCAGCCGTCGGAAACGCTGAGATTCAGGCCGCCGTTGACCGGGACTTTCTGGCCGCTGGTGCCGCTGGCTTCGCGGGGACGGCGGGGCGTGTTGAGCCAGACGTCGCAGCCCTGCGAGAGCAGACGGGAAACGGCGAGATCATAGTCGGGAATGAAGAAGATCTTGCCTTCCAGCTCCGGCGTCATGGCGCGGTGCAGCACTTCCTGCATGATGTCGATGCCCTGCGTGTCCGCGGGATGCGCCTTGCCCGCGAAGACGAAGATCACGGGGCGCTTGTCGTCGTCGAGAATGCGGCACAGACGCTTGATGTCGGCAAAAAGCAGGTTGGCGCGCTTGTAGGGGGCGAAACGGCGGGCAAAGCCGATGACCAGACTTGCGGGCGTGAGACGCGCGCTCATGGCCTTCTGACGTTCGTAGGGGATGCCCAGCGTCTTTGCCACCTGCGGCATCTGCGCGCGGAGGTAGTCGAGCAGGCGCTTTTTCTGGAGCTGCTTGACCGTCCAGAGCTCGTCGTCGGGCACGTCGGCGAGCTTCTTCCAGTTGTCGGTGTCGAGAATGTGCTCTTCCCAGCCTTCGCCGAGCGTGCGATTGAGCAGGGAGCGGAAGGCCGGGCCCGCATAGGACGGCACGTGAATGCCGTTGGTCACGTGGCCGATGGGGATTTCCGCGGCGGGCACGCCGGGCCAGCCCTCCTGCCACATCTGGCGCGAAACGTAGCCGTGCAGGGCGCTCACGCCGTTGGAGCGATAAGCGTAATTGAGCGCCAGCACCGTCATTTCAAAGACGTTGCGTTCGCTCTTGGCGTAACGGCCCATCTGCACAAGATCGTTCCAGCTGATGCCGATGCTCTGGGTCAGCGGCTTGAAGTAGCTCTCCATAGCATCGACGTTGAAACGCTCGTTGCCGGCGTCCACGGGGGTGTGGGTGGTGAAGATGGTGCTGCCGCGCACAACCTCCCCGGCTTCGGCAAAGG
Organism: uncultured Desulfovibrio sp.; assembly: GCA_944327285.1. Taxonomy (GTDB): domain Bacteria; phylum Desulfobacterota; class Desulfovibrionia; order Desulfovibrionales; family Desulfovibrionaceae; genus Desulfovibrio. Next base: position 2,770 of record CALVHG010000094.1, on the reverse strand, counting down.
ACAGGCCGCGGTTAAGCATGAGCTCGCGCAGGCGCTCGAAGACCAGAAATGCCGAGTGCCCTTCGTTCATGTGATAGGCGGCGGGGTTGATGCCCAGCTCGCGCAGCATGCGCACGCCGCCGCAGCCCAGCAGGATTTCCTGCCGCAGGCGCACGTCGCGATCGGCTTCGTACAGGCGGGCGGTGATGCGGCGGTCGTCGTCGGTATTTTTAGGCGTGTCGGTATCCATCAGATAGAGGCTTACCCGGCCCACGCGCACGCGCCAGATATTGGCGAACAGGCGACGGCCGGAAAGCTGAATCATGATCTCCATAGGCTCGCCGCTGTCGTCAAGCACGCGCTCCAGCGGCAGCTGGCTGAAGTCGTTCTGCGGATACATGGCCACCTGACGCCCGTTCTTGTCGATGGCCTGACGGAAGTAGCCGCTCTTGTACAGCAGACCGACGCCGACCAGCGGCACAAGAAGGTCGCTGGCGGATTTGAGATGATCGCCCGACAGCACGCCCAGACCGCCGGAATAGATGGGCAGGCTCTCCGTCAGCCCGTATTCGGTGGAGAAGTACGCCAGCGGCCGTTCTTTGCTCAGGGGGCTGTAGTCGGGCTGCGGCGTGTTCATGTAGGCGTCAAAGGCTTCCATCGTGGTGCTGTACAGGCGGAGGTAGGCCGGATCGGCGGCCAGCGCCCGCAGACGCGCGCGAGGAGCCTTGTCGATGGCCGTCACGGGGTTGTGGTGGCCGTTCTGCCATTCCGCGGGATTCAGCTCGGAAAAGAGCGTGTGGCATTCGGGATGCCAGCACCACCAGAGGTTATACGCCAGCTCGCGCAGGCGGCCGATGGCTTCGGGCAGGCGCGGGGCCACGGTGAAGCAGTGCAGGCTGGGCGTGGTGGACATGGACGGCGCCAGCACGCGGGTCAGGGCATTGCGATCCTGCGCGCTGTCGGGGGCGCGTTCGGCGGCCTTGGTCAGAGCCATGTCGTAGGCCTGCCCATAATTGGCGTAGAAGTCTTCCCAGGTGCAATGACGGCAGAGGGCGCGGGCCGCGGCGCGGCGGCGGTGCATTTCCTCGCCGCTCAGGCCGGCATAGGACAGCAGCACGTCGCGCAGGGCGGCGACGCTCTTTTCATAGCTGGTTTGCTCGCGGCTGATGATTTCCACGCCGGAAACCGCTTCCTTTCTGTCTCGCATCCACAGGCCGAAGCCCGCCAGATCGGAGGTGACCGTCGGCACGGCGCAGGCGATGCTTTCCTGCGGCGTGTAGCCCCAGGGCTCGTACCAGGAGGGGAAGACGCCCAGATCGCAGGCGCTCAGCACGTCCTGATAGGGCATGTTGAGGAAGCCGTCCTGCCCGTTGAGCAGCGCCGGATCAAAGATAATCTGCACATGATTTTCCGGCCGGTTGTCCAGATTCAGGCGGCGGCAGGCGTTCAGAATCGGGTCCTGCGGCGGATTATAGACATAGTGGCTCGCGATCCACTGGCTGCCGTCGCCGGGCATGCGGGCCGGATCGCCGCTCACGGCGTCGGGGTTGGGGCCGCTGTGGCCGCCCATGACCGCGCACAGGGCCAGCACATGGGTGGACGATTCGGCCAGCGCCTCGTTCACCTGTCCCAGCGCGTCGAGGAAAATGTCGATGCCTTTATTGTGGAACTCGTAACGGCCGCCGATCATGAAAATGCGCGTGTCCGCGGGCAGGTTGCGCCGCAGCAGGCGTCCGGCCGCTTCCAGCAGCTGCGCGCGCGCCCGGCGGGGCAGGGTGCGGTCCTCGCTGAAATCGGGAATGCGATGCAAATCGATGCCGTTGGTCGTCACCACGTCGGGCACGCGGCCCAGGAAGGACGCGGCCTCGTCGGCCGTAATGCGGCTGACCGTGGTAAAGCAGTCCGCTTCCCGCGCCGTCGTGGATTCCATCGAATGCTTGGCCGTGATGTTATGGGCGTCCGCCTCGCGCCGGGGATTGATCTGTTTGCGCTGGGCGTAAATATCCACGCCCGCGCCGGACAGGGCGCGCCCCAGCATGGTCGCGTGCGTGGTGAAGATCGTGCCGATGGCAGGCGCATTCTGCTTGAGATGCAGCAGGCCGCCGCCGCACATCCATTCATGGAAATGCGCCAGCACCCGGCCGCCCTCGTCCGTATGCAGAATTTTCGCCGCCGTCTCGATGACCTCGCCGCAGGCCGTGCTGAACATCACCGGTTCCGCATAATCCCAGCCGCCGGAAATGGAATCCACGCCAAAACGATTCCACAACGAATACAGCAGCTGCCCCTGATTGTAATGATCGCGGAAGCCTACAAGAATAACCTTCGGCCGCCCCGGAATGTTCCAGCGCCCGAAACGGCAGTTCAGATTCCGCTGCTGCAACGCGGGCGCAAGCGCCGTCCAGCAGGGCTCGTCCGTAGGCTCAAACTCCGCATTATCCCCTAAATCCGGGCCCAGAAGAAAATAATTGTCCCCAAAATGGGCCACAGCCTCCAGCGCCTTGCTGCTGACAACCGTGTAAATACCGCCCACCTTGTTGCATACTTCCCAACTTACCTCAAATAATGTGCAGTTACGCAAATCATGTTGCATGAATATTCTGTCCTTTCTCTCGTTTCTATGTACAGGAGAGAGGGAGCGGGTGTTTGCGGGGGGAGGGGGAACCCCTTTGGCTAGCGCACAAAGGGTTTCCCCCTCCCCCAGTGCCCCCCACCCCTTCCCCAAACGCGCTTTTATCGGGTCAATGAGAGGCGTCGTGACCTCGAAATATCTTTCACTGTATCGCCGTCC
>CALVHG010000093.1 GCA_944327285.1 uncultured Desulfovibrio sp. | reverse complement strand
TGAGCGGAAGAAAGGTAAAAAAGAGTGGACATAGAAACCTCCATATCCATACTTATCCTTTTTTGACGTCATTGGAAGTAATGAGTCCTGAGCCTAGAGCATTTTCAGTTTGAAATGCTTCGCATTTCAAACCATACGGCCTGTCGTTTCGCGGAAAAAACGCGGTTTTTCCGTTCACTTTGGGCCGGGCGGCGCTGTGCCGCCGCCTCGCGTTTCACCTTTTTCAAAGTTGAAACGCTCTAGTCCGCAAGGCGGACAAAGGTCAGTTCATGCTTGTTGCAGGAGAGGTGGCGGAGACTGCCGCCGGGAATGGCGGCAAAGCGGCGGGCTGTTTCGTGATCGGTTTCGGACTGGAATTTGAGGGTGCAGACGATATTGCGGCAGGCGTCGGCTTCCAGCCAGCGAAGAACGGTATCCAGCAATTTTTCAGGATAGCAGATCATGTCCGAAAAGAGCCAGTCCACGGGGCCCGTGGTTCTGGGATCGAGGGCAAAGCCGCTGCCGATGCAGTGATTGACCTCCGGCATACGCTGTACGCGGGGATCGAGCGGGGCCTTGTCAATGCTGAAGACACGACAGCCGAGAGATGCCAGAACCCAGGTCCAGCCGCCGGGCGCCGCGCCGAGATCAACGCAGAGTTCGCCGGGCTGCGGCTGACGCCCCAGCAGCGTGAAGGTTTCCCAGAGTTTCAGATAGGCTCGTCCCGGCGGATCTTCGCGGTTTTCCTGAAACAGCAGTTCGCCGTCGGCAAAAGCGGACGTTGTGCGCGGCGATGCCAGCAGCAGATCGTCGCGCCAGAGGGTGAAGGCGCCGAGAGGGGCGGTCGGCATGGGACTGCCAAAGGCAAGGGGACGGGTCCCGACGTGGGGAAGACGCTCGCCAATGAGCGCAAGGCGGCGGCGAAAGCTGGGCTCCACGCCGGGCGGCGGCACATGCGCGCGCCAGTTGCGCTGCAGAGCCGTTAACTGACGCGCCGCGTCGCCAATGGATGCCACGGGCAGCCAGCGAGGCTGGAGCCAGACATTCTGAGCCCAGGCGGCCGGGGCGGAACCGCGCGCCAGCACCAGACGCCCGCGCGCGCCCAGCACGCGGGAGCCCAGCTCTTCCAGCAACGGGCGGACGTAATGGCGCGCGGCTACTTGTACGCTGAAATTTTCTTCCGGCAGACGAACAGGTTCAAACTCCGCCGGAGCCGTCTCCCAGAAAGGCGAAGGAGCCTGCTCCCGCGCGGCGGGGCGCATGGTCAAACGCGCGGCATGACGCGCCCGGTTGCCCTGATGGTCTTTGTGCCCGCGCGTGCCCGGCGTATCGGGAGAACGCCCGATGCCTGCGGAAGAAAACGTCTTTCGCTGTTTCATTGACTCATCCGGGAATCCGCGCCGGAAAAGGAACGGTCTTGGTCTCCGCCCTTGAGCGGCCGCAGGGGATAGCGACTGCCCGCAGGCGGAAGGAGATGCGGCAACCTAGAGCATTTTTAGTTTGAAATGCTGCGCGTTTCAAACCATACGGCCTGTCGTTTCGCGGAAAAAACGCGGTTTTTCCGCTCACTTTGGGCCGGGCGGCGCTGTGCTGCCGCCTTCGCGTTTCACCTTTTTCAAAGTTGAAACGCTCTAAGCTGTCGTATCCAGCGAGGTTCCCTTCTTGGCGTTGCTGTAAATCAATCCGTCATCGCCAAAAAGGCTGTCGAAGGTCAGCTCGTCGGGGGTGACAATCTTCTTTTCCTCGGCGGTTTCTTCCGCTTCGACCGTCGCATTGATGCGGAAGCGGGGAACTGGCTTGCGCTCCTTTACCTCGCCCGCATCCTTGTACAGGAAGTCAAGATCCTTCCTGCCCGTCTGGCTGGTGGTGTTGCCTTCCTCGTCTTCAGGATACAGCTTCTTGAAGTCCGAGCGGGTGGAAGAGAGCCAGCTGTTGTCAAAGGTGTTGACCTGCTGAGACACATAGCTGCCGCTGCAAAGCGTAAAGCTGACGTCGCTGCTCATGGGGACGCCTCCTTGTTGTTATCGCCTCTGCCCCGTGTCTGGCGCGGAATGGCGATAGGGTGCGGAACGCGGGGCGGCATGGGGATTTCTGTTTGCCGCCTGCGTTCGGGAAAATTGCCGCGCTGTTGCGGAAAAATTCCGCAACCGTCAGCCGGGCCCAGGCTCTTTTTAGGAACTCTTGCCGTAGGCGTTGGCCACGCGGCGCATCTGCGAGCTGCCGCCCATTTGCGCCGCTTCCAGATTCTGCGCGGTTGCGGGGGCGACCGTCGGACCCGCGGCAGTTTGTCCTTCCACGGAGGTCAGAGGGTTGGCGAAGGCTCCGGCGCTTTTGCCGTAGGCCATGCTCGCCTGCGCCCTGCTGGCGCCGGGTTTGGCGCCGGGCATGGAGGCCGTGGGGGCGAGGGGCGCGCGCCGTATGGCTCCGGCTTCCGCCGGGCGATTGCGGACAATCTGTTCGGCCGCCTGCCGGGCTTCGGGCGTGTCGATAATCTGGGCATAGGCGCTGCGCAGACCGGAAAGGATTTCGCACACGCTGTCCAGTCGCTCCACATTCATCTTGAGGTTGGCGTCCAGCAGTCGCGCCATGCACAGAAAATAGAGATTGTTCAAATTGGTGGCGAGCTCGCCGCCTTTTTCCATGTTGAGGGAGCTGGACAGTTCGCCGATGATGTCCAGCGCCTTGGAAATATACACTCCCTTGCCGGCATAATCCTTAGCCAGCATTTTTTCCCGGGCCTGCTGCAGGAAACGGAGCGCGCCGTCATAGAGCAGGAGCAACAGCTGGCCCTGATCCGTGGTGCCGACCTTGGTCTGAATATAGGCCTGCGCCGCTTTGTTATTCATAATGTTCTGTCCTTGGGCAGTATGCCCGTCTTGCGCGTTGGCGCTGTTGCGTCCGCCGCCGGAACCTGTGCGGAACGGCGGCGGACGATCAGATGTGTGACGTGCTTCCCGGCGCTTATACATGATATGCGCCGCGACGTGTGCGGGCTATCCTAAAGGATTTTCAGTCGGTTTGAAATGCTCTTCGCGCTTCAAACCATACGGCCTGTCGTTTCGCGGAAAAAGCGCGGTTTTTCCGCTCGCTTCGGGCCGGGCGGAGCTATGCCGCCTCGCGTTTTGTCCTTGTTAAAGGCAAAGCGCTCTAGCTGCTGCTGCCGCCGCTCAGCTGGCTCAGCTGGCTTTGCAGCTGGGCCTGCGTCTTGGAGTACTGAGACAGCAGGGTTTGCAGGCGGGCGAACTTGTCCTTCTGGTGCTGTTCCCACACCTCAAGGCGATCCTGCTCCCGTTCAATCTTGGCGTCAATGCTCTCCATGATGTCAAGGTAGTTGGCCTGAAGGATCATCAGGCCGCCGTTCTGTGACTTGAGGGCGATGGAGTCGTCGTTGATGCTGTCGCCGGTATCCACGTAGGTCAGTTCGGCCTTCATGAACTGGTCGACCGTATCAATCAGGCCAGTCTTGATACGTATGGTGCCGGTATGGGTGCCGGGTTCCAGGTTGTCGATATAAATGGCCGTACCCTTGGCATCGCCGGAAGCAACGGAGAAATAGTTGCTTCCCATGGTGGAGTCGTTGGTCGCCCGTTCGCCGCCGATGTACACGTCGGTGATGTTGCCGTTGGCATCCACAGTATAGGAAACATCATAGGTGCCGGCCTTGGTGATGCCGTTAAGGCTGCTGGCATAGCGGAAGTTGGCGGTATCGCTTGTGCCCGGCGTGGACGGCCCGCAGAAGAAGTCAATGACGGAATCCAGATGCTCGGAGAGCATTTCCGTGTAGTTTTCCTGGTCCATGGTGGTCATGCCGCTGATGGACGAGGGAGCGCCGATCATGAGCAGACCGTAGTTCTCGCTGGTTTCGTCCGAGCAGACCTTGATGCCGAGGTTCGCCAGATTGGCCACCCAGTCGCCGGACAGCGGATCGTCCTTGTCTTCCATGTTCTTGTAACCGGCGGGCACGCCGGTCAGAACGGAAGTAAAGCGCGAGTCGAAGAGCTGCACGCCGTAGTTGCCCTGCAGAATGCCGCCCTTCTGGCTGGTCAGCTGGGACATGCTATAGTTGCTGTCCGTCTTGTTGTCCGGGTCGTTGGTCGTGGTTTCGGCGTTTTCGTCATACTTGGTGAAGGCGATAACCGTCGCCAGCACGTTGTTGACCGTGTCGATGAAGGTCTGGATGCTTTCCTGCACGGAGTTGGCGTCCGTGGCGATGGTCAGCCGGGCTTCGCCCACGTCATGCAGGTTGAAGGTCACGCCCTCGATGACGCCGGTAATCGTGTTGCTGTCGGACTCCAGGTCCATGGGCCAGTTGTCCACGTTGTAAATGGCGTTGCAGGCCTTCTGGATGCTCCAGTTGTCGGACTGGACAACCTGACCGCTCACGCCGGGGCCGGACAGCACGCCGTCATGAATGCGGAGCGTGTATTCGGTATCGGGATCAAGCGTCTTTGTGCCGCTGACAATATCGGCGGCCGAGATGGTCTGTTCATTGCCGCCGGCGTCCTTGTAGACCACTTCCGCATTCACGCCCTTGTTGTGCAGCTCCGTAATAACGTCCTTGATGCTGGAGCCGCTGGCAAGCGTAAACTTTTCTTCCTTACCGTCGTTGCCCTTGTAGGTATATTCCAGATCCGGCGGCGTTTCCAGAGTGGCCTGATCATAGTGGGTCCCGCTGCCGTCACTGGGAGGCGTGGCGTCGGTCATGATACCGAAGTCGATCGAGTTTTCGCAGGTCAGTTCCTTGGTGTAGCCCGTGCCGGGGTCCGCGCCCGCGATCAGGGTCACGCTCATCACGCCGGTGCCGATCAGCTTGTTGGGATCGCTGGGATCCTCGGCAAAGACCGGATATGTCTTCAGCTTCTCCATCAGATCCCGGTAGGTGGCGTTGCCGCTCAGGGTGAATGTCTTGCTCGTCCCGTCCTCCATGACGATCATGTATTCCTTCTGGAGATCGGGATCGGAATCGGAGATAGCCTTGTCCAGCTTGTCCTTATTAAAGGATATCGACAGGTTGTAGTTTTCACCCTTGGTCGTCAGCTGGCTATAAAGATCGTCGTTGGGCAGCTTTTCCGCTTCGTGAGTGAACTTGAATTCCGGCGGCAGGGAACTGCCGCCGCTCACCGAGGGCGTGACGCTTTCCACGCCGTTGAGCTTCAGATAATACTTGCCGCCGTCGTCCAGGACCATGTTGGCGGCGTTGCCCGTGGCGGCGGCAATCTTGGTGATGAAGTCCTTCTTCTTATCGCCCCCGCTCATGGTGATGGTGCGCGTGGAGCCGTCCTTCATCTTAATCGTGAAGGTGACGGTGGACTTGTCGTCCTTGCCGATCAGATAACCTTCGTTAATCTCGTTATAATCGCCCGCTTCGACGCGCACATATTCGGCCTGATACTGATTATCCTTGTCGGTATTTTCAGCGTCGCGCCGGATGACGGCCTGCACATTCTTAAACTTGACTTCGCCGGTATTCGGATCAATGGACGCCGTGTCCTTGCCGATACGGGCGTTGACCTGATCGACGAAGTCCTGCAGCGTGCTGTCCCCGTCCATGGTGATGGTGACGGTCTTGCCGTCGCGCAGCACGAAGTCATAGGCGATGCTGGACGGATCGGTAAAAGTCGCGTCGCCCTTGATGCCGTCGTTGCTTTCCCAGATGGACTTGATGCCGGAATCGTCAAAGCCCAGCAGTTCGCAGCTTTCAATGGTGAGGCTGTTGGCCTCGCCCGTATCCTTGCCCGCAATCTGGAAGTAGTAGCCGCCGCTGGTCTGGATCAGGCTGGCCTTGATGCCGGGATTTTCCTTATTGTTGTTCACCAGGTTGATGAACGAATCCAGCGTGGTGTTCGGCGGCACGGTGATGCTGTAATCCTTGCCGGCGTAGTTGTACTTGAACTCGATATCCTTGTCGGTGGTGTTGATGATATCGGTCTTGTTCTTGAACAAGTGGCCGGTATTGGCCCAGACGGCGTTGTTGGCCACCTGCTTGACGTTGATCTTGTGCTGGGCGTCAATGGCGTCGGCCGTGGCCGTGCCGGTGACAAACTCTTCCTTGGAGCTGGACACCATCTTGGACACGAAGCTGTTGCGGTTCTTGAGGCTGCTCAGTTCCGTGCGGGCCGTGGTTACGGCTTCGATAATCTTGGTAAAGCCCTGATACCGGATATTCCAGTCGCTCTTCCATGCCTCCAGTCGCGTGAGGTTCATGGATTCGATCTGCTTCAGCTGTTCGAGCGTCTGGGCCCAGTCGTTGCCCGTCCCGTCCAGGCCGGAAAAATATATGGAACCGGAAATACTTGTTGCCATACCGTCTTCTCCTCGGTGCGCGTCATTGCCGGGCCGGATCAGGGTCGCCCGTGCCGTGTGCAGTTTTTTCTGGTAATTGCAAAAAACATACCAAGAAAAAATTTCCGCCTTGCCGCTACGACAAGGCCACGGCGGACCGCTTTACCATGTCTCTCTTAACGGTTACACCAGAAGAAACTTTAGCGCCCGGACGGCGCTTGCCGCCGCAAGCCGGGGAAAAAATTATGGAAATACTCCTCTATCAACCAGAGATTCCCCCCAATACGGGAAACATCGCGCGTTTGTGCGCCATGACGGGCGTGCGTTTAAATCTTATCGAGCCTCTCGGTTTCAAGCTGGAAGATCGCTACCTTAAGAGGGCCGGACTCGACTACTGGCCGCAGGTGGAGCTTGCCGTCTGGCCGTGTATGCAGGCCTGGTTCGACGCCGCCGTTGCGGCCCGCAACGGACGGCCGCCGCGCTGCGTCATGACCTCCGCCAAGGGCGGACAGCCCCTGCATCGCTTCCCCTTTGCCGAAGACGACTGCCTTGTCTTTGGCCCGGAAACGCGCGGGCTGCCGGAAGACGTTCTGGCATTGTCGCCGTGGCGGGTTCGCATTCCCATGCTGGCCGGGCGGGGGCGCTGCCTCAATCTTTCCACCTCGGCTGGGATTGTGCTGTATGCCGCGCTGGCGCATTGCGGCATTTTAGACGGGCCGGAATGGCAGCTTCCCGCAACTGCTCCGGGGGATGTCTCATGACGGCGTGGACGACGCTTTTCCCCTTCAGTGTCTGGGAATGCTGGTGGCTTGCCCCTGCCGCGCTGATAATGGACGCCCTGCTGGGGGACCCGGATCTGCCGTGGCGGCATCCGGTCTGCTTTGTGGGCGGTTTGCTGCATCGACTGGAAACCCCGGCGCGGCGTCTGGCCTCCCGTATGCCTTTGCTGTCGCCGCAGGCGGCGCTGCGCGCGGCGGGGATGCTGGCGGTGCTGCTGCTCGTTCTCGTGACGGGCCTGATCGTGCGGCTTTCGCTGGCCGCTGCCGCGCTTTTGCCCGGCGATTTCCCGCTTTTTTTTCTGTCGCTCTATTGGGCGTGGGCCGGGCTGGCTCTGGGGAGTCTGGTACGCACCGGCGCGACCGTGCGTTTTCGCGTGGAAAACTTCCCCCTGCCCGCTGCGCGCGAGGCCCTTTCCTGGCTCGTCAGCCGGGACACGTCCGCCATGGAGCGGCCCCTGATGCGTAAGACGCTGGCCGACACGCTGTCTGAAAATTTCACGGATGCGGGCGTCGCGCCCTTTTTCTGGTTGCTTGTGGGCGGGCCTGTGGCCCTCTGGTGCTACAAGGCTGTCAGCACGACGGATTCCATGTGGGGCTATATGACGCCCCGCTGGCGCTATCTTGGCTGGGCCGGGGCGCGCGGGGATGATCTGCTGGCCTTTCTGCCCGCCCGCCTGGGAGCCGCGCTGCTGTGCCTGACGGATCTTTGCGCCCGCGCGGCGGCGCGCCTCCTGCCCTTCGGGGCGGGGACGCTGCGCCCCTGGGATGGCCGCTGGCCCGGTCTGGCCCGCATTCGCCGCGATGCCGCGGGCATGCCCAGCCCCAATTCTGGCTGGAGCATGGCGGCCTGCGCCTGGCTCTGCCGGGCGCGTCAGGGCGGGCCCTCCGTCTACTTCGGGGAGCTTGTGCACAAGGAGTGGCTGGGGCCGCCCGAAGCCGAAGCCGCGCCCTGGGATGAGGCGCGTCTGACCGTCCTCAATCGTCTGCTGCTGCGCGGCATGCTGACAGGCGGTCTGATTCTCTGGGCCGCCGCGCTGCTGGCCCGCGGACTGTTCTTTCCGCCTTCTTCCATCTTTCTTTTTCCTTTCTAATTAGTATTACGGGGGCCTCATGAATATCGCCGCTATTTTTATCCGGCGTCCTGTCGCCACTGTCCTGATCATGCTGGGCATGCTCTTTTTCGGTGCGGCCGGTTATGTCAATCTGCCGGTCAACCAGCTCCCCAACGTGGACTTTCCCACCATTCAGGTGACGGCCACCCTGGACGGGGCCGATCCGGAAACTATGGCGGCTTCGGTGGCAACCCCGTTGGAAAAGGAATTTTTCACTATTTCGGGCATCGACTCCATTTCGTCTGTCAATTCGCGCGGGCGTACCCGCATCACTATCCAGTTTGCGCTGGATCGCGATATTGACGGCGCGGCGCTGGACGTGCAGTCGGCCATCAGCGTGGCGCAGCGCCGCCTGCCCGACAACATGACCTCGCAGCCCAGCTTCCGCAAGGTTAACCCCGCGGATTCGCCTATTCTCTACCTGCGCGTGTCCTCTCCGACTCTGCCTCTGTATGAGCTGAACGAATACGCGGATACGCTCATCGGCCAGCGTCTTTCCATGGTTCAGGGCGTGGCGCAGGTGGTTATTTATGGCCAGAAGAAATACGCGGTCCGCGTGCAGCTTGACCCGGATGCGCTGGCCTCCCGTGGGCTCGGCATTGACGAAGTGGCCGATGCCGTTTCCGGGGCCAACAGCAAGCTCCCTACCGGTTCGCTGGACGGCGCGCGTCGCTCCAGCGCCATCAAGGCTTCCGGGCAGCTCGAAAACGCCCGCGCCTTCCGGGAAGTCATTGTTGCCTATCGTGACGGCGCTCCCGTGCGTCTGCGCGATATCGGGCAGGTCATCGACGACGTGGAGCAGAACGAGCAGATTTCCTGGGGTGACGACGGCGCTCCGGGTATGACGCTGGCCGTAGAGCGCCAGCCCGGCACTAATACTGTTAAGGTCGTGGACGCCATCAAGGCTCTGCTGCCGGAGCTGGAACGCCAGCTGCCGCCGTCGGTTTCCGTCAAGATTTTCTATGACCGTTCGGAGTCCATTCGGGAATCCGTGGCCGACGTTAAGTTTACCCTGATTCTGACCGTGGGCCTTGTGGTCCTCGTCATTTTCCTTTTCCTGCGTAACCTGCCCGCCACGGTTATTCCCGGACTGGCCCTGCCTATGTCCGTGATTTCCACCTTCGCGGTCATGTACGTTATGGATTTCAGTCTGGACAACCTCTCGCTCATGGCCCTGACGCTGGCCGTGGGCTTTGTGGTGGACGACGCCATCGTTATGCTGGAAAATATCGTCCGCCATCAGGAAATGGGGAAAAATCCCATTCAGGCTGCCTATGACGGTTCAGAGGAAATCGGTTTTACCATTCTGTCCATGACCATTTCTCTGGCCGCCGTCTTTATTCCCGTTCTCTTCATGGGCGGCGTCGTGGGGCGATTATTTTACGAATTCGCCGTGGTCATCATCACCGCTATTCTTTTCTCCGGCGTGGTGTCCCTCTCCCTGACGCCTATGCTGTGCGCCTATTTCCTCAAGCCGCAGGGGCAGCATCGCGTCGGCTATGAAGGTTTCTATGGCGTCATGGAACGCGCTTTCGACAGGCTGGCGGATGCCTATGATGCCTCGCTGGCCGTGGTGCTGCGTCATCGTTTTCTGACGCTGCTGCTTTCCATCCTGCTGCTCTTTGCCACTGGCTGGCTCGGCGCCGTTGTGCCCAAGGGCTTCCTGCCTTCTGAAGACGAAGGTTTTATTGTCGGCAGCACGGAGGCCGAGCAGGGGGTTTCCTTTGATGGCATGGTCACGGCGCAGAAGGGGCTGGACGCGCTTCTGCGCGACGATCCCGATCTGAGCAGCTACAACTCGACAGTCGGCATCGTGGGCAGCAGTCAGAGTATGAACAATGGCATGATGCTGTTCCGCCTCAAGCCGCATGGCGAGCGCCCGCCCGTGGAGGAAGTGGCCCAGCGGCTGCGCGCCAAGCTCAATACGCTTCCTTCTCTGCGCGTTTTTCTGCGTGTCCCGCCGGCTATCAATATTGGCGGTCGTTCTTCTAAGGCCTTGTATCAGTTCACCCTTTCCGGCTCCAATACGGAAGAGCTCTACGCCAGCGCCCAGGTGGTGGAAGATGCCCTGCGTCGTCTGCCGCAGCTCCAGGACGTGAACAGCGATCTCCAGCTCACAAACCCGGAAATGCGCGTCAACATTGACAGAGACCGCGCGTCGGCTCTCGGCATCAGCGCCGGGCAGATCGAGCTTGCGCTGCAATCGGCCTACGGCTCGCGCAATGTCTCTACCATCTACGCGCCTAACAACGACTATACCGTTTTTGTGGAACTGGAAGAGGATTTCCAGCGGGATGCTTCCGCGCTTTCCCGTCTCTATGTCCGTTCCACCTCCGGCGATCTTGTGCCGCTGTCCGCCATTGCGACCATGAAGCACGGCGTCGGCCCCATTGCCGTCAACCATTCCGGGCAGTTCCCGTCCGTTACCATCTCCTATAACCTGCGGCCCGGCGTCGCCCTCAGCGAAGGCGTGGGCGCTGTGGAGCGAACCGCGGCCCCCCTCTTGCCGCCGTCGGTATCCGCCGTTTCGCAAGGCACAGCGCAGGCCTTCCAGGATTCCCTCTCCGGTATGGGCTGGTTGCTCCTGCTGGCCATTGTCGTCATCTATTTGGTGCTGGGTATTCTCTATGAAAGTTTTATTCACCCTCTGACCATCCTCTCTGGTTTGCCGTCCGCCGGTTTCGGCGCGCTGGCCACCCTCTGGCTCTTTAACAAGCCTCTGGATCTTTACGGCTTCGTCGGCGTCATCATGCTGCTTGGCATCGTCAAGAAAAACGCCATCATGATGCTCGACTTTGCTCTTGAAGCCCAGCGGCGCGATCCCTCTCTCTCGCCTCTCGACGCCATTACCGAGGGCTGTCGCGTGCGTTTCCGGCCCATTATGATGACAACCCTTGCCGCGCTTATGGGCGCGCTGCCCATTGCCGTCGGTATTGGCGCCGGCGCTCAGGCCCGTCAGCCCCTCGGCCTCGCCGTGGTCGGTGGTCTGTGTTTCTCCCAGATCATCACGCTCTACATCACGCCTGTCTATTATTCCTATATGGAAACCTTCTCCCTCTGGCTTAACCGCCGCTTCGGCAAGCGCTTCAATCAGCCTGTGGCCGAGTAGGTGGCGGAGAGGTTGTTTGGTAAGTTGGGGGAGGGGGAACCCCTCTGCTAACGCGAGAGGGGTTCCCCCTCCCCCCGACAAAAACAAAAAACTTTCCACAAAAAGCTTGACGAACGGGGGGGCACCGGCGTAGTGTCCGCCTTCGCCGGTTGAGACGGACAGCGGACGACGCGAAAACGTCACGAAACTGAAAAAAAGTCTTGACAGGCGACGCGAAATTTTCTTAAAGAGGAATTTC